>CANPWU010000009.1 GCA_947584805.1 uncultured Clostridia bacterium | reverse complement strand
TCATGTATTTTAAAATACATTTCCGCTTGGTTTCTTAAAGGATTTTTTGTTTACTTTTCAATGTACTTTTTTGCTCCTTAATCACAGAGCTTTTTTATTATACTATTTTTGAAACTAATTGTCAACACTTTTTTGAAAAATTTTTAAAAAATTTTTAAGATTTTTATTAACAATTTTAGGGCAAAAAAGAAAACCAGTAATTAACTGCATTTTATCGTTTTGTTAGACTTAATATTACTAGTTTGTATACTTAAAATATATACACTTTTTAATATGTTTTCCCTTGTTTCTCATAGCGTAATATTATAATAACATAATTAATTTACAAAGTCAATGAATTTTCGCTAAAATTTTTAAGTAATTTCTGGTAATTTTTTTATTCAGTATTATTAATTTCTATTTTAGATACTAAAATGACGTATGTTTCATCATACGTCATTTTATAAATATCATTATTTTTATCTTTCTATACCCAAACTTTCATCAATTTCATATTTCCATCTAAGGTATATTCTCCAAGATTTGCTGGAATTAATAATGTATCACCTTTTTCAATATTTTTCGAAAAGTTAGGAGTTTTTATATTTCCATTTCCTTCAATTACAATATATGTATAGAAACTCTCTTTACTTGATTTTCCTTCTAATGTACCATTAATATTAAGCATATCTATATTAAATATATCTGATTTATACATATGTGTATTTTCATTTATGTTCTCATAATTATATACTTTTTGATTAGTTTGTAAATTTATAACATCTAGTGCTTTGTCTTTATGTAATTCTCTTGGTTTGCCATCTTTATCTGTTCTATTCCAGTCATAAACTCTATATGTTATATCACTTGTTTGTTGTACCTCACATACTACAATTCCATCCATTATGGCATGTATTGTACCTGAAGGTATTGAAATAAAATCTCCTTTATGTACACTTAAATAATTTACATTATCTTCTATATGATCTACCGCGTTTTTTAAATTGTCCTTAGTTACGCCATCTTTAAATCCATAAACTATTTTTGCATCCTTCTTACAATCCATAACATACCATACTTCTGTTTTTCCAGAATCATTCTCATATTTTAATGCGTAATCATTATCTGGATGTACTTGTATTGATAGATTTTTATTAGCATCTATAAATTTAGCGAGTATAGGAAATCTGGTTAAATTTTTGCAATGTGTACCAAAAACTTGAGTTTTACATTTTTCATCATTAAATAATTCTTGTAAATCTTTTCCTTTAAATTCTCCGTTTTGAACTATGCTCAACCCGTTTTTGTGTGCAGATAATTCCCAGCTTTCTCCTATATCATCCCCTATTACATTTCTTTTAAATATTTTAGATATATTATTTCCGCCCCATATAACATTTTTGTATACAGGTTTGAAAAATATTGGTTCCATTTGTTTTCTCTCTTTCTTACTAATCTATAAAAATATTTTCTCATATATTTTAGCATATTTTTACAAATTATGCAAATTTTTCCTATTCACACATTGCAAGCATTGCATTTTTTAGTTCTTCAAGCTCAGAATTTGCACTTTCCATTGTATTCTTTTTAACTCCCATATAGAATTTTATTTTTGGTTCTGTTCCAGATGGTCTTACACAACACCAAGCGTCGTTTTCAAGTGCATAGTAAAGTACGTTTGATTCTGGTAAATCTGTTGTTCCTTTTTCTCCAGTTATCAAGTTATGTGTAACTTTTAATTTATAGTCTCTTATTTCTTCTACTTTGAATTTTCCTACTTGACTTGTAGGGTTGTTTCTTAATTTTTCCATTATAGCTTTTATTTTTTCTTGTCCTTCAATTCCCTTTAAAGTAATTGTTGCAAGAGTTTCTCTATAATATCCATACTTTTCATAAATTCTTATCATTTGCTCCCATAATGTTAAACCTTGTGCTTTATAGAATGCTGCCGCTTCGCAAAGTAATAGACATGCTACAACAGAATCTTTGTCTCTTGCATGTGTTCCGGCTAAACATCCATAACTTTCTTCAAATCCGAAAAGGTAATTATATGTGTGATTTTGTTCAAAAAATTTTATTTGTTCTCCTATAAATTTAAATCCTGTTAAAGTTTCTATTTCCTTTATTCCATATTCCTTTGCAAGTGCTTTTGCCATATTTGTAGATACTATTGTAGTTACAAGTGCTCCATTTGCAGGGATTAATCCTCTTTTTTTCTTTTCAGATAAAATATATTCTGCAATTAAAATTGCTGACATATTTCCTGTGAATGACACATATTCATTTGTTTTAGGATCTTTTGCATAAACGCCTAGTCTATCTGCATCTGGGTCTGTTGCAAGAACTATATCCGCATTTTTTTCTTTTCCAAGTTTTAATGCAAGTTCAAAAGCTTTTGGATCTTCTGGGTTTGGATAACTTACTGTTGGGAAGTTTCCATCTGGAAGTTCTTGCTCTGGGACAACATATACATTTTTAAATCCAAGTTCTGCCAAAACTCTTCTAACTGGCTTGTTGCCCGTTCCGTGTAATGGAGTATATACAATAGTTATATCATCTGCCATTTTCTTAACAATGTCTGCATTTAATGATTGTTTTTTTAGCTCTTCCATGTATCTGTCGTCTATTTCTTTCCCTATTACATTATATAATCCATTTTTTACAGCTTCTTCTTTTGGCATAGTCTTAATACTTGCATAATCTGTTACATTTGCAACTTCTGTTATTATTTCTTTATCTTTTGGAGGAGTTATTTGTGCTCCATCTTCCCAATATACTTTGTATCCATTATATTCAGGAGGATTATGGCTTGCTGTAATTACAATTCCTGCAATACATCCGAAGCTCTCTTAATGCAAAAGAAAGTTCTGGAGTAGGTCTTAATGATTCAAATCTATATGTTTTTATTCCATTAGCATTTAAAATTAGAGCTGCGTTTTTCACTAAATTCTTGTGACATATGTCTTGAGTCATATGCAATTGCAACACCCTTTGATTCTGCATGTTCTTTTTTTATAAAGTTTGCTAATCCTTGAGTTGCTTTTCCAACTGTATAAATATTCATTCTATTTGTTCCAGCACCTATTATGCCTCTTAATCCTCCAGTTCCGAATTCTAGGTCTTGATAAAATCTTTCTTTTATTTCTGCATCATTTCCCTTTAATGCTAATAATTCTTTTCTTGTTTCTTCATCAAAAGTCTCATTACTGCACCATTCTTCATACTTTTCTAAATAATTCATATATCCATTTCCTCCTTAAAATAATATTTATGATTTAATTAATCTAAGCTTTTTTAAAACTGGCTTTGAATATTGTTTTACAAGTCCAATAGTATATTTAAATTCTTCTGTCTTAAACATTGTAATAACTATAATTACATTTGTTACAACTACTGCCACAATAGCTTTTAAAACAAATGGCCAGATTCCCGCAAATCCTCCTACAACATTTGGAACTAAATTACAAGCAAAATATGTTGCTACATACATTACAACTGTAACTAGCAAATATTTTAAATATTTTAAATAATATTTTAAAAGTCCACCATTTAATACATATTTAAATGCTAAATATGGTTCTATAGGAATATCAACTACTATTATTGTTATAATAGTACCTATAAAAATTCCTGGCATTCCGATAAGTTTAACTAGTATTAATGAAGTTACTAAATTTACTACAACTTCCCATATTGGTTTAGTTTTTCCATTCCAATATATACCTGCTGCTTCGCAAAACATCCATGGTGTTTTACGCATTATATCTAAATAGAAACGTAAAGATATTAGTACTGTTATAAAAGTTCCCATAATGTAACTTTCATTTGATATTAAAAGTATAAATGGTCCGAATTAATGCTCCAAAGCAACAAGTACAAAATGATGCTATCCAAAAGTTTATAAAATTTATATTATAAAATACTTCTTTTTGTGCATCTTTAGATCTTGTTGCATGTAGGTTTCCGACACTTGATAAAACTGCTGAAAACACTTGAGTTATTAAACTATTTAATGCTTTTGTAATCATTAAATAATTTGAATAAATACCTGCCATAGCAAGTCCAATATATTTTGAAATAAGAAGATTGTCTGTTGAATCTCTTATTATACTTCCTACTTTATGAAATACCATTGCTACGACATTTTTCTTTATTTCACCAAAAGTTCCTTCATCTAATTTTTCTACTTCTTTTTCTTTTAGGTATGGATATTGTTTTATTGCAATTCTAGATGCAATAAAGTTTGTAAGTATTGTCCCTAATACTTGTAATGCTAAGTAACAGAAATAGTTTCGTGTCGTATATATTACTACAACTTGCAAAAGTGAAACTAAAACTATAACTCCTGTATGTACAGATATATCTAAATATTTTTTTTGATCACTAACAAGCAAAGTTCTATAGTATGAATAGAAATATGATATAGCCGTATCAAATACAAATATTAAATACACTGTATTTAATACTGTCATATTTTGGTTTTCTACTTCATTTATAAAAAATCCATAAAATGGCATAAAGGCAATTCCAGCTATCATTATGAAAATTCCTATAAATCTGTATGCCTTTTTAAACAATTTCATTAAAGCTTTAACTTTTTCTGTATTATTTTCTGCAAGTGGTTTATATAAGCTATATGCAATTGCAGGTCCAATACCTAGTTCTACTAACTGAAGTGCAGCCAATATATCAGAAAATACTGCATTAATTCCAAGGTATTCTCCTATTACTCTAATAAATGCAATACGAACTATCATTTTCGATAATTGCTGAGCAAGTTGTGCGAAAATTGAAAATGTTGCATTTTTTACTGATTGTTTTGTTCTTGTTGTTTCCATTTTTATTTATAATTTTCCTCTCTATTCAAATTTTTAAAGCTATTCATTTAAAACTTCATTTATCAAATCTATGTATTGTTTTGCAATTCTTTCTTCGCTATATTCTTTTTCAAGTTTTTTTGCGATTTGTTCAAGTTTTTCTTCTGTTGGTCTATTTTCTAAGACCTCCAAAATTTTTTTGGCAAGTTCTTTTTCGTCTTTTGCATTTTCATAATAAAACACTTCATTCATTGTAGCTTCTGGAAGAGCTGTTTCTTTAGTTGAGATTACTGGAACTTTGCAAAGTGCAGCCTCGACCGGTGTTCTTCCGAAACCTTCTTGTACAGATGTTGTAACAAATAAATCTGCATTATAGAATAAAGCATTTCTGTCTTCATCTGAAATAAAAGAAAAGACTTTAACTCTATTTTTTAAATTATTTTCTTCTATATATTCCGTTATAAGTTTGTATCTGCTATTACGTTTTTCACTTTCTGGTCTCCCAACTAATATTAATTTATGTGGTATTTTTTCTTTTATATTGTTAAATGCTTTTACAAGAGTTATTTGGTTCTTGTGTGCTAAAAAGGAATTTATACAAAAGATATATGGAACTTTCTCTCCTATTATCTCATATACATCTTTATCACTTTTTTCTAAATTTGACACAGAATTTGGTATTATAACTATTTTTCCGTTTGTAATCTGGATTTATTTCTAGTAATCGTTTTTTAGTATATTTAGAAATAGTAGTAATATATTTTGATTTATTCATTAATTGTACATATTGCTTTTTTTTAGTATTGTAAGCATAAGATTTCTTATTTTCAATTTCATCTAATGGTATTAAATCTAATATACCAACTATTGTGTTTTGCTTTTTTTCTATAAATGTGTATGGTGTTACATATGGATACATGATTACATCGCATTTTTCTTTTTTTAATGCTCTATTTCTTATTGTTTTAATTATGCTTAATGAATTTATTCTTCTTACATATCTAATATTTCTAAGCCAAAATTTTACTGGAATTATTTTGTATTTAGGAAATTTTTCTTTAAAACTTTGTTGTAAATACTCATTTACAAATAGAACAATTTCATAATCATTTTTTACTTTTGTAAGTCCTTCAACAATTTCTTCTCCATACTTTTTTATTCCTGTTACTTTATCATCCATAATATATGTAAAATCTATGCCAATCTTATACTTCAAACTTATTTCCTCCTAACATATAGTATCTAATGTTTCCTTTGCACACTTTTCCCAAGTGAATTTCTTTACTTGCTCAAGTCCTCTTTTTATTCTATCTTGCTTTTCATCTTCTTTTAAATTCATAACCTCTAATATTTTATTTCCTAATTCTTCATAATTTAAAACATCTTCATAATAAAATGCTGCATCTCCTCCTACTTCTGGAAGTGATGAATTTTTTGCTGTTATAACTAATGTTTTATTATTCATTGCTTCAAGTATAGTAAGTCCAAAGCCCTCATATAATGATGGATATACAAAACATTTAGATTTTTCATATAAGTAATATTTTTCTTCTTTTGATACATATCCTGGCATTATTATATCCTTCTTGAATTTTGATTCTTCATACAGTTTTATAACATTTTTATATTTCCATCCATATCCGTCCTGCTAAAATTAATTTTAAGTTTGATTTTTCTTTTTCTTTTATATAATCAAATGCTTTAATTAAAGTTTCTATATTTTTTCTTGGTTCTATTGTACTTAAGAAAAAGATATATGGTTCATTTTTTATTTTAAATTTTTCTTGTATTTCTTGTTCATGTTCTTTTGTATATGTTGTCGCATTGTTACTAAAATTTGTTCCGCTCATATATTACTCTGATTTTTTCTTCTGGTATTTTATATAGTTCAATAATGTCATTTTTAGTTGCTTCTGATATAGCAATTATTTTATCTGCTATCTGCAAACTCTTCTTTACAAATAACTTTTGAATCAAAAAATTTCTTAGATATCCAATATTCTTTATTTTTTGAATTGCTAAATCATGTATTGTTAAAACATATTTAATATCACTAGTAAATTCATTTCGCTTTGGTAAAAGGTGCTGTGTTCCCCAGTATACATCTATGTTATCTTGTTTTAGCACTTTAGGCAATGAGAAATAAAACCAAAAGCTTCTAGGTCCTTTTATTTTTTCTTTTACTGTAAAATTCTCTTTTAGTTTAAAATTTAAAACTATTTCTCTAGTAGAATATAGTATATATTCATTTACATTATCTTTTTCATTTAATTCTTTTATAATTGATTCAATATAAGTTCCTATTCCCGCTTTATTACTCCATAAGCCTCTTGCATCTATTCCTATTCTAAGCTTTTCTTTTTTTATATTATCTCTTTTATTTTCTATATTGTCTATTTCTTCTTTATCCATATTTAATAGTATAAATATTGGGAATAGCCATAAAATATAGAATAATAGATTATTAAAGTTACAAATAGCTAATGACGTTATGAGTATTGTTATGACACTTATATTATTTATATATTTATATCTGTCTTTATAGTCTTTTACTAACTTACTTATAATAATAACTGCAAAATATACAGTACCTATTATTCCGCTAGAAATATATATAAGTATAAGTGAAGAATCATTTCCAAAAGCAGCTGACTCTGCTTTAGTTGAATTTGCTTCGGTAAATCCTATCATATTGTATCCAATTCCAAATAACGGATTTATTTCACTATTTTTAACATAATCATTGTTTTTATTATTTTCATCGTCTTCATTACCGCCTATCATGTTTGCAGCTTTTGACCAGTCTTCAAATCTTGCAAATGTTGATTCATCACTTGCTGTTCCTAATATTCTTTTGAAAACTCTAATGTTTGTAAACAATGTTAGAAAGATAAATATAATTGCGACTGCTATCATTACTCCAAATGCTCTTATCGTAAATTTACTTTTTTGTATTTTTTTATTTTCAAATTTTACTGTACACAATGCATATATGAAAAGTGCTAAACACAAACCTGCTACACCGCTTCTTGACACTGTTAGTATTATAGTAACTACGAAGCATGTAAATTCTATTAAATATTTCTTTTTATTAGTTCTTGCAAAATAGTCTAAAGTGATTACTGTAGGTATGATTAGACAAGCTGCTAAAAAGTTTGGATCAAAATATGTTGAAATTAGCCTATCTACATGAGGATCTGGATTTGCAAAATATACACCCATTTTATAAAATATATTATAAAAGTCATAAGCAAATGGAAAGAATATCAATTGAAATATTCCTATAAAGCAAACAATAAGGTAATTATTTATAAAATAATTAAAGATTTTATCTCTAGATACTTCATATTTTTTTAATGTATTTGTTATAACAATAGCTACTGCCAAAGTTGCAATTACTCTAATTGAGTATAATAATCCATACAATATATGTTTAATTTCATATCCATAAATAAACATTGGTATAGTTGCAATAACAAACCAAAGTATTATTTTTATATTATCTTTACTTAATTTTATAACATCTTTCTTATGTATTATAACTAATATTAAGCAAGAAATTAAGGCTATTATTTCTGCAACTTTTATTGGCATTCTATTTCCAATATTAAATGTCATGCAGTTTCCTAAAATTATGTATGAACTAATAGTTAAATAACATAATATGATACTTATATTTTTACAGTTAAGTTTCTTGATTTTTTCCATTTGTCTAACTCCTTTTTCTACTGTTTACTATATGTGGCAAATATTTCCTTTATCTTTCTGCTTGTCTCTTTCCAATCAAATTTTTTCGCCCAATTAATTCTCTTTTGTCTGTCTTGTTCAGTGTCTTCTTTTTCTAATTCTTCTTCTATAACTTTTGCCATTTCTATTACATTTTCTGGATTGAAATATGAAACTACATCTCCTCCAACTTCTGGAAGTGATGATGAACTTGAGCTTACTACTTTTGTCCCACAAGCCATAGCCTCTATTACAGGTAAGCCAAATCCCTCATAAAGTGACGGAAACACAAATAAATCCACTAAATTGTATAAATCTACTAATTCATCCTCAGTAACAATTCCTGTATGTATTGTATTTTTTTCTATGCCTAGTTCTTTTTCTTTGTCTTTTAGATTATTATAATTTTCAAAAGCTTTTCCAACTAAAAGCAATGCATATTTATCATTGTTTTCAATTTTACTAAATGCTTGCAAAAGCCTTTCTAGATTTTTATGTGGTTTTAAATTTCCAACAAACATAAGTAATTTTTTATTTCTTGGTATATTAAATTTTTCATATAGATAGTCTACTTCTTGTTTTGATTTTTGTTTTAAATCCTCTTTTACACCTAGATATACAACTTTTATTTTATCTTCATCTACTTTAAAATATTTTAATATATCTTTTTTCGTATTTTCAGACTCAGTAAGTATAATCTTTGATTTTTTTATTGCAATTTTCATCATTAATTTTGCATAATATTTTGCAAATTTATTTGATAAAAACTCAGAATATACTAGATGTGTTAAGTCATGTATTGTAACGATCATATCTCCTCTATAAAATATTGGCACATTATAATGAGGAACATGCAAGAGGTCGGGTTTTAACTTTTTCAATTCTCTATATGGAAATCTAAGTTGTTCTTTAATACCATATATTGGAACATCAAACTCTATAAACTCCTTTATCTCTTTTATATTCTTAAGTTCTTCTTTTTTTCCGAAGTGCAATATCATAGCTATTATTTTTTATTAAATTCTGTATATAAGTTCCAATGCCAGACATATTATACATTCTAGCATCAATCGCTATTTTCATTTTTTCAACTACTTTCTGTATAAAAATTTAATCTTTTTTATAAAATTCAAACATATCTTTTAAAACTGTGTCTAAATCATTTTTTATATTTTCATTTTGCATAATTGTATTTAATTTAGTAGTATCCGCACAAATATAAGGAGTATCAACTTTTCTTAATTTATTTTTATCTACAATAATTTCTATTTTTCTGCTAGAAAACTTGATTATTGTATTTAATATATCTTCCATTTTATACGCTTTGCCAGATCCTACATTAAACACATCAAACCCTTTTTCATGTTTTTCTAATAATTTTCTATAAGTTCTTACAACATATTTTACATCAGATATATCTCTAAATGCAGATAAATTTCCTATATATATTTTTCCATCCTTTCCAGACTTGTCTATTTCAGCGGCTTGTTTGCAAAAACTAGGAATTGCGAAATTATCTGCTTGTCCGAATTCCAGTATGGTTAAAACTTCTTGTGCAAACTATACTTAATCCATAAGAATTAGCATACATTCTAGCTAAATTCTCTGCTGTTATTTTTGATATGCCATAAGGATTATTTGCCTCAAGTGCATCATCTTCTTTAAGAGGCCTGTCTTTTTGTATATATTCCTCACTTGAACCTACAAATAGACTTTTACATTTTGGTACAATTTCTTTTATTGCATCCAAAATATTAATTGTGCCAATGGCATTTACTTTTATAGTTTCATCAGGTATTTTCCATGATAATCCAACTGAGCTTATTGCTGCTAAATTTATAAGATAATCAGGCTCGTATTTTTCTAAAATACTTTTTAGATTTTCTTTATCTAATATATTTACTTTTTCGTATGTTGCAGGAAAGCTATATCTAAACTCATCTGATAAATCTCCTGCAATAACTTCATAGCCATTATCAATGTATTCTTTTATAAGATGTCCTCCAACAAAGCCATTTGCTCCAATTATAAATACTTTTGCCATTTATTTTCCTTCCTTTATTAATCTTAAGTCATTTTCAACCATTAATCTTGCAAGATCTCTGTAGTTTACTTCTCTTTTCCATCCTAATTTCTTTTCTGCTTTTGAGCAATCACCAATTAAAAGCTCTACTTCAGCAGGTCTAAAGAATTTTGGATTTACTTTAACAACAGTTTTTTCTGTTCCCTTTAATGTAGCATACTCATTAATGCCACTTCCATGCCATTCTATAGGCATTCCAGCTGCTTCAAATGCAATAGTTACAAATTCTCTTACTTCATGTGTTTCTCCTGTTGATATAACATAGTCATCTGGCTCGTCTTGTTGAAGCATAAGCCACATAGCTTTTACATAATCTCTAGAATGTCCCCAATCTCTTTTTGCACTTAAGTTTCCAAGCTCTAAAACATCTTGTTTACCTTCTTTTATTTTTGCTACTGCCATTGTTATTTTTCTTGTAACAAATTCTTCTCCACGTCTTTCTGATTCATGGTTGAATAATATTCCTGAGCAAGCAAACATATTATAACTTTCTCTATAATTTTTTGTTATCCAATGTCCATAAAGTTTAGCAACTCCATAAGGACTTCTTGGATAAAAAGGAGTTGTCTCTTTTTGTGGAATTTCTTGAACTTTACCAAACATTTCACTTGTAGATGCTTGATAAAATCTAGTATCTGGTTTTACTGTTCTAATTGCTTCTAACATATTTAATACTCCTAATCCATCTATTTCAGCTGTTCCAATTGGTGTATCCCACGATGTTGCAACAAAACTTTGAGCTGCTAAATTATATACTTCATCTGGATTAGCTTCTCTAATTGCCTGAACAAGTGATGCAAGGTCTGTCATATCTGCATAAATTAATTTTACTTTATCTTTTAAATGCTCTATATTTCCATAATCAACTGTACTTTTTCTTCTCCATATTCCATAAACTTCATATCCTTTTTCTAAAAGTAATTCTGTTAAATATGAACCATCTTGTCCTGTAATACCTGTAATTAGTGCTCTTTTCATTTTAAATTCCTCCAATTTTACATTTTATTAAATTCATCATATTTTTTATTTACAAATTCTATAATTTGTTTTCTAAATTCTTCTTCTCTAAATTTTAAAGCATGTTCTCTGATTTGTTCTTTATCAAATTTCATATTTTCTAATTTTTTTATTGCATTTTGAACATCTTCTACAGTTTGAAATTTAAATAGCACTCCTGTTTTGCCGGTCCACCACTGTATCTAAAGATCCACCTCTTCCGAAAGCAACTACTGGTCTTCCACAGCACTCTGCTTCAAGTGGGACTATACCAAAATCTTCTTCCCCTGGAAAAATTAAAGCTTTACATTCTGCCATATATTTTTTTACATCTTCATCTGGTAATCTTCCTAAAAACTTTATGTTTTCACATCCAGAAGCTATTTTTTCTAAATTTTGTCTTTCTGGTCCGTCTCCTATTACAACTAATTTTTTATTTAAGTTTTTGCAAGCTTCAACTGCTAAATCAAATCTTTTATATCCTACAAGTCTTGATATAACTAAATAATAGTCTCCATCTGCATTTGATATATTAAATAAATCACTTCTAACTGGTGGGAAAATAACTTCTGATTCTCTTCTATAATGTTTTGCAATTCTCTTTTTTACTTCATTTGAAATTGCTATAAAATCATCTACTCTTTGTGCTGACTGATAATCCCAAAGTCTCATATAATTCATAAAATATCTGATAAGTTTTGTTTTTAATTTGGACATACCTTCAGTATATTCATCTCGCATCTCCCATGCATAACGCATTGGAGTATAACAATAGCAAATATGCATAGTATTCGGTCCTGTAATAATTCCTTTTGCGCATGATGAAGAACTAGAAATTACAACATCATATTCATTTAGGTTAAATTCTTCAAATGCTTTAGGTAAAAATGGCAAATATTTTTTATGATTATATTCTTTCCCCTGTTTTTTTTGCAAAGAAGATGTTACTATATTCATTTCTTTAAATATCGGATCCATTTTTTCAGGATTATAAAAGCTTGTATATATTGGTGCATCTGGAAAACATTTATGTAGATTAATTACAACTTGCTCTGCTCCTCCCATATTTGTAAGCCAATCATGCACAATTGCAACTTTCATATTATTCTTCATTCCCTTCTGCTAACTATTATTTTTGTCGAAAGTAATAATTACTTTTTTCTAAGTTCATGAACTTTAGATATAGACTCTTTTTTTCCTATAACTAAGACATCATCTGTATCTATGCAAAATATATCATTTGCATCAAGTAGAATAATCTTTTTGTCTCCTGCATAGATTATATTATTGCTGGAATCATATGAAACAATATTTCCATTTAAGATATTTTGATTTTCATCTTTTGCTATATATCTTTCCAAAGAATTCCATGTTCCAATATCATCCCACCCAAAATCTCCAGGAACAACATAGATATTTTTAGATTTTTCCATAACTGCATAGTCAATTGATATTGATTCACAGTCATGATA
Organism: uncultured Clostridia bacterium; assembly: GCA_947584805.1. Classification (GTDB taxonomy): domain Bacteria; phylum Bacillota; class Clostridia; order TANB77; family CAG-508; genus JAAWPK01. The sequence goes on along the minus strand of CANPWU010000009.1, from coordinate 28,445 downwards.
TATTTCTTCTAACTTTTTAGAATATTCAGCGCTTGAAATTGATGGTAATTCTTTTAATACAGCGTATCCAGAATAATTATTCTCTAATTCTTTTAGCATATTGTTTACATTAAATATAAACATTCCTGCATTCCATAAATAATTTCCAGATTCTAAATACTCTTTTGCTTTTTCTAAATTTGGTTTTTCTACAAATCTTTCTACCTTTATAACTTTAGAATTAGACTTTTCAAATTTTATATATCCGATATCCTGTTTCTGGCCTATTTGGAGTAATTCCTATCGTAACTATAGCTTCTTTATTTTCTTTTTCTACATATTCATTAGCTGTACTTAATATATTGCAAAATTCATCTGAATCTTTTATAGCATGATCTGAAGGAAGTACAGCAATGCTAGCATCTTCATATATTTGTTTTATATAAAGGCAAGAAAGTAAAATACAAGGTGCAGTATTTCTTCCTTCTGGTTCTATTATTATATTTCTTTCTGGCAAATCTTTAAGATTACTCTGAACTAAGTTTTTATATCTTTTTCCTGTCACAACAAAAATTCTTTCTTTAGGTATTATTTTTAATAATCTTTCATATGTTAGCTGAATCATTGTTTTTTCATCTATTAATTTTAAAAATTGTTTTGGCTTTTCTTCAGTTGATTTTGGCCAAAATCTAGTTCCTATTCCGACCTGCCATTATTAAGGCACAAAACATAATTTATTCCTCCGTTACTTATTCATTTTTTATTCTGTAATTTCTTTATTTCTTTTGAATGCTCTATCAAATTGATATAATCCTATAATTCCAACTCCACATAAGAATACTATAATGCTAACAAAAGTACCTACAACTGGTATCTTGCGAAGTAGCCAGATAACAATTGAAGTTGGTATTAATAATAAGCATTTCTTGAATTTGTCTTCTATATTTAATTTATTTGCAATAGCTCCTGTTAAAGCAATTGTTACTACAAATGCATTTAACATTAGTAAACCAGAATAAACAATAATTAAGAATATTGAAAGTCCACTTGCAATACCTGTTAGTAATAGCATAAATGCAATAACTGGTACTAAAATAGTAATTGCAAGACCTATAGCAAATGCAAGTAATCCTCTTGTACTAACATATTCTTTAGCTTTGTATACAAAATTTGGTGCAAAGAATAATAGACACATGTATAATATTACATCAAATATAACTGTACCAACGCAAGCAAATACCGCATTTAAAATTATATCTGCCATATTTTCTTCTTTTTCTGTCTCTTGAATAGGTTTATAATTTACTTCACCTTCAATATGTGCTTTGTCAAGATTAACAGCTTCGTTTGTGCTTGTATAATTTAAATGTCCATAAATTGCTAATGTTTCTTCTGTTTCAGGAGTTGTCATTGTGTTCGTATATATATCTGCATCTCTACCTACTACACCAGCAATACTTAATGTTTCTGCTGCAATTTTAATATCTCTGTAAGTTATAGCATTTTCTCCTATTTCAACATTAGATCCTGCTAAATATGCATCATAAGCTACATATCCGTTATATTTAATATTTTTGGCAAATGCAAATACATGATTTGTTATGTATGAATTCTGTTCTAATTCCAAATTTCCTGATGTAAAAACAAATAAAGATCCTGCAATTTGTCCTGTAATTTTTACATTTTTATTACTAAAAATGTATACATTTCCATCTACTAATTCTGACATTTCATAATCTTCTGTTTTTGCTATATATAGATCTCCTTCATGAATTTCTTGTTCTCCTGTTGTATGATTATGCTCTTCTTCAGTTGTTTCCCCTGCTATATCTGTGGCAACAACATTTTCATCTGGTTCTGTTGCAAAAGTTTTGCTACTTAAGCAAAATCCACTAACTAAAATTAGTATAGCTAAAAGTGCTAATAAAATTTTTGACTTTTTCATAATAAATACCTCCATCTTCTTTAAGCAAATATTCAAATAATCTAAAACTTCCTTTAATTTCTATTAATGTACATACATATTTCCTATATCTTTTCTATAATGTAAGACTTCGTCTACATTACCTCTCATCGCTTCATATACTTTTTCCTTTGCATCTTCCATATTTTCATCTGCTCCAACTAATGCAAACAATCTAGAATTTCCAACACTTTCGTAGTTATCTCCATTTATTCTCCTTGTACTTGAAAAATAAACTTTAACTCCTTGTTTTTCTATATTTTCTTTATTTAGAGTAAACCTAATTGGCTCTTTTGAAGAAGAGATTGCATAATTAGGAGTAACTACATATACTGTAAAAGTATTAATTTGCTTAAACTTACAATTTTCCTTACTCAATGTTTGTTTTTGAATATTCTCAAAAAGTTCTTTAAATGGTGTTTCTATTGCATTTAATATATTTAATGATTCTGGGTCTCCGAATCTTGCATTAAATTCAATAAATTTAATACCATCATCACACTTAAAGAATCCACCATAAATTACTCCGTTAAATTCAAGTGAATCATGATTTACATATTCTATTGTATTTTCCATAAGTTTTGCACATACTTTAATGTCTTCTTCTGTTAAAAATGGAAGTAAACCATTTTTAAATCCTAAACATCCCATTCCTCCTGTGCCTGGGCCTTTGTCCTCATCAAACCTATATGGATAATCAAATGTTGTAGGTGTAATAACTAGGTTCTTTCCATCAGTTAAGCCTGTAACTGTAAATTCTCTTCCTTCTACTTTGTCTTGTATGATGACACAACCTGCAGTTTTTAAACATTCTCTTGCATATTCAAATCCTTCTTCTTTGCCTTTAAAATGAATGCCACCAACTTTTACTCCTTTTCCCCCTGTTAGCCCTTCTGGTTTCACTACAAAGTTATCATTTTGATAACTTTTTATAACTTCTTTTAATTTAGATTCGTCAGTTATCTTATAATTTTTTATTATCATTTCTGGTGCAAGCTTTTGTACTATTTCTAGAGCATAAGTTTTACTCCATTCTATTTTAGCTCCTTTTGAAGTTGGCCCGAAAGTCTTAAGCCCTAACTCTCTTGCTAAATCTATTAAACCATCTTGTAATAAATTATCACTACTAATAACACAATTTTGAATGTTTTCATCTATTATAAATTTTTTTACAAGTTCTTTATTAAATGGGTCTCCAATTATATATTTCCCAGATGATTTTTCCACAGAATCCGCAATAGATGGATTTGCATATGGCATTACAGAATAGAGACTATAGTCATTTGAAATATATTCAGCAATTACAGCTTCTCTTCCTCCATTTCCAAGTAATAAGCATTTTTCCATATATGTTATTCCTCCTATTTTTTAACAATTTCTCCAATATCTATTAAGCTTTTGTTATACTCTTTTATTATTTTCTTTCTAATAATTAATATTTTTGTTATATAGTATATAAAATATATAGCAATAACTGAAAAAATAATACTTTCTAGTATGTTCGAATTATAAAATAAATAATAAAGATAAATTAAATATGTTGTAAAAATTGCAACAATCAATATTTCTATTCCATGTAACCAATAAACAGATTTGTCTTTTTTATAGCCCATTTCAAATAATATAATAGTTAAAGCCAATAGTATAATAGAAAATACTTTTAAATCTGTTAAATAGTTTTCTGTTGGAATATTAGCTATTCCTAAATTTAGTGATCCTAAATATACAGTTATGATTGCAAAAAATAATAAATTTTCAAATGCTTTAGCAACTATATTGTCTTTGACTTTTTTAGGAATCTTTTTCTTTGATTCTATAACTTCAGTTAATTTTTCTATATTCTCCTTAGTATTTGGTTCTTCTTTTTTCATGAAAAATACCTCTTTCAAAGGCCAATAAACCGAGCATAAGCCCAATAATCTCAAAACATACTAACAAAATTAGTGTGCTTTGAGTTCATTGGGCTTAAATTATTATGCTCTTGGATGTGCCTTTTTATATATATTTTGGATAGTTGCATCTTGAAATTGCATATAAATTTGAGTTGATGAAATATCTGAATGTCCGAGCATGGTCTGAATTGCTTTTAAGTCAGCACCATTTTGTAAAAGATGTGTTGCAAATGAATGTCTTAAAATGTGTGGTGTTATTTCTTTTGATATATGTGCTTGATCTTTATAGTATTTAACTATTTTCCAGAATCCTTGTCTTGTAAGTCTTTGACCATTTGTATTAACAAATAGTGCTGTAACATTTTCATCTTTTATTAAGATGTTTCTTGAATTTTCTACATAATCTTTAAGTGCTTTTAATGATAAAGAACCTAGTGGTATATTTCTTGTTTTTTCTTTATTCTTACAAGTTACAAAGCCTTCCTCTAAATTTACATCTTCTAAATTTAAAGAAATTATTTCTGTAACTTTCATTCCTGTTGCGTAAGCAAATTCTAGCATTGCTTTGTCTCTTATTCCCTTTAAGTCGACATTTTTAGGTTGTTCAAGCAATAACTCTACCTCTTGAGATGTTAATACTGAAGGTATTCTTTTTTCAATCTTTGGAGATTGTATACCTTCTGTAGGGTCTTTTTTTATCTTTTTTGCCCTAAGTAAATATTGGTAAAAAGATCTAATTGATGCTAAACTTCTTGAAATAGTAGAACTTTTCTTTCCTATTTCATGCATGTGCTTTAAATAATTTTTTACATCTTCTTCATTAACTTTTAAATAATTAATATTATTTTCTTCAACATATTCACTATATTGCATAATATCGCGTCTATATGATTGTAATGTATTTTGTGATGCTTTTTTATCATTTTCTATAAAAGATAAAAAGTTTTTAATTTGCTTTTGCATTGTTCATCTCTCCCCATTTTTATTAACATAAGTTATATATGTTATATCAAATTATAGAAAAATTGTAAATAGTTTTTCTCAAATTTTTATAAAAAATTTACAGCCCATAAAAATATATTAGTAGATAAATATGTTTCTATAAAAGAAGCCAGAATTAGCCCTGTTGTTAGCAATAGAGATATCAAAGTATGCCTTAATATTTCAAGCTTTATATTCTCTTTTCTTCTATCTTTCATTATAGATTTATATAATCTTATTCCACTTATTCCAAATGCAAATAATACTGGAATAAATATTATATTCTGCAAACATAAAGTGGATAAAATAAAAGCAGTGCCTTTCTTTATTCCAAGTGTTGCAATTACGGAAGATAACGTATACCCAAAAGTAAAACCTCTAAATATTATCATTCCATAAACTACAAACACGCCAATAACTGTAAGCCCTGCAAGCCACAAAATAAATGCTAACAGTAGATTATTTTTAGCCGAATTTAAAAAAAGTCTTGCATAATCTACAGACGCATTATTTTTTGTTTTTTCTATAAAATTATTTATATATGTACTTATTTCTTGTTCTTCTGCTTGTTTCGCATTATTTATAAATAATACGCCTAAGATAACTCCGAACAAGAAAAAATATTATTATAATTATATAATTCTTAAAATTATTTTCTATATGGCTTTTTAATAATCCACATCCATTATAATTTCTTTGCCTTAAAATTCTTTTGTTTTGCATTACAAATCACTCTTTCAATAGTTATTTTCTTAATCAATGTTTATGTAATACAAAACAAATATAGAACTAAGTTTTAGAAACTTTGCCATATACTCCGCCACCACCTGCTGCAATTTTAAAATTTCCGAGTCTTGGCATCCATTATGCTTTTAGCAATCTTTTCACCGCAAAAAGCTTCTATATCATCATAAGAAAGTTTATGCAATATGTTCATTTCTGTCTCGAAATTAGAAAGCAATTTATCCATAAGTTTATTTCCTATTCCTGGTATAAACGAAAGAGGTATTTGATATACATAAGGCGGTCTATTCGCCGGACTTTTAGTCGTTTTTTTATCTTTTATTATTTCAATTCTATCTAGTACTCCCATAGTTATATTTCTGCTATCACATGTATCGCATTTTGTAACAGGAGCATCTCCTTCTATTCTTTTTCCACACACTTCACAATATGTTCTATGATATTTACCAAGTTTCGGATCTAGCCCATAATTGCATAAAATTTTTCTTCCATCTTCATTTTTTATTGCCTTCATTAATTCTTTAAAGCTAATATCTTTAACTTGTATTTTATTATATTCTCTTGCAATTTTAGGAAGTGAATGTGCATCTGAATTTGTCAAAAAAGTTTTTGTCTCAAGCTCAGAAATTTCATCTGCTAAATATGTATCAGAACTTAATCCTAGCTCTATTGCCGGGATCTTATTATATTTTTCTTTAAATATCTTTTCTAATCTATCTGTACAATTTCCATAGAAACTTTTATATGGCGTAAAACAATGTGCTGGAATTAAAACTCCATTATATTTTTCTACAATGTCTACCAAGTCATATGCAGATATATCAGCTCTTTGCGAACTTAAAGTAATGTTATGAATATGATGTGACATTTCGTTTGAAAATGCTTTTATGTCTTTTAGATATGGAAAATAGCATAAATTATGGGCGCTACCTGTTTTTCCTTCATCATTTATCTCTGATGTTTCTATTTCGCTTCCAAGTATTATGCATAGTTTATTTTTATATATAATCCCACCGGTCAGCAAGTTCTCTTGCTTCCCCGTTTTTTAAAAACTCTTCAATATCTTCGATTACATAAGGTGATGCACAGTCTATAATTCCGGCTATATTTATTCCTTTTCTTTCTACGCACTCCTTTGCAATATTTTCAAAATTAAGGCTTCTTGCAGCCGTTATTTTAATCGGCTTATTATTTTTGGTTCTTCCTATATGTATATGTAAGTCTGCAAATGCTTCGTACATTTTAACGCTCCATTTCTTCTATATCTTTTTCTTTTTGTTCTTTTACTACATATTCGAAAGGCTTTGCTCCACTCAAAAAATCCATTAATGCTCTAGCATCCTTTGCACGCCTTGCGTCTCTAATTGCAGTAACCACATCTGAATTATAATCACTATCAGATCTATGTACTATTCCCATACCTTCTAATTCTCTCATGCTAAAGCACCTTCTTTCTTATACATGAACTCTTTAAATTTATCTAAGTATCTATTATTTTTTCCTTTTAGATTTCTGTTTTCAATTAAATTCATTGCTTCATCAATTGGATAGCCTTTTCTTTCAGGCCTATCAAGAACAAGTCCTCCAAAATTATCAACAAGCTCTAATATGTCGCTTTCTTTTTCTCTATTCTCATCTCCTAAATATCTATTTACCTCTGTACAAATTTTGCAAAATCTTTTAGAAAATCCTAATGTTTCTAAATATTGGGCTCCATCTATTGCATACCTTTTTATTTTTTCTAAATCATGTGACATTATATTTTTTTTGCAAGCATACAAAAGACATGCTGTAAGCACAAGATTTTTATCTACATCTAAATTCATTGTTTCTATAAATAATCTTGCAATCTCTGCCTTTAAAATTACAGAATTATCAAAGAAAATATCGTTTTGTCTTTTTTGCAAATAATATACTATTTCCATTTTTTTGATAAAATCATCTTCAGATAAAATATAATCAGCAAATGTCTCCATATACTATCATCCCCCTAAGGTACAAATAAATATTATAATCCTTTGCTATTTTATTATATTTTAAAATTCAACTTTTTTCAACAATGTAACAGAAGTGTAAACAAAATGTATTATTCTTGTAATATTAAAAATTATAATTAATATTTTTTAAAGATATTTATAAGCCTTATATTGTTGCGCCTATTATTCCAGCATAATTTCCGCATTTTTGCAACTAATATTTTAGGATTGCTCTTATTAAATGTAATATTGTTATCCTTCATACTGCTTACTAACTTTTCTAATAGTAAGTCTTCGTAATACACAAAACTTCCGCCAATGCATATTGCTTCTGGTTCAAAAATGTTAATATATGTTGTTAATGACAATTTTAAATTTTCTATAAACTCATTTATAATTTCATCAAATTCTCCATTATTATTCTTTATTGCATCATATACTTCAACACCAGAAATATCTTTTAAGCCTTTTTTATGTGCAAATGATTCTTTAAAAGCTTTCATCGATATATATGTTTCAACGCAACCTTTGCTTCCGCAGGTGCATTGTTTTCCATTTTTTTCTAATATAACATGTCCAAGTTCAAATCCATCATATTTTTTGCTTTTAAGTAATTTACCATCTAAAAATACAGCTCCCCCAACTCCAGTTCCTAAGCATATAAATACAGCATCATCAAATTTTTTTAAACTTCCATACTTTTTTTCACAAATAGCTGCACATTTAGCATCATTTCTTAAAAAAACTTTCTGATAATTAAAGTATTCTTTAAGGTCTTCTACTAAATTAAAATTTGTTATTCCAAGATTTTCTGCTTTAATAATTACATTTTTTTCATGTGTTCCGTGGTGCTGCAATTCCAATTAATTCTATATCTTTTAATTTTAAGTCTGCTTCATGTAAAATTTCTTCTATAAATTTTATTATAGAATCTTTTATTGCTTTTTTTATGTTTTTTCTGTCTTCATCAAGAAAGCTTCTCTCTTTTTTCATAATTATTTTATCGTCTTGGACAAGCCCAATTGCTATATGGCTTCCTCCTAAATCAATTCCAATTTTCATAATACAGCTCCTTTTTTTATAAATCTTTAATTGCATTTCTTGCAAGTTCATCACATCTGTTGTTAAATTCATTATCGCTGTGTCCCTTAACCTTAATAAATTTAACGCTTTTTTGCATACTGCACAATTCATCTAATTCTTGCCAAAGTTCTCTATTTTTTACCTCTTCTTTATTTGAGTTCTTCCATCCATTTTTCTTCCATGATTCTATCCATTTTTGATTAAATGCGTTAACCACATATGCACTATCGCTATATATTTCTACATCACATGGGTATTTAAGACTTCTTAACCCTTCAATAACTGCTGTAATTTCCATGATATTATTGGTTGTGTTTTTCTCTCCTCCGGAGATTTCTTTTTTTTGATTATCACACATAAGGATTGTTCCCCATCCGCCCTGGTCCTGGATTTCCAGAGCATGCTCCATCTGTATATATTATAACTTTTTTCATTTCATTTTCTCCTCATTTTTTTCATAAATAACATTATTTTTCTTCTTTTTAAAAGAAAAGATTGTATTTTTTTCACTTTTATGATATTATATCAATAAATAATTATATTGTAAAGGAAAAGCGGAGGTTTTTATGAATAATGTCTTAGCAATAATACGGCGAATATAATCCATTTCATAATGGGCACCTTTATCAATTAAACGAAGCAAAAAAAGCTGTTCATGCAAGCTATGCAATAGCTTTAATTACTGGCAACTTCGTTCAAAGAGGTGATGCCTCAGTTATTGATAAATGGACTAAAGCAAAAATGGCTTTGCTTAATGGCTTTGACCTTGTTCTTGAGCTTCCATGTATATATAGTATTTCAAGTGCAGAAAATTTTGCATCTGGAGCAATAAAAACTTTAAACTCTCTTAAGATAGTTGATACAATTTCATTTGGTTGTGAAACTGAAAATTTAAATATTCTTAAAGAATTTGCAGATATATTAACAGAGCAACCTGCAGAATTTAAATCTTTACTTGAACATGAACTTTCTAAAGGCGTATCGTTTCCAAAGGCAAGAGAAAATGCCCTATTAATGTATTTAAACAATATAAGAAAATCTGCAAATATTTTATCATCTCCTAATAATATTTTAGCTATAGAATATTTAAAAGCATTAAAGGAAACTCATTCTTCTATTGAGCCTCTTGGAATTAAAAGAATTGGTCCAGAATATAATAGTACAATTGCCTCTGGAAATTTTGCTAGTGCTACAGCTATAAGAAAATATATAAATGATAGAAACTTCTATGTACTTGACAAAGTTATGCCTCAAGTATCTTATGATATTATAGAAGATGCTTTAAAAAAAGGTCATTATGTAAATGGATTGTTAGTATATGAAAAGCAAATAATGTTTGTATTAAGAAATATGACAGTCGCACAAATTGCAGATTTGCCTGATGTTAGTGAAGGTTTAGAAAATTTAATCAAAAATGCTGCAAATTCTTGTAATTCTTTAGTAGAATTTATGAGTATTGTAAAGTCTAAGAGATACACTCAAACAAGAATTCAAAGAATTTTGTTATATGCTCTTCTAGGTATAACAAAAGAAGATATGGAAAATTCTAAAAAGCTGGATCCTTATATTAGAGTTTTAGGTTGTAATTCTAATGGTCAATATCTACTTTCTAATATATGTAAAGAAAATAAAAAACTACAAGTAATAACTTCTGTTAAAAATTTTATAACAACTTGTAAGAATAAAAAATTATTAATGATGCTTGAAAAGGACATTCAGTCAACTAATATTTATACACTTGGGTATGAATATGATTCTTATTCAAATTTAGATTATACCACAAAAATGATAACATATTAAAAAAAAGAGGGGTCCCCTCTTTTTTTTTAATCTTCTTCATCAATAAAATCAAATTCATCTTTAAATTTTTCTTTAAACATTTCAAATACTTTGTTTAATACATCCTCATCTTCAACACTTACATAAGATTCTTCATCTTCTGAATCAGTATCTTCTACTTTTAAAATTACAACTTCTCCTGGTTCATCTTCTGCTTCATCTGTTGGTAAAAGGATTACATACTCTTCTCCATCTAATTCTACTAAATCTAAGAATTCAAAGCTAACTTCATTGCCATCCTCATCATTTAGTACTATTAGATTATCTAATTCCTCATCGTTCATATTATTATAATTCTCCTTTCAAAATTTATATAATAATTGTTTTTTACACAATTTTAATGACTTTTATTCATATACATTTCTAGAATATATACAGCAGAAATAGTATCTACTATATTCCTCTTTTCTTTTGGTTTTAAATCTAAAAAATTCATAGTTTTATGTGCTGCAACCGTTGTTAGTCTTTCATCAATTGTTTCTATATTTATATTATTAAATTTGCATTTTAATTTATGTATAAAATTTTTAGTTTTTATGACTCTTTCGCCCAAGGTGCCATTCATATTTATAGGCATTCCAATAACAAATGTTGAAATTTCGTATTTTTCTAATAGCTCTTCTAGTCTTTTTAAAACAATCTTATCATTACCATTGCTATTAATTGTCTCAAGTCCTTGAGCAGTTATTCCTAATCCATCCGAAATTGCAAGTCCCACCCTAGAATCGCCATAATCTATTCCTAAAATTCTCATACTATTCATCCAAACCTATATAACTTCTAACCATTTTTTCTAGTAATTCATCTCTTTCAACTTTTCTAATTGCATTTCTTGCATCATTATGACTAGTTATATATGTAGGGTCTCCTGATAAAATATAACCAACTATTTGATTAACTGGATTGTATCCTTTTTCATCAAGTGCTTTATATACTTCTTTTAGTACCTCTTTATATTTAATATTATTCTCATTCTCCACCTTGTAATTCATTGTCTTATCAAAATCCATATATTCATATCCTCCTTATATGATTATTAAATATTATTTATATCACTTTCATTTTTGTCAGCAGTATCTAGATATTCCTCTAATTTTTTTAGAACCATTTCTAAAGCTGTTCCTTTATAATATGTTGTTAGGACAAAATTAAGTTTTGGATGAGTTATTGTGACCTTTTTCTTTTTCTTATTCTCATTCTTTTTGTTTTCTTCTACCGCAACAATATCTTCTACTTCTAGCTTTTCTATATCAGACTTTAGGTTATTTAAAAACTCATCTACACCATCAATATCAACACCAGAAAATGCGATAACAAATTTAGGTCCCATATATCTAACAAATAAATACTCATTAGATAGCTTGTCTTTAATATAATCACAAACATCTATAATCATTTGATTTCCTGTGTCTCTATTTATCTTTCTATTAGTTTCCTCTAAATTTACGATTCTAAACATACAAATAGTTGATGTTGTATAATTATCTATTATTGATCTTCCTTCCTCATACAAATATTCAGAAGTTTTAAGATCAGAATATAAATCTTTTCTTGTTAAGCTTTCTACAATATTTTGATAAGAAACAATTTTAAATATAGATATTATATTGTCTTTTACAACTTCCAATATAGTCGTATCTATATGATCAAATGCATGTATTCTACCGCTCTCAATTATCCAATATCCAAAATAAACATTGTCAATATATAAAGGGAAAAACATAGCAGATTTTGCTCTTCCAAATTCCATTTTTTGATATGGTAATCTTTCTTCTTCAGTATTTACAGTTACATATTTAGGCTTTGCTGTAGTTATACTGTCTTTAAATATTTCTTCATTGTGTAGATTTCTTAATGTATCCCAATGCTTTTGATCTACATTTGATGCTTTTACTACATATTCAGATCCATTAAATACAACTATAGTTGAATATTTTATTGCATATTGTTCTATTAATATATCGTTTATTTTTGCAATTTTTTCATCAACAGATTTTTCTTCCCCAATGGTGCTCATAAAATCTTGTAAGACATTTAAGCTTGTAACTTTTTGATTAATATCTTTAAAGTTCTTTATTCTTTTGCTTATGATAAAATTATAAACAACCAAAATTAATACTATTATTACTAATATTATCATAAAAAGTAGTTCAATTGTCATCTATGATACTCCCTTCTTAAATTAATCATATGTATGACTTTATCTAAAGTTATTTCTTAATTTTGTATTGTATTTAGAAAAACTTTTTTACATATTTGCATTATTATTAAATTTGTTATTTTTTGAATAATCTGGTTTAAATCTATTTGTTACTAATGGATATACATTATCGCTTAATTTTTTAAGTTCTACTAAAAATTGTCTTGAATACCCACTTGTAGAAACTATACAATCTACCATGCCAGATAAATATTTTGATAAAGCATCCTCATCAAACGGAACTGTAATTACTGAAATTTTTTCTCTATCAAATAATTCTCTCATATATGACATTTCAGGATTATTATAGCATGACATTCCTCCAATTATAGCTTTTATACTAAGTCCTCTAACTTTCATTTCTTTATTTATCACTATTTTAAGTTTTGAAGGAACTAACTTATCCTTTGATTGCAATTCTCTCAAAAATGCAGTTAATGGTTGAATTGTAAGTATATCCATCGTTTGTACTAAATATATTTCTTGTGAAAGTTCAAAATATTTATCAGGCGTTTTATAATCACAATCTAATAGTACTAATGAGAATCTCTTTACAAGATTTGATAGAAGCATTTCTATATCATTTACTTCAACTTTTGCATTTGGAACTGAAGTAAATACAGTTAAATTTTTGCTAACATCTATGCCTTCTATTATTCCATTCTCAAGTTTTTCTAAGCAATTTGATGCTACTCTTCTTAAAGCTTCTTCATTTTTTGTATATATATAATATGAATTTCTATTTTCAGTAAGATCAACTATTGCAGTTTTTATACCTGTTCTAGATAACATATCTGCAATATTATTAATTAAGAAAGATGTCCCAGCTTTAGATGTTCCAACAAAAGATACGATTTTCTTATCTTTTGTTAGTAAGTTTGTGAAATCTGATTGATTTTCTGATGTATTAATTTTTTCTATGTATGTTTCTGTACTGTTTGCTGATTTTTCTGCATATAAATCACTTGTTTCTGTCTCATCAAAACCTGGTAGCAAAATTTCTTCATCTGATGTATTATTTTTCTGTTCTTCAATTCCTGGAAGTCTATTATCTTCTTCTACTTCTTCAAATCCTGGTAGCATATTTTCTTGTTCAAGTTCTGGTAATGTGACTTCTTCTTCAGTTTGAACTACTTTTCTAGGTCTGCCTCTCTTTTTAGGAATTGCATTTACTTGTTCAGGAACAGGAGCAATCTTTCTAGGTCTGCCTCTTTTCTTTTTAGCAGGCTCCTCCTGATTTTCAATTTGTTCATCATGAGTATCGAGATTTTGTGTTTCTTCAAAAATATTTATATCAGATTGTATATCATTTTCTTCATTCTCAAAGAAATTATCAAAGTCATTTGTTTCTTCTTTTTTAGGAGCTTCTTGTTTTTCTTGATCATTTTCTACTTTTCTTGTAAGTTTTCTTACAGATTTTGTATCAACAGCAGAAGGAATTACAACTGGTTTTGTAGGTCTTGTCTTTGTAGCATTTGTTTCTATAAAACCAATTTTTAAATCTTCTTTTTTCTTTTCCTTCATTTTTTCTGGGTCTTTATATGTTCCCTCTCCAAATGTCATTATTGACTGATATTTTGGAGATTCTTGTTCTAAGACTGCTTTTACACTAATTGGTAAAAATTTAGTAATTATTCTAAGCTGTGCATCAGTATATTGTGCTGCAATATTATTAAAACTTTCAACATATCTTTCAGTATTTTTGCCTAGTTTTTTGTAATGTGTTAATATATTTTTTATTTCAGTCTCACTAACACTATCTTCTGCTTCTGATTGATATTTAACTTCTTCTGTTTCTATTTTGTAATACAATTTTGCTTCTCTTTTTGTACGAGGTTTATTCAAAAGTTTGCAAACTTCTGGTATATTTCTATCCTGTCCAAGAAGTGCATCATATACACCTATAGAAAATAGTTTAGACAATAAACTATCAGATTTTGATCTTCTATCTGTTGCTATAAAAATAATTGGTATATCTGATCCTTCTTCATCTATTGCTTCATCGCTAATTTTATCTAATTGTTCAAATAAAAATTTATCGATAATGTCAAAATTATTATTTGAATAAGGTTCTAAGTCCTCACTAATTACAACTCTATCGTATGTTTGATCCCTTTGTAACTCTTTAATTATTGCATTAAAATAATAAACATTCTTACCAGATATTATTTCTCTATATTGTTGTTGATATAATTTAATAATTGATTCTGATATGTTTTCATTATTAACAGCAAATAAAACTTTCATTTGTTAACTCCTTCCAAATCCTTTTATAACAATTACAAATACAAGTGGTAATACTTGACATATAACAAATATTGTAATAAAAGCTATCATTGTATAAAAACCTTTATATCTTACATCTAGTTTTCTTATGCCTATTACATATTGATATATTGCACTTATTGTTATTCCTAAGAAACAAAGTGGAATACTAAATATTCTAACTTTATTCAAAATAAAAGCTGTTAATCCATAAGCTTCTGAGCCATATTCTTCAACATAATCTGCAAGATCTTCTTTTTGTTTTTCAGACATTTCAATCATTTTGCTTGTTGTGTCTGAATTTAAAATTTCTTCTGCAGCATATACATGTGAAAAGCCAAAAACTGCCATAAGTATTAATAATATAGATACAATTGTTATTACTCTTTTCATTACTTATTCCTCTTTCTAAATATAATATTGATTTTAAATTTACATATAATATCATACAATAGAATTGAAAAAATATCAAGCAATTTTAATAATTTTTTTTAATTATGCTCTCATAACTTACATTTGAATTTTTTCACTATATTTTTTATTTATTGTTTTCTTTAATAATAAGTTTTGTTCATTCTCTAAATTTGGATCACCTTGTAAAATTTTCATTGCAAGATTTTGTGCTGCTTTTAAAATTTCCATATCTTCAAAAAGATTAGCTACTTTAAATTCTGGAATTCCGTGTTGTTTAGTTCCAAAGAATTCTCCTGATCCTCTTAATTCTAGATCCTTTTCAGATATAAGGAATCCGTCATTAGTCTCTTGCATTATTTTCATTCTTTGTCTTATATTATCTGATTTTCCTTGATATTTTAATATACAGTATGATTTATATTCTCCTCTTCCTACTCTTCCTCTTAATTGATGAAGAGCAGCTAGTCCAAATCTTTCTGCGTTTTGTATTACCATAACACTTGCATTTGGTACATTTACTCCTACTTCTATAACAGTTGTAGAAATTAAAATGTCAATTTTCCCATCTTTGAATTCATTCATTATTTTATCTTTTTCTTTTTGTTTTAATTTACCATGCATATATTCTACTCTAAATTCACTAAATACTTCTTCCTTATATTTCTCAAATAATTCCAAAACAGATTTTGCATCTATTTCTTCACTTTCTTCTACAAGTGGACAAACTATATAAGCTTGTCTTCCCTCTTTTATTTGTTTTTTTATAAAATTATTTACTCTATCTTCTAGTTCTAATCCGAACTGCAAATGTATCTATTTTTTTCCTATTTGGCGGTAGTTCATCAATAACAGATATATCAAGATCTCCATATAAAATGAGTGCAAGAGTTCTAGGAATTGGAGTTGCTGTCATTACGATTTTGTCTACATTTTTTCCTTTTTCACTTATAATTTTTCTTTGATTTACTCCAAATCTGTGCTGTTCATCTGTTATAACCAGTCCTAAATTTTTGAATACAACATTTTCTTGAAGTATAGAATGTGTTCCAATAACTACATCTACCTTTCCGTTTTTAATATCTTCTATAATTTCAGCCTTTTTCTTAGCTGGCATATTACTAATTAAAAGCTCACATCTTATTCCAAAATCTTTTAAAATTGAGTTAAAGCTTTCTAAGTGCTGAGCTGCAAGTATAGATGTTGGAGCCATTATTGCCATTTGGTATCCTGATTTTACAGCTTTATATGCTGCAATTATTGCAACTACTGTTTTGCCGAGAGCCAACATCTCCTTGAAGAAGTCTATTCATAGCTTTATCTTTTTCCATATCTTTGTCAATATCTTCCAGAGCTCTAAGTTGTGCCTTTGTAAGATTAAAAGGAAGTCTATTTATTACATCTGACATTTTTACATTTTTGTCAAATTGTATTCCTTGGAGTTCTTTATTTGCTTTGTTTTTTAAATTCAAAAGTAAAAGTTGCATAGTTAAGAGTTCTTCAAAAGCTAGTCTTCTTCTTGCTTTTTCAAATTCAGTAAAATTTTCCGGAAAGTGAATTTTGTTTGTTGCAGAATTAATATCTAGAAGCTTGTACTCATCTAATATGTATTTAGGTAAAGTTTCTTCAAGTTTATTTTTAACAAGTTCTAAACCATTTTCTATAATCTTTCTTATTTGATTTTGAGATATATCATATGTTAAAGGATAAAGTGGTATTATCTTGCCGAGTGTTTCGATTTAGTCCTTCTTTTTCAAATACAGGAGATACCATTTCAATATGTCCGGCTTTTTTTAGAAATTTTACCAAAGAAACTGTATTCTTCTCCTATTTTAAATCTTTCTTTTAAATAAGGCTGATTATACCAAGTGATTTCACATGTATCTGTTTCGTCTTTAACAAGTATTTTGCAAATTGTCATTCTTCTATTTCTTGCCCTTATAACCTGCATATTTGTTAATGCACGAGCTTTTATTAAAACTTCGTCTCCATCTTGTACTTCATATAGTTTTTTTGCTTTTCCTCTATCTTCATAATTTCTTGGATAATATGTAATTAAATCCTCAAGCTTATATATTCCAAGTCTGTTTAAAGTTTTTGCTCTTGCTTCCCCAACACCTTTTATATATCTAATATCAGTATTTAGATTAATATTTTTCTGCATATTTCACCTCTTAACTTATAAGCTTGTCTATATTATATATTATTTATTTTAAAGAAGCAAGAGCATTAATTTTATTATTAATCTTCGTATAAACTATCTTCATATAAATCTTCAATATATACATCCTTATCTCCAGTTCCATCAATAAATCCAACTTTTGCGATATTATCTTTTATTTCTTGTATCCAAACTGGCTTGTCCTCGTAAAAAACATCGCATTTTTCTTTATTTTTCAAAATTTCATGAATTCTTTGAATATTCATTTTTAAAATTCCTCCTTGTAATTAAAATATCCTATAAAAAAGTATATACTTAAAACTAATAAAATATAACTTCGAATGAATAATTTTTTTAAATTAACAAATAATAGATTTAAAGTAAATAAAAAGGAGGAATAGTTTTGAAAGCAACAGGTGTAGTTAGAAGAATAGATGATTTAGGAAGAATAGTAATTCCAAAGGAAATAAGAAAGGTACTTCGTATAAAAGAAGGTGACCCTCTAGAAATATTTACAGATAAAGAAGGAGAAGTAATATTAAAAAAATACTCTCCAATTGGTGAACTTTCAGAATTTGCAAGTGGTTATGCTGAAACTTTATCTAAAACAACAGGACATATTGCTTGTATAACAGATAAAGATACTGTAATTGCAGTATCTGGTGGTTCTAAGAAAGAATTTTTAGAGCAAGATTTATCAAAAGAATTAGAACAACTTATGGATGATAAAGAAGTTTATATAAGCCGTGATAATAACGAAGTATCTATTCCAGTTGTAAAAAATGATAATAAAGAAAGAAAATTTAATTCTCAAGTCGTATATCCTATAATTAGTCAGGGTGACGTTGTAGGTTCAGTTATCCTTTTATCAAAGGATCCAAAAACAAAAATGGGAGAAACTGAGCAAAAAATAGTTGAATCAGCTGCAGGTTTTTTAGGAAATCAAATGGATATATAAATAAAAAGAGAGAGTATCTAATACTTAACCATTACTTTAAAATGTAATAAGTTTCGTAAAAGATCTCTCTTTTTATTATCTAGCTTTAATTACATGATTTGCTAGCATTTCTTATATAATAAATTATATGCTATATTTTCTTATCTTTTTTGCAAATATAATTGTTAAAATAACTAATCCTGCACATGAAATAACTATTAAAGCTGTTTGTCCTGTTTGTGGTAATTTTCCTTGTAATGTTGTATCATCTTTTGGTGTTTCAGTTGGAGGAGTTGTTCCTTCATCTTCTAAATTCCATTTAAAATTGTCATCTAAATAGTCAAATAGATTCTTTCCAACTGTATCACCAACTAGAGCTTGATAAAGTGAAACATCTTCTATTGGATAATATTTACCATTCTCATCGTCGACTAGCATATATACATAATAATAAGCCTCATCTACTAAATCAAACTTATCTGTTATTGTAGGTGCCTCTGTTGCTTCCTTATGTAATACTGGTCCATTATAAATGCCATTTGTAGTTTTTGCATATTCTAGAAGCTTTGATAAGCAATCCGAATCGCCTCTTTGAATTGCACGTAAAATATTCAAATCTGTAACTTTTCCTACTTTTATATTTACGTTTACACCTTTATTTTCTCTTTCACTAGACAATTCAGGTATAAATGTTGATGTTTTTTCACTAAAGAAATAGCTTGATATTCTAGTTCCTAAGCTTCTTCTTTCTGGCCAAGTTATTTTATAGTTTGAAACTATAAATTTATTTTCATATTTACTTGTTTCTTGATTAAGTTGCTCTTCAACAATATATAAGTAAGTATCAGTATTAAGCTCATAGAATTCTTTGACATTATATCCGTAATTTCCAGTAAAAGATGATAAATATGCTGTTATTGTATCTGTATCTATTGCATTATATGAACCAGTTAATTGTATTTCTGGTTTTGTTGAAGAATTTGTTAAGAAAGCATAGTAATGATGTCCTTCTATTTCAGTTATTCCAGAAATCTTAATGTATACATCTCTAGTCACATTACTATCTTCTGCTTTCGTTTCTATTTTCATTTTGCTTATATCTGTCCAAGTTAATCCAGTAGGAGTCTCTGTCGTATCTGCTGTAATAACATTTCCTGTAACTTCTGGATTATTTTCTGTTTTAGATACTGTTTCTCCATCTTTAAGGAAACTAATGTTATATGATGTTATAATAAATTTTCCCATATCTCCTTCTTGTATTGTTACTTCATAAGTTAATGTTTTTCCACTTAGAATTCCTTTTTCAGATTGTCTAACTGTTCCATTATCGCCAAACTTATATGATATACTATCGCTTGTTGTTGCATTACCAGTTGCAAGAGTTTGTATATTTTCAGTATATGTCAAAGCTACTTTAATTTTTTGCTCTGCTCCATATGTTCCTGTGTCAGGACTCATAATTTCAATTTTTTCAAGACTTACAGTCTGTGCTGCTTTTACAGCATATTGTGGCATTATAATTATTGTTAGTGCAATTAAAATTAACAATAATATTTTTGTTGTTTTTCTCATAATATTTTACTCCTTTGTTAATAAGATTATATAATATATATTACAACAATAAAAATTATAAGTCAACATTATTCGGCAATATTTGTATTTCAATTTCGTTGCATTTTTGTTACAATTTTGTTACGTTTTTTTTATTAAATTAATATAAAGAAAAGCGAGATAAGAATCTCGCATTTTGGCTGGGCCGGCTAGATTCGAACTAGCGCATGGTAGAGTCAAAGTCTACTGCCTTACCACTTGGCTACGGCCCAATATAATAAAAAATATGGGGTGGAAGATGGGACTCGAACCCACGGTCTCCAGTGCCACAAACTGGCGCGTTAACCAACTACGCTACATCCACCATATACTTTTAATACGTATGTAAATAATATTTTACCCTATTTTCTATCTTTTTGTCAATATTTTTGTTTAAATTTTCCGATTTTTTTTATTTAAATTTCATTGATATTTTTCTTTTACTGTTGTATAATAAATAATATACGGGGATGTATTTGGTTTCGACAATAACATAGAAGTATAAATAGCGAGTGGTGGGTTCGCTTGGCCACCTAAAAAAAGCGAAAATTAAAATAAACGCTGATAATAGAGAATTAGCATTAGCTGCCTAAGTTGCGGCTACGTTCTTCTAGAAATGCCTACGGTTTTTAGTAAGAGCGTCAAACTACGTAGGAAACAAAGCTATTTATGTTTCTAAATAGTGGGTATTTTTTGAAACTACTAAGAATTTAAAGTTTGTTTATTAACTTGAATTTTTGGGAAATCTTAATAATAAACTGCACTCGGAGAAGTTTATATGGAAATGTTATTGGACAGGAGTTCAACTCTCCTCATCTCCACCAAAATTTATAAAAGAAAAATACACTCCTTTTGAAGTGTATTTTTTGCTTATTGAATTCCATATTTTTTTCTAAATTTATCTGCTCTACCACCTGTTGTATTTTGTTTTAAATTACCTGTCCAATAAGGATGGCATTTTGAGCAAATATCAACATTCATTGCTTTTTTTGTTGATTTTGTTTCTATTACATTTCCACATGCGCATGTTATTGTTGCATCTGTAAATTCTGGGTGTATTCCCTCTTTCATTATGCATTCACCTCTTTCTTTCTAGCTTATTTGATATTATTATCTTTTACATCATCATCTTGATGATCTGCGACATATTGTGCAGATTCTTTTAATTGGTCCATGTATGGTATTTTTGCAACTAATTTAGAAACAACATTAAATAAACATGCAATAATGACAATTAACATTCCAATTTTTTTCCAATATTTTGCAAACATTTATATACCTCCATTTTCCTTACGTTTTTTTCCGTACTTTTAATTATACACACTTTTTTTATGTTTGTCAACGATGTAAATGATTTTTTTGCAATTTTAACTATTTTTAACATTTTATCTAATTTTGTATAAAATATTAATAAGAATTACTTTTTAATCTTGGGGGTTACTTAAGATATGAAAACTTTATATAATATGCCTCTTGGCAAATCTTGCAAGGTTTTTGATATAAAATGTGAGCGGAAACTTAAAAAGAAGATTATTAGATTTAGGAATTGTAAAAGGTACTTTGATTACACCTGTTTTTAAAAGTCCTTCTATGGATCCAATAGCTTATGAATTTCGTGGAAGCTTAATTGCACTTAGAAAAGAAGATTCGTGTTTAATTGAAGTAAAAGAGTAGATTTTTGAGGTTGCTAAAAAACAAGTAACCTCAATTTTCTTGTTCTTTTATTGGTTAAATCACACCTTAACATTTTTCTTAATATATTATATAGAGGTGATGCTAATGGGACTTACTCGGAAGTTCCACAGGAGCTAATACAATAAAGAAAGATGTATTTGAAAAAGCTACATATTGTGATTATACAATTGCTTTTGCAGGTAATCCAAATGTTGGAAAAACTAGTATTTTTAATAATTTGACTGGTATGCATCAGCATACTGGTAATTGGCCTGGTAAAACTGTTGCAAATGCTTTTGGAATTTGTAATTATGCAAGTGAAAAAATGCTATTAATTGATCTCCCTGGGACTTATTCTTTAATGTCTAATTCTCAAGAAGAAGAAATTGCAAGAGATTATATATGTTTTGGAGATTCAGATGCATGCGTAGTTGTTGTTGATGCAACTTGTTTAGAAAGAAACTTAAATTTAGTTTTACAAATTTTAGAAATGACACCAAACGTTATTGTTTGCGTTAATTTATTAGATGAAGCAAAGAAAAAATCTATTAAATTAGATTTAAACCTTTTATCTGAAATCTTAGGAGTTCCTGTTGTTGGTACTATTGCAAATAAGAAAAAAACTTTAAAAGCACTTGTTCAAACTATTTCCAGTTCTTTAAAAGAAGCTGAAGCAAAAAACGTATATAATGTTAAGTATAATGATGATGTAGAAAATTTTGTATCTAGCATTTATGATGATATATATCGGACTTCTTCCTGAAGATAAAAAATATCTTGCAAGATGGATTTCATTAAAACTTTTAGATGAAAATAATTTAATCTATGAATCTATAAAGTCAAATTTTAATGTTGATATAGTAAATAATTCCAAGCTTCAAGAAAAGCTCTCTGAAATCAAAAATGAGCTTAATGAGAAAGGCTTGTCTTTTAGCTTGCTTCGAGACAATATCGTAATGAATATTGTATATTCTGCAGAAGAAATTAGAAAAAGGGTCTGCACCTTTGTTAATAGTAGTTATAATGAGAGAGATAGAAAAATTGATAAAATTCTAACTTCTAAAAAATTTGGAATACCGATCATGCTTGCATTTTTAGCTTTAATTTTTTGGATAACTATTACTGGTGCAAATTACCCATCTAGCCTTTTATCTTCGTTTTTTGGTATGATACAAGATAAATTATTGGCCTTATTTGAATTTTGGCATGTTCCAGAATTTTGGACTAATTTGCTAATACTTGGTATGTATCAAACTGTTACTTGGGTTGTATCAGTCATGCTTCCTCCTATGGCTATATTTTTTCCATTATTTACTTTGCTTGAAGATTTAGGATATCTTCCTAGAATTGCATTCAATTTAGATAACTATTTTAAGAAAGCATGTTCAAGTGGAAAACAGGCACTAACTATGTGCCTGGGAGTAACAACATGGTAAGTTATTTTTTGTTATACATGTTATATGGTAAAGCAATTATTACAGAGCCAATGCTATTACCTAATACCATAACAAGTAAATATCCGATAGCTTTTAAAGAGAATGCTCCTGCTATGCTAAAATAAAACATATTAGCAACACAGTGTTCAAATCCACATAAAATAAATGCCATAACTCCCATGAATATTGTCATGTATTTTCCTATAACATCGTTTTCTTTTTTATAATTATTTACTGCGATGTACATAATCATTCCACACATAACTGCTAAGATAAAAATACTTAAAATATTATCATTTAACTTAGTATTTACTATATTTGTAGCAGTTTGAATATAATTTTCAAATCTTGTTAAACGCATTAGACTTCCTATAGTCAATGTTCCTAGAAAATTTCCTATTAAAGATATTAAAAGCTCTATTACATAGCTAATTTTGTTAACTAATATATATCCAACTTTACCAGTATATAAATTAAATGAATACATACATATTGTAAGTAAACCAAAAGAAAAAATAAATGAGCCAACTATTTTATTTTCAATTCCTAAATAGGCAATTCCACCTATACTAATTAAAATACCAGCATAAAAACCTTTGATTAAAAAATCTACATATTTTTTCACAACTATTTTCCCCCTATTTCTACATTTATTGTTATTTATATTTTTTCTGGATTAATATTATCACATGTTTATATAAAAATCAACTATTTTAATAAGCACAAAAAGGAGAATCTTACTAAAAGTTTCTCCTTTTTGTGCTTGTAAAGACCGCTCGGCACGTTTTATTTGTTCTGTTCGTCCTCTTGCTTTTTCAACTCTTCTTCCAGGTCAGTTAATGTTTTTTTAAAATCGGCATACATCAAAAACGCAGCTGGAACATCAAAGGTTGCTATTGGTGCGATCAAAGATCTTGCATCAAATTTGAGTAATACGACACCATTTTTTGACAGAACATGTACGAGTGCAATGAACACTACTTCTATAGCAATACATATTGCCATAGTAAATACCGTGGCCTTTATGGCTTCTTTCCGAACATATTTCTTATCCATATAGTTTTACCTCCTGATTGATTATTTTAGTTTTGTTCAGAAATTTTTTCTACTAAATCCTATACTTGATAGAATTTGTTTTATTGTATCATAATTTTATATAAAAATCAACTATTTCGTCTCCTACAAAAGCTATTTGTAGTCTGATATCTTCTTTATTTTCTGATACAATAATTTTATCTACTAACTCTTCTATATAATTTTCTAAATTATCTCTTGTTATAACTAAATGTTTTAAAATATTGTCCTTTAAAATTTTATACTCTTTTTCTTGAGTTTCTACGATATTCTTGTTAGCTTCTAATTCTTCTAATTTTGACTTTATTCCTTTTATTTGTTTTTCGAGACTTAATTCTTTATGTTTTAATTCTTCTTTGCTTAAAAAGCCATCTAAAGCTAAATCAATTAGTTTATCTTTCTTCCTTTCAATTAAATTTAATTCTTTTTGTAATTTAGATTCTTTTTCAGTATTTTCCTCTTCTTTTGAAAGTTCTTTATAAAATGAAATCAGCTCTTCGCAGATTTCTTCTTTATATGCTTCGTAGTTTTTGAATATGGACAGCAAAATATTATATAAATCATCTTCTTTAAAACAAGCAAAATAGCAATCTTTTTTCCCAGTTTTATGAAAGCTTGAGCAATACCAAAATATTACATCTTCTTTATTCTTATAATGTTTTATTTTTCTAATATAGTAGCAATTATGCTTATTGCAATACAACTTACCAGATAGTGGATATTTTGTTTGATGTTTTTGATACATTTTAGCTTGCTTACTTCTTTCTCCGTAATTTTTGATTTGCTTTTTCCCACAGCTCCTCTGTAACAAGTGGCGGAACTTTTTCATGATCTTTAAACATCTTCCATTTTTCTTTTTCATTAAAATTTCTTTTTTTACTTCTATAGTCTATTACTGTTGATATTCCTCCTGTATAATATCCTTTATACTTCGGATTTTGTATGATTCTTTTTAGTGTGTTTTGATGAATTGGATTACCGATTTCTGTTGTAATACCCCTCTTCTTGCAATATATTTGATAGCTTTTTTAATCCTATTTTTCTATCATTTGCATAAATTTCAAAAACTTTCTTTACTAATTCCGCTTCTTCCTCATCTATTACAAGTTTTCCTTTATCTTTTTTGTAGCCCCATATATTATCTGTTCCTAAAACTGTTCCTTTTTCAAGTGCTCTTTTAAATCCAAACTTCGTCCTTTCCGAAATTTTTCGAACTTCATCTTGCGCCATGCTAGACATTATAGTAAGTCTTAATTCTCCGGTCATTTGATGCAGTAATAATATTGTCTGACAAAAAATATACACAAACATCATACTCTAATAATTTTCTAGTATAAAACAAGCTGTCTATTGTATCACGAGAAAACCTAGAAACTTCTTTTGTAACAATTAAATCAAATTTTTTGGATTTTCCGGTCTTCAATCATTCTCATAAAGTTTTCTCTTTTTAGTGATGTTGTTCCGAGTTATTCCTTCATCTATATATCCTGGAACAAAAGTCCAATTTTTATTTTTCCTTATATAATCTTCAAAGAAAGCTACTTGATTTTCCAAAGAATTAATTTGTTCTTCTTTTTCACTAGAAACTCTTGCATAATATGTAACAAATAGATTTAGATCAAATATTGTTTTACCGATTACTAAATTCGTTTCTCATCTCATATATGGTCATTTTTTTTACTCTCCTCAAACAGCAATTCTTCAATTTTTTTAGCTACTTTATCATATTTTCTTTTATCAATTATATTTTCTTCAAATAGCATTTTATTAATAAGTTCTTCAACTTTAAGTTTTTCATATCTAGTCACAATATATCACCTAATATATATTTATTAGAAACAATTCTTACTATTACAAAAAGTGTTCCATCTGTAAATCATTATTCTTTGATATGATAAAATTTAAGTAAAAAAGTATGTGCAGTTTTATGCACATACTTTTTTTAAATTATAATTACAATCTATAGTTTTTATTGTTCAAACAAACTAATTTCATTGTTCTTTAAACTCTTTTGTACATCTATAACTCTTTGATTTGAAGATCCTTTCCATTTTAAAGTAAAATCATGTAATTCATCTTTATATTGACCATCTACTAATACATCTATATATTTTACAACTTCTTTATCCTTTAGATCTTCATCAAATTTAAAGCCAGACCATACCCACAAGCTTTTGTCAGGATATCTTTCTTTAAATGCTTTTGCAAGTTTTGTTGTTCCTTCAATGTTGCTTGGATGCATTGGTTCTCCGCCTAGAATTGATAATCCTTTTATATGTTTTTTGTTACATAAGTCTAAGACTTTATTTATTGTTTCATCATTAAATTCTTTTCCACCTTTAAAATCCCAAGTTTCTTCATTGAAACAATTTTTACAATGGAAACTACATCCTTGCGTAAATATAGATACTCTTACTCCAGGTCCATTTGATATATCCATTTCTCTAATCAAATTATATCTCATTATTCTTTAGCCACCTTATTGTCTAAATGCAATACCCTTTCTTTAATCTCTTGTGTTCTTCCTTTATTCCAGAAATTAGTACCTATATATCCACATGTTCTTCTTGCTACATTCAATGTATTATGATCTCTATTTCCACAATTAGGGCAATACCATTCCATATTATCATCTATTAAAATTTCTCCATCATAACCACATTTTTGGCAATAATCAGACTTAGTATTTAATTCAGCATACATAATATTATCATAGATGAATTGTATTATTTCAATAATTGCATCTATATTATTTTGTAAATTAGGTGTTTCAATATATGATATTGCTCCTCCTGGGCTTAATTTTTGGAATTCGCTTTCTAATGATAATTTTGAAAAAGCATCAATTTCTTCAAATACTGGTACATGGTATGAATTAGTTATATAATCCTTATCTGTAATGCCTTTTACAATTCCAAATCTATCTCTTAAACATTTTGCAAATTTATATGTAGTAGATTCTATTGGTGTTCCATAAACTGAATAATCTATATCTTCTGCTTCTTTCCATTTTTTAGCTGCATCATTCAAATGTTGCATTATTTTTAGTCCTAATTCTTTACCTTCTCCATTATCAGTATGTGAATGTCCTGTCATATATTTTACGCATTCATATAATCCTGCATATCCAAGTGAAATAGTTGAATATCCATGATGTAGTAATTCATGAATAGATTCACCTTCTTCTAATCTTGCTAATGCTCCATATTGCCATAAAATAGGTGCTACATCACTTGTTGCATTACTTAATCTCTTATGTCTTATTTGTAATGCTTTATGGCACAATTCTAGTCTTTCATCAAATATTTTCCAAAACTTATCCATGTCTTTATCAGAAGAAAGAGCAACATCTGGTAAATTTATTGTAACTACACCTTGATTAAATCTACCATAATATTTTCCTTTTCCTTGTACATAGTTTTTAGCTTTTGCTATATTTCCTATACTCATTGTTCTATCTGGTGTAAGGAATGAACGACAACCCATACATGGATAGCATTCTCCTTCTCCATATTCATTTTTCTTTAATTCTAACATTACTTTTTCTGAAATATAGTCTGGAACCATTCTTTTTGCAGTACATTTTGCAGCAAGCTCTGTTAGATACCAATATTTACTCTCCTTATGTATATTATCTTCTTCAAGAATATATAAAAGCTTTGGAAATGCTGGAGTAATATATACACCTTTTTTATTTTTAAAGCCTAATATTCTTTGTTTTAAGAATTCTTCAATTATCAATGCAAGTTCATCTTTGTATTCTTCTGTTTCTCCTAAATACATACATACTGATAAAAATGGTGCTTGTCCGTTTGTATTCGTCATTGAATTAACTTGATAATTAAATGTTTGTACTCCATCTTCTACTTCCTTTTTTGTGTCTTCTGTTGCAAACTTTTTACAATCTTCTTCGCTTAAGTTTCTCTTTTTATACTTATCATAGTATTTATTATAGCTATCTCTTACAAATGGAGCCAAGTGTGAAAGTGATATTGTTGCACCACCATAACTTGAAGATGTAACTGCAAGTATTATTTGTGTTGCAATAGTTGCTGCTGTAATAAATCTATGTGGTTTTTCTATCATTACTCCATTGATATTTGTTCCATTTTGTAGCATATCATCTAGATTGATTAATTCGCAATTATGCAAAGCATTTTGAGCAAAATAATCTGCATCATGAAAATGTATAATTCCTTCATCATGTGCTTTTACTATATCTTCTGGAAGTAAAAATCTT
>CANPWU010000008.1 GCA_947584805.1 uncultured Clostridia bacterium | reverse complement strand
GCTGTAAAAGATAGTATTGCGAAAGGAGAGAAAAAACTTTTTCGGATTAGAAGAAAAACTTGGAATTATGAAAAAAGCACAAAAACAAGAAAAGCAGATACAGAAGATACTTTTAGAGTTATCAAAAATCCAGACTAAAGACACTAACAATAAAGAAACTGCAAAAATCCTAGAAAACGTTGTACGCGAAATTAAATGTATTGTTTAATTTAAGTAGACCTTTTAGAGAGGAATGATAAAAATGGCTTTTGAAGGTTTATCATCAAGATTACAAGGAATAACAAGAAAGCTTAAAGGAAAAGCAAGAATAACAGAGAGCGATTTAAAAGAAATCTTAAGAGAAGTAAAACTTGCACTTCTAGAAGCTGACGTAAATTATAAAATAGTAAAAGAAT
Source organism: uncultured Clostridia bacterium (assembly GCA_947584805.1). Taxonomy (GTDB): domain Bacteria; phylum Bacillota; class Clostridia; order TANB77; family CAG-508; genus JAAWPK01. The sequence continues at coordinate 47,103 of CANPWU010000008.1, read as the reverse complement.
TTATATCAGAAGTAGAGAAAAAAGCTTTAGGTCAAGATGTATTAAAATCATTAACTCCTGGACAGCAAGTTGTAAAAATTGTTAGAGATGAGCTTGTAGAACTTCTTGGTGGAGAAGAAAGCAAAATTGCATTTACACCAAATCCACCAACAGTTATAATGCTTGTTGGGCTTCAAGGTTCAGGAAAAACAACAACTTGTGGAAAGCTCGCAAACCTTTTAAGAAAACAAGGTAAAAAACCATTACTTGTTGCTTGTGACGTATATAGACCAGCAGCCATAAAGCAGCTTCAAGTTGTAGGAGCAAGTTTAAATATTCCTGTTTTTGCAAACGAAAATTCAAAAGACGTAGTACACATTGCAAAACAGGCAATGAATGTTGCAATATCAAAATTAAATGATGTAGTTATTCTAGATACTGCAGGAAGACTTCATATAGATGAAGAATTAATGAGGGAGCTTCAAAATGTAAAACAAAATGTAAAACCTCATGAAATATTACTTGTAGTAGATAGTATGACAGGTCAAGATGCTGTAAATGTAGGTCAGGCTTTTAATGAAAAACTTGGAATAGATGGTGTTATCTTAACAAAACTCGATGGTGATACCAGAGGCGGTGCAGCATTATCTGTAAAAAAAGTTACAGGAAGACCAATAAAATTTGCAGCAACAGGAGAAAAATTAAGTGATATAGAAGTATTCCATCCAGATAGAATGGCAGAAAGAATACTTGGGATGGGAGATGTGCTTTCAATAATCGAAAAAGCAGAAGAAGCTTTTGACGAAGAACAAGCAATAGAACTCGAAAAACAACTTAAAAAGCAAGAATTCGATTTAGATGATTATTTAGCACAATTAAGACAAATTAAGAAAATGGGTTCTTTTTCTTCAATACTTAAAATGTTACCAGGAGCCAATAAGCTAGGTGATGTAAAAGTAGATGATAAAGAATTTGTAAGAATAGAAGCTATAATTTGTTCTATGACTAAAAAAGAAAGAAGAAATCCAAAAATTTTAAATGGAAGTAGAAGACAAAGAATAGCAAATGGTTCTGGAACTTCAGTTCAAGAAATAAACAAATTCATGAAATCTTTTGAAATGACTCAAAAAATGATGAAGCAAATGAAAAATAAAAAAGGTGGAATGAAAAATGCTTTAAAGAATTTGAACATGAATGATTTAAAGAACCTAAAAATGTAGCCATTAAGTTTTAAAAATATAATTTTGGTTTGAAAGGAGGGAAATTGAACAAATGGTAAAAATAAGATTACAAAGAATAGGAAAGAAAAAAGCACCTTTCTATCACATAGTAGTTGCAGATTCAAGATCACCAAGAGATGGAAAAATAATAGAGCAAATAGGAACATATGACCCAATGGCAAATCCAGCAGTTATAACTTTAGACAAAGAAAAATGCGAAACTTGGATGAAAAATGGTGCAAGACCAACAGACACAGTTAAGGCTTTAATTGAAAAAGCTTAATTTTGGGAGGAAAGACTATGAAAGATGTTTTACAAACAATTATTGAGTCTATAGTAGAAGACAAATCTCAAATAGAAATTACTGAAAAACAAAATGATAGAGAAACAATATTTGAGGTTAAGGTTTCAAAAGAAGATATGGGCCGTGTAATTGGAAGAGAAGGAAGAATTGCTAAGTCTATAAGAACATTATTTAAAGCAGTTGGTGCTAAGGAACATAAGAGAGTTACAGTTGAATTTATAGATTAATAAGGAGAGCCAAAATGGAAGACTTATTAGAAATAGGTCAAATAGTAAATTCATATGGTATAAAGGGATTTTTTAAAGTAGTGCCATTTACAGATGATATTACAAGATTTGATAAACTAAAAACAGTATACATTGAAAAAAATAAAAAACTTTTAAAAATGGAAATAGAGGAAGTAAAGTATCATAAAAATCTGGTTCTTCTTAAATTAAAGGGAATTGACGATATTAATGATACAGAACAGTATAAAAACTGCTATTTAAAAATAGATAGAAAAGATGCAGTAGAATTACAAGAAAATTCCTATTTCATTGTAGATTTAATCGGAATGGAAGTTGTAACAGATGAAGGAGTTTTACTTGGAAATTTAATTGATGTATTTCCAACTGGAAGTAACGATGTATATGTTGTAAAAGACGAAATGGGAAAACAAATTTTACTTCCTGCAATAGGAGAAGTAATAAAAAATGTTGATGTAGAAAACAAAAAAATGACAGTGCATTTAATGGAAGGATTAAGTTAAAAATGAAATTTAGTATATTAACACTTTTCCCAGAAATGTTTGATAGTTTTAAATCTAGTATAATAAAAAGAGCACTTGATAAGAATCTAATAGAAATAGAACTTGTTAATATTAGAGATTTTTCTAAAAACAAACATAAGAAAGTAGATGATACACCTTATGGTGGCGGAGCAGGAATGGTAATGATGCCTGATGTTGTATATGATGCATATCAATCAGTAAAAAGTGATATGGCAAAAGTTATTTATCTTTCTCCTCAAGGAAAAACTCTAAACCAAGACAAAGTTAAAGCTTTAAGCAAAGAAGAACATATAATTCTACTTTGTGGACATTATGAAGGAATTGACCAAAGAGTTATAGATGAGATTGTAGATGAAGAAATTTCAATAGGAGATTATGTTTTGACAGGTGGAGAAATTCCAGCAATGGTACTTGTAGATTCAGTTACAAGATATGTTGATGGAGCAATAAGCAAAGAATCAGTTGAAGAAGAAAGCTTTTCAAATGGAAATTTGCTTGAATATCCACAGTATACGAGACCGGAAGAATTTCATGGAAAAAAAGTTCCAGAAGTTTTAATCAGTCGGAAATCATCAAAACATAGACGAATGGAGAAAAGAAAAGTCTTTAGAAATAACTAGAAAAAAAAGACCAGATTTAATAAATTAGAAAAAAGGAAGGAGTAAAAATAATGGACATTATAAAGTCTATTGAGCATGAACAATTAAAAGAAAAAGTTCCAGTATTAGACGTTGGAAATACAGTTAGAGTTCATGCCAAAATAAAAGAAGGAAACCGTGAAAGAATCCAGGTTTTCGAAGGTATAATTATTAAAAAACAAGGTGGAGGAGTAAATGAAACATTTACAGTAAGAAAAATATCTTATGGAGTAGGTGTTGAAAAAACATTCTTATTACATTCACCAAACGTAGAAAAGGTAGAAGTTGTCAGAGTAGGAAAGGCAAGAAGAGCAAAACTTTACTATTTAAGAGACAGATTAGGAAAATCTGCTAGAACTAAGGAAAAAGTAGGAGCAAGAATTGAGACTAAGGAATTAGTTGTAAAAGAGAATCTTGAAGAAGAGGTTCCAGCTCCAGTAGAAGAAGTAACAGAAGCTCCAGTAGCTGAAGAAGTTAAAGTAGAAGAAAATGTTGCTCCAGTAGAAGCTACTCCAGAGGAAGCTCCAACAGTAGAAACAGAAACTCCAGTTGTAGAAGAAACTGTTGATACAGTTACAGAAGAACCTGCAGTTGAAGTTAAAGAAGAAGCAGAACCTGCTGCTGAAGAAGCTAAAGCTGACAAAGAAGAAGCTCCAAAAGCTGAAGAAACTGACAAAAAAGAATAAATTTAATAATATAATAAAAATATGAAAGTAATAATATTTATTTTACAAAATAGATATTATTACTTTTTTTCTTCTTAATAAAAAATTAATATTTCCTCTCTTTCTTCTTAAGAAATTTTCTGGTATAATATAAATGTAAATAAACATAAAAAGGAATGAAATATATGTATAATATTCTAGTTTGTGATGATGATAAAGAAATAGTAAAAGCTATAGAAATATACTTAGTAAAAGAAAATTATAATGTGCTTAAAGCATATAACGGAGAAGAATGTCTAAAAGTGTTAAGAGAAAATACAATACATTTAATAATTTTAGATATAATGATGCCAATAAAAGATGGAACAGAAACTCTAGAAGAAATAAGGAAAGAAAGATCAATTCCAGTTATCATGCTTTCAGCAAAATCAGAAGATGAAGACAAAATAAAGGGATTAAATCTAGGAGCTGATGATTATGTTACAAAGCCATTCAATCCACTAGAGCTTATTGCTAGAGTAAATTCAGGAATTAGAAGATATACAAAACTTGGAACAATTACAGATGAAAATAATAAAAAAATATATAAATCAGGAGAACTTGTTATAGATGATGAACTTAAAAAAGTAGTTGTTGAAGGAAAGGAAGTAAAACTTACACCAACAGAATATAACATTCTAAAATTTTTAACAAGAAATAAAGGAATAGTATATTCGATAGACCAAATTTATGAAAACGTTTGGGAAGATGAAGCATATGGAGCAGACAACATAATTGCTGTACATATAAGGCACATAAGAGAAAAAATTGAAATAAATCCAAAAGAACCTAAATATTTAAAAGTTATTTGGGGAATAGGTTACAAAATAGAAAACCTATAAAGGAGAGTGCTTATATGAAAGAGAGTAAAGTGTTAAAGTGGATAAGCTATATTATAATTCCAATTGCATTTGCAATATTAATAATATCTTTGTTTTATAGCATGAATACATATAGTTATAGAGATGAAATTGACATATTATATTTTGAAAGTGACAGATTTGTTGAAAATTTTATGAACAATTTAAAAAGCACAATAAGTGAACTTATACATTCGCAAACGACGAATTATTATATTGGAAGAGAGAATAGTTCGTTAAGAGTAAATTATGGAAGCGCATCAAATGTAATGTTAAACGTTAGAAATTTTAAATATGTTATTATTTATACTCCAAGAAATAAAGTAATTACAAATGTGATGAGAAAAGCCGATAGTTTAGAAGAATTATTGAAATATATAGAGAATGCAGAAGGAAAGAAAGTTACAATTGAAGAAGGACAGCTAACAACAGATATAGATATTATAAATGAAAATTGGGAAAATTACGTAGAAAAGTTTAATGGATCGTATTATTATGATAATACGCAAGAAGGTGTTATATATGAACTAAACGTTCAATCATACGATGAAAAAAGTCGTTCATATCTTACTAATTATAATAATTTGAACAATGTGACTTATGAAGAATATGATATAAATGATTTTAAAATCTATATATCTTATGAAGAAGAGTTTACACAAGAAGCAAGTCGTATGGTAAGTACATTAAAATCACTTATGCCTTATGAAAATTGGCTATATGCATCTATTCCAGTATCAACGGTTATTATTTTACTATGCGCAATATATCTTGAAATTTCCATAGGATATAGAAAGGATAAAGAAGGAATTGATTTAAACGATATTGATAAATTGCCACTTGAAATTTTACTTGCAATTATAGGAATAGTTCTAGTAATTACTTTTGCTATATTTGATAATGTTGGAATTACTATTTATAATTACTCTAAATTATATTTATGTATGATAAGTACTATATATCTTGTAATATACATTTTGTTTGCTCTTTTAGCAACAACAGTTATCAAAAGAATTAAAGCAAAAGTTTTTTGGAAGAATACATTAATATATAAATTTTATAAATTAATAGAGAAGCTATACAACAAAATTCAAATAAGAATAAATAAATTTACATTTAAAATAAGCGAGATTAAGATGTTAGCAATATTCGTGGTATGTTACTTTATTATTATGGTTCTAATTGTGACTATTTTTACTCTAGCAAAGAATTTATTTTTAGGTATTGTAATAGATATAGCAATTACATTATATTTGTTATATAAAGTTAAATTAAGAATAAATTGCTTTATAAATATAAAGGAACAGCTTAAAAAAATATACGAAGGAAATCATGATGAGAAGCTAAATGAAGAAGAATTCACTGAAGAATTTAAAGAAATTGTTAGATATATTAATGATATTTCTAATGGTTTTGAAAACGCAGTACAAGAAAGAATAAAAAGCGAAAGATTAAAAACAGAGTTAATAACAAATGTTTCTCATGACATAAAAACACCACTTACTTCAATTATTAACTATGTTGATTTAATAAAGAGAGAAAATATTGATAATGAAAAAGTAAAAGAATATATTCAAATATTAGAGAGTAAATCACATAGGCTAAAAAGACTTATGGAAGATTTAGTTGAAGCATCTAAAGCATCTTCTCGGAAATGTAAAATTAACTTTAGAAAAATTAAATTTAGGTGAGCTTATAAATCAAACAACAGGTGAATTTAAAGATAAATTTACTGAAAGAAAGCTGGAATGTATAACAAAAATACCAGAAGAAGATATATTCATAGAAGCTGACTCTAAATATATGTATAGAATAATAGAAAATGTATTTAGCAATGTTTCAAAATATGCCTTAGAGAGTTCTAGAGTATATGTAGATGTTACAAAACACGATAATAGAGTAAAAATAGAAGTTAAGAATATATCAAAAGAAAAATTAAATATTAGTGAAGAGGAATTAATGCAAAGATTTGTTAGAGGTGATAAATCAAGAACGACAGAAGGAAGCGGACTTGGACTTTCAATTTCTAAGAGTTTAGCAGAACTTCAAAATGGTACATTTAACATATATATAGATGGGGATTTATTTAAAGTTGAACTTGAATTTGAGATTTGTTCATAAAGTAAATAAAAGTCTAATACTCCTTTAATTTAAAAGCATAAATACAAAAATGGTATTTATGCTTTTTTTATTTAAATGTAACCAAAATGTAAAACAAAAATGAATAAATTGCCATTGACAATTAAAAAAGGTATATGTATAATAAAATTACAGTAAGAAAATGCTAAAAGTTAAGGAGGAAAAGATGAAGAAGAACGAAAGACTAAGAATAAATGCCAGAGAACAAAAACGGAATAACACTAATTGCATTAATAATAACAATAATAATACTAATAACACTTACATCGGTAACTATAGTAGGAGTAAAAAGTAGTGGATTAATAGATAAAACAATTAAAGCAGCAGAAGAAGATGCTAGATTAGAAAAAATGGAAAATGCAGATAGCAATAGTTTAGCAGAAGAAATGAAAGACTTAATATTCAACCCAGAAGATGATGATGGAGGTTACACAGATCCACGGACCAGGAGAAACAGATCCAGGAGGATTTAATTAATATTTCACAGAAGAGCAAAAGTCATATTGTATGTCTAATTGCTTTTTAAAAAAGTACTCAAATATGTTAGAACTGACCAAAAAAACTTTTTTCTTCTTGATTTTACATAAAATATATGATATTATATAAGAAATAAAAGTTGAAAGGAGAATATGGTAAATTATTACCATATATAATTAATAAAGATGGATAGATTAAAAACATTAGGAACATGGGTACTTCTAGTAATAGCATTTTACATTTTTAGTCAAGTTATGATATATTTATTTTTGAGTAAAGGTAATGATGAAGCATCAAATGTACCATATAATGAAGTGTCTAACAGTACTACAGATGAATCAGTTAACAATGCTCCATTAAATAGAATGGAAGTTTTAAATTAGTATATTAAAAGGCAAAATTTAAACAAAAAATTATATGCCTTTTTACCTAATTTCTATTGAAAAAAAAACATATATGTAATATAATTGTAATGGATTTGTAACAAAATTGAAAAGTCCATTACAATTTTTTTTGGGAATAGGAGATAGATAAATGTTTTCATTCGGACATGATATTGGAATAGACTTAGGAACAGCAACTGTGTTAGCATATGTTAAAGGAAAAGGAATAGTTTTAAGAGAACCTTCTGTTGTTGCAGTAGACAATTTAACAGGTGAGGTTTTAGCTGTTCGGACAAGAAGCAAGACGTATGCTTGGAAGAACACCTGGAAACATTGTTGCAACAAGACCATTAAAAGATGGTGTAATTTCAGACTATACAGTTACTGAAAAGATGCTTAAGTATTTTATAAATAAGATCTGTGGAAGAACAATATTTTCTCCTAGAATAATGATATGCATACCTTCACAAGTAACGGAAGTTGAGAAAAAGGCTGTAATAGATGCTGCAACTCAAGCAGGAGCAAGAAAAGTATATCTAATAGAAGAACCAATTGCTGCTGCAATTGGGGCAGGAATTGATATATCTAAAGCTTGTGGCAATATGATAGTAGATATTGGAGGAGGAACAACAGATGTTGCTGTAATTTCTCTTGGCGGATCAGTTGTAAGCACATCTCTTAAAGTTGCAGGAGATAAGTTTGATGAAGCAATTGTAAAATATATTAAGAGAAAACATAATGTAATAATTGGAGATAGAACAGCAGAAGATTTAAAAATAAATATAGGATGTGTTTATCCAAAAATACAAGATATTGAAATGGACATACGTGGAAGAGATTTAACTTCAGGACTTCCAGTAACGATAACAATACATTCTAGCGAAATGCTAGAAGCGTTGATAGAACCTGCACTTTTGGTAGTTGATGCAGTACATTCAGTATTGGAACGTACGCCACCAGAACTTATTGCAGATATTAGTGACAAGGGAATATACATGACAGGTGGTGGATCACTTGTTGATGGTTTAGATAAACTTTTGCAAGAAAAAACCGGAATAAATGTAATGATAGCAAATGACACCATATCATGTGTAGCTCTTGGAACAGGTAAAGCACTAGAAAATTTAGATGCATTAGAAAATGCGAGAAAAAGGAAATAATTAAATGAAAAAAACTGTTGCAATTTATACATTACGGTTGTAAGACCAATCAATATGAGTCAAATGCAATAATGCAAGAATTTTTGAATTCTGGCTATGAAGCCGTAAATTTTGATGAAAAAGCTGATGTATACATAGTAAATACTTGTACAGTAACTAATATGTCTGATAGAAAATCTAGACAGATTCTAAGAAGAGCAAAACAAAAAAATAAAAATTCTATACTTGTTGCAATTGGCTGTTATGCCCAAACGAATAAAAAGCTACTTGAAGAGATAAAAGATATTGATATAATACTTGGAAATAATGAAAAGAAAGATATAATTAAATATGTAGAAAGTTTTAAGAATGCAAGGCAAGAAGAAGTTTCTGATATAAGTAAAAAAACAGATTATTTAGAAACTCGGAAGTATAACATATACAGAAAAAACTAGAGCAGTCATAAAGATAGAAGATGGCTGCGATAATTTTTGTACATATTGCATAATACCATATGCAAGAGGCAGAGTTAGAAGTAGAAAATTAGAAAATATCATTTCTGAAATTAAGAAAATTGCAAACCTTGGAATTAAAGAAGTTGTTTTGACAGGAATTCAGATTGCATCATATGGAAAAGATTTTGAAGAAAACATAGAACTAATTGATTTGCTTGAAGAAATAAACAAAATAGATGGAATAGAAAGAATAAGACTTCGGCTCAATAGAATTAAGATTACTTACTGATGAATTCTTAAAACGTTTAGTAAAACTTGAAAAAGTATGCCCACATTTCCATTTATCACTTCAAAGTGGATGCACAGAAACTTTAAAGAGAATGAATAGGAGATATACTTCAAAAGATATAGAAGATATAACAAATAAAATAAGAGAAAACTTTAAAGATGCAATACTTACAGCAGATATAATAGTTCGGCTTCCCAGGAGAAACAGAAGAAGAGTTCAATGAAACTTTAAAGCTCTTACAAAAAATAAAGCTGTATAAAATACATGTATTTCAATATTCAAAAAGAGATGGAACAAAGGCAGCTTTAATGGAAAATCAGATTTCTCCAGATGTTAAAGAAATAAGAAGTAAAAAAGTGATTGAGCTTTCAAATAAATTTCATGAAGAAATAGGAAAAACTTATATAGGAAAAGAAGTTAGTGTTCTTGTGGAAGAAAAAGAAGGCGGAATTCATAAAGGCCATACTGCAAATTATATGTATGTTGGTATAGAAACAGAAAATGAGGCTGATTTAAGAAATCAAATTATAAATGTAAAAATAACTGATATTCAAGGAGAAATGCTTGTAGGTAAAAATAATTAAAATTGATTTTTTATACTTTGTATGATATAATGCAAAAATGTAATCAAAGAAAGGAAAGATAGTAAATTATGGAAAGGATAAGAGGATTTGAAGTAGCTAAAGGATTTGAAAATACAGGAATAAATATACCTGTACGTAAAACAAAATATTCAGCAGGATACGATATAGAAGCAGCAGAGGATGTTGTTATTCCTTCATTTAAAAAAGGAATGAATCCTACTCTAGTAAAAACAGGATTAAAAGCATATATGCAAGAAGACGAATATTTAAAATTATGCAATAGAAGTTCTAATCCAAAAAAGAAGGGATTAATTCTTGCAAATAGTATTGGTGTTATAGATGCTGACTATTATGGAAATCCTGATAATGACGGACATATCATGTTTGCTTTTTATAATGTAAAAGAAGAAGATATAGAAATAAAAAAAGGTGAAACTATTGGACAAGCTATATTTGAGAAATTTTTAGTAGCAGATGGAGATCAAGCTGAAGGAGATAGGCTTGGAGGATTTGGTTCTACATCAAATTAAAAAATAAAGGAGAAATTTTAATGAATGCTTTAGAAATTAGAAATAAATTTTTAAATTATTTTAAATCAAAGGGACATAGCATAATACCTAGTAGTCCATTAATTCCAGAAAATGATCCATCAGTACTTTTTACAACTGCTGGAATGCATCCTCTTGTACCATATTTACTTGGAGAAAAACATCCTGCAGGAGTAAGACTTGCGGATTATCAAAAATGTTTAAGAACAGTGGATATTGATGAAGTTGGAGATAATAGACATTTAACATTTTTTGAAATGCTTGGAAACTGGTCACTTGGAGATTATTTTAAGGAAACTTCAATAAAATATAGCATGGAGTTTTTGACAAAAGAACTTAATATTCCAATTGAAAAATTATCCGTTACATGCTTTGCAGGAGATAATGATGCACCAAGAGATGAAGAAACAGCAAGAATTTGGAAAGAAAATGGTATGCCAGAAGAAAGAATATATTATTTTGGAAAAGATGATAACTGGTGGATAGCAGGAGAAACAGGACCATGTGGACCAGATACAGAGATCTTTTATGATACAGGAAAGGAGCCATGTTCAAAAGATTGTAACCCATCTTGCGGTTGTGGTAAATATGTAGAAATCTGGAATAATGTATTTATGGAATATTTTAAAAATCCAGATGGAACATATTCAAAATTAAAACAAAGAAATGTAGATACAGGACTAGGACTAGAAAGAATAAATATGTTACTTCAAGGAAAAGAAACACCATTTGATACAGAAATATTTAAGCCTATGATGGATAAATTACAAGAACTTGCAAAAGAAGACAATATTGCAAGTAGAAGAATTGTTACAGAACATTTAAGATCTAGTATGATGGTAATTGCAGATGGTGGAAAACCAAGCAATATAGATAGAGGCTATGTTTTAAGAAGATTAATTAGAAGAATGATAAGACATTTAAACAAGCTTGGAATAAGTCTTGAAAAATTAGAAGAACTAATAGACTTAGATATAAAGATTTTAGGAGAAATGTATCCTGAACTTGTTAAAAATAGAGATAATATCGTAAATACAATAGTAGAAGAAAAAGATAAATTTGTTAAGACACTAGAAAATGGTGAAAAAGAACTTATTAAGGAGCTAAGTAAATTAAAAGAAAAGAATGTAGATACTTTATCTGCAGAGCAAGTATTTAAACTATATGAAACATATGGATTTCCACAAGAAGTAACAAAGGAAATTGCTGAAGAAAATGGATTTAAAATAGATTTAGAAAATTTTGATAAATTATTTAAAGAACATCAAGAAAAATCAAGATTAGGTTCAGAGCAGAAGTTTAAAGGGGGATTAGCTGAACAAAATGAGCAAACAATAGCATATCATACAGCAACTCACCTTTTACATAAAGCACTTCAAATAGTTTTAGGAGAACACGCAACTCAAAAGGGGTCAAATATTACAACTGAAAGATTAAGATTTGATTTTGCACATCCTCAAAAAGTAACAAAAGAAGAATTAGATGAAGTAGAAAGAATTGTAAATGAACAAATTCAAAGAGACTTAAAGGTAACTTGCGAAGAGATGTCTTATGATGATGCAAAAAAATCTGGAGCAATAGGATTATTTGAAAATAAATATGGAGATAAAGTAAAAGTATATACAATAGGAGATTTTAGCAAGGAAATTTGTGGAGGACCTCATGTTGAACATACAGGAGTACTTGGAACTTTCAAGATAAAGAAAGAAGAAGCTTCATCAGCAGGTGTTAGACGTATAAAAGCAGTTCTTATAAAGTAAAAGATATTAAAAATGGTTATAGGTAAATCCTTTAAAACCTAAATTATATTATGTAAGGAATTTTGAAGAATGGAAGATTGTATATTTTGTAAAATAGTAAATAAAGAAATACCTTCACAAATTGTATATGAAGATGAAGATGTTTTGGCATTTAATGATATAAATCCAGTAGCTCCAGTTCATATTCTAGTAATACCTAAAAAACATATAAAATCACTAATAGAGCTTGAAAAAGAGGATGAGGCTTTAATTCGGTAAAATTTTTACAGTTATAAATAATATAGCAAAAGAAAAAGGATTTGATAAAAATGGATTTAGGGTTATATCAAATTGTGGAGAGGATGCAGGACAAGAAGTAAAACATCTACATTTCCATGTTTTAGCAGGTAAAAAATTAGGTACTAAAATAATATAAAATATATACAAATCTTTTAAAATATGTTATAATTAATATATATATATGAATTCATAGAAAGAAGGGATTTGTATGTTTAATAGTAAGTTTAATGGACTTTTAACAGTATTACTTATTATCGCAATAATTGGTATTATTGCTTTAATTGGATATTTTGGATGGTCTGTATATAATAAATATTATTTAAATGCAAGTGCAAGAGATGCAGTAGATGCATTTGAACAAAGTGTAGGAAATCAAGATAATGAAGAACCAAATGAAAATCAAAATACTACAGAAGATGACCCTAATAGGCAGGAAATAGGAAATGTTAGTGAAACACCACAAGGACAACCTAATAATTCAAATGAAAATAATAACAATACTAATACATATTATGGGTATAAAATTTTAGGAACAATTTCAATTCCTAAAATAGATATAAAATATCCAATACTAGAAAAAGCAACACCAAAAGCTATAAAAGTTGCTGTTGCTTATTTAGCAGGAGTAGGAGTAAATAAAGTAGGAAATACTGTAATTCAAGGGCATAATTTAAGAAATGGTTTATTCTTCTCAAATTTGGGTAAATTATCTAATGGAGATAAGATATATATAACTGGTGAAGATGGACAAAAAATAACATATGAAGTATATCAAGTTTTCTTGGCATCAGAATCAGATAGTTCTTTTTATAATAGAGAAACAAACGGACTAAGAGAAATAACATTATCAACTTGTACAGATGATGGATCTCAAAGAATTATCGTACTTGCAAGAGAAGTAAAATAATAATTTTAATAGTGGGAAGGAAGTAAAGTTTTATGGAATATAGATATACACCTAAAGGAGTTTGCTCAATGCAAATGATTATTGATGTTGATGGAGATATTATAAAAAAAGTAAAAATTATAGGCGGATGTGCAGGAAATACAGTACGGAGTTAGCAGACTTGCAGAAGGTAGAAAGATAGATGAGGTAATAAAACTTTTAAAAGGAATTCCATGTGGTGCAAAACCAACATCTTGTCCAGACCAACTTGCAATTGCATTAGAAGAAATAAAAACACAGATTTAAAGTATAAAAAACAGGAAGTTAAATATAAATTTCCTGTTTTTTTAAGTTCGTAGAAGTAAATGGAGGAAATATATGTACAAAATATCAATAATTATACCAGTATATAATTCAGAAAATTATTTAAGGAATTTATTAGATACAATTATAAATCAAACAATGGATTTTAAAGAAATACAAGTAATAATGGTTGATGATTTTTCAGAAGATAATTCAAGAGAAATAATGAAAGAATATTCTAAAAAACATTCTAATTTTACAAGTATATTTTTAAAAGAAAACCATAAAGTTCCAGGAGCAGTGAGAAATGAAGGAATGAAAATTGCGGAAGGTAAATACTTAATGTTTGCTGATGCTGATGATTTTTATCCTAAAAATGCATGTGAAGAATTATATAATGAAATTGAAGCAAAAGAAGCTGATTTTATCACAGCAAATTATATAAATGCAGACTGCGATGGGACAGTATGGGACAAGCCAATATTTGATGTAAAAAAGTATAATGATTACAAATTAAGTATAAATGATTATACACAATCTTTCTATTTATTAAATTCTAGTGCTTGTAATAAAATTTTTAAAAGATCATTTGTAGAAAAAAATGAAATAAAATTTTTAGAAGGAGTAGAAGCAGAAGATGCTTTCTTTACAACATCTTGTTTTATGAAAACAGATAAAGTATATTACATGAAAAAAATAGTTTATTGCTATAGACAAAGAAATAATGGAGATGCAAAAAACAAATCTGTATCTTTTAGTTGCAAAAGAGATTATTTCTCAAGAATTAACACAGCTTATAAAGCAATTTATGAAAACTTTAAATTAAATAAACATTTAGCATTTTATAGATATACTTATGCAAAAAATATGTCATATATGATTTATAAATTCATAGATTCAACAGTATTAACTAAAAATGAAAGAATAGATATATTAAAAGAAATGAAATGGTTCTACGAATTAAGCAAAACTTTAAAAGTGTCAGCACCACAAAAATGTCAAAGAATGATAATTGATAAAATATTGAAAGATGATTATGAAGAAGCAATTAATTATTGTAAGATAATTGCAGATATAAGAAAAATGTTACCAAAAGAAATAAGAGAAGATATGACAAGACCAGATTCAAAAACATATAGAGAAATATCAAAATATGATGAAGAATTTGCATCTATGTAATAAATATTTTCTTGCCCTTGAAAAATTTAAATATATTGAATATAACAAGAAGCCCAAGATAAACGCCAATAAATATTAATATTTTGAATATCACAAAGCCAAATTCATATTCAATATAATTATCAAAGGAATCAAATAAAAACTTGGTAGCAAGTACAAGGAAAAATGGGATTACTACATATGATAAAAAATCAAATCTAAAATGTGTTACTTTTTGAAGCTGAATTAAACTTATGGTAAAGTTTAAGATCTCGCTTATTGCAATAACAGCAAGGTAACCATATATTCCATAAACAGGTACTAAAGTATATATAAGTACGATAGTTGAAATTAAGTCAAAGATGTTACAAAACATTACACCAACTTGTTTATCAAGTCCACGAAGCATACTATCTATAATTTTATCTAAATAAATTAAAATGATAAGAGGACATAAAACGACTAAAAATTCCGCAATATCTATGTTGTGGTAAATAAAATATGAGATTTCTTCTGTGAATGTTAAAAATATACCTATTATACAAACACTAAAAAAAGAAGTAAATTTAAAAATAAAAGAAATTACTTGATTCATTCTATTAAAGTCTTTTTTTAGATTATATCTTGCAAATTCAGGAATAAGTAAGCTCGCACAAGATGTAATAATAATGCAAGGAAACATTAAAAGTGGCATAGTCATGCCGTTTATAAGTCCATATTGAGAAAGTGCTGTTTCGCAAGATTCAGCGTGTTTTTCTAGACTAAATGGAATTAATAGTTGCTGCACTGTAGAAAGGCCAGAACGGATATATGAAGTGATTGCAACAGGAAAAGCAATTCTTAAAATCTTTTTCAAATATTTTTTATTAGTTATAGGTTTGTTATCAAATCTTTTTTTATCAATCAAATATAAAATATATGTAAGTATGAATTCAAAGACAGAAGATATTGTTGTAGCCAAAATTAAATAACTGCAAACAATACTTAAATCATTCGATTTAAAAATATATAAAAATATGCAAGTTAAAAAAACTTGTAAGCACATAGATAATATTCTACTCATAGAAGTTTTAGAAACTCTTCTAACTCCTGTAAAATACCCAGAAAGAGAAGTAATAACAGAAGTAAAAGGAAGACTTATTGCCATTATATAAAGAGGCATAGGAGTTATTCTATTATGAAGTAAAACAGTTGCAGAATATCCGGGCAAAAAAAAGCAATAAAAACATTGCTAAAATTCCAAAGCATAGGCTGTATATAATGCATTTTCTCATTGCAAATTTTAAACCGCCCGTCCACCATGTGCATCTAATTCTTCAGATGTAATTCTAGTTGCAGCAAGGCTTATCCCTGAATTTGCGAATGTGCTTACAAATGTATATATAGACATCATTAATTCAAATATTCCGAGCACCTTCGCTACCTAGTTTGTTTGCAACATATACACTAAAGAAAATATTTACAATACTCATGAAAAGAGACGTTCCGAGTTAATATTATTGTATTTAATAGAAAAAGTTTTAATCTACTCATGAGATAAATATATTAGAGAATTTGAGTGATTATTCAAAAAAATTTTAAAAAATACAAAATTTTGTTTGACAATTATTTGTTTCTATGATAAAATATAACCATGTTAAAAAGGGAGTGATAAATTTGGGTAGAAAAAAAAGTACAGTTGAGCTAAATAAGAGAGAAAAAGCAATTTTAAAATTTATAGAAAAACAAATTGCAGAAGTTCGGATATGCGCCTTCAGTTAGAGAAATTGGAAAGGCAGTAGACCTTCATTCTACAGCAACAGTACACGGTTATTTAGCAAAACTTGAAAAAAAGGGATACATTAAAAAAGAAAACCAAAAAGGAAGAACTTTAAGGCTAATTAAAGGTGGAGCAACAGAAAAAATTAAAGAGCCTGATAAAAATTTATATACTTCAAAAGAATTAGTAGAAGTTCCAGTAATTGGAAAGATTACAGCAGGAGAACCAATACTTGCAGTAGAAAATGTTACAGATACATTCCCAATACCAATAGACTTTGTTGGAAATTCAGAGAGCTTTATGCTTACTGTCAGGGGGGAAAGTATGATAGAAGCTCGGCATTTTAAATGGAGATTACATATTAGTTAAAAAGCAAAACACAGCAAATAATGGGGAAATTGTTGTTGCTTTAATTGGTGAGGAAGCTACTGTAAAAACTTTCTACAAAGAAAAAGATCATATCAGATTACAACCTGAAAATTCTACAATGGATCCAATCATTGTTCCAGATTGTCAAATTCTTGGAAAAGTAGCTGGTGTGTTCAGAAAACTGTAAGGTTAGATATATAAATTAGAGTGTATGCAAATTGAGGTTACTTGCATACACTCTAATTTTATGATATTATATGTAAGAAATGATATAGAGCAAAATTTAGGGGGCAAAAATGTACAGAATATTAGACAGAGTAAACAATACAGATGACTTAAAAAGACTAACAATGAATGAAAAAAAATTACTTGCCGAAGATATAAGAAAGTTAATTATAGAGACTGTTTCAGAAAATGGTGGACATTTAGCTTCAAATTTAGGCGTTGTTGAACTTACAATAGCAGTACATAGTGTATTTGATACGCCAAATGATAAAGTTATTTGGGATGTCGGACATCAAAGCTATGTTCACAAAATTTTAACAGGTAGAAAAGATAAAATACATACATTAAGAAAACTAGACGGATTAGCAGGATTTCCTAAAACTTCTGAATCAGAATATGACTGTTTTAATACAGGGCATAGCAGTACATCAATTTCAGCTTCACTTGGAATGGCAATTGCAAGAGATTTAAAAGGAGATAAAGAAAATGTAATTGCAGTAATTGGTGATGGAGCACTAACACGGAGGGATGGCACTAGAAGCACTAAACCATGCAGGAGCATTAAAAACAAAATTAATAGTAATACTAAATGATAATGAAATGAGTATTTCCAAAAATGTTGGTGGAATCTCGCTATTTTTAAGTAAAGCAAGAACAAGAAAATGGTATAAAAAGTCAAACGAATATATAAAAAGAGTAGTAGAAATGCTTCCAAAAGGAAGTAATAAGATTATAAAACTAATCAGGAGAATAAAATATAGTATAAAGCAATTAGTTATACCTAATATGCTTTTTGAGGATTTAGGCTTTAAATATTTAGGACCAATAGATGGACATGATATAGGTAAGCTCGAGGAAATATTTAAGATAAGTAAGGATTTAGAGGGACCAATTCTTATACATGTTGTAACTAAAAAGGGAAAAGGATATCTTCCAGCAGAAGAAAACCCAGATAAATTTCATAGTGCATCAAATTTTGATATAGAAACAGGGGAAAGTAAATCAAAATCTTCAAAAGATTATTCAAAAGTTTTTGGAGAAAAATTAATAGAACTTGCAGAAAAAAATAAAAACATTGTTGCAATTACCGCTGCAATGAAGGATGGAACAGGCTTAAAAGAATTTTCTGAAAAATATTCTGATAGATTTTTTGATGTAGGAATTGCAGAACAGCATGCGCTTCGGTTTTGCGGCAGGACTTGCAAAGGAAGGACTTGTTCCCGTTGTACCAATATATTCTTCTTTTTATCAAAGAGCTTTTGATCAAGTTATACATGATATAGCACTTCAAAATTTAGGAGTTGTTATGTGTGTTGATAGAGCTGGAATTGTTGGAAATGATGGAGAAACACATCAAGGAATATTTGATTTATCATTCTTTTCAATTATTCCAAATCTAACAATAATGGCACCTAAAGATTTTAAAGAACTTGAAAATATGCTAGAATATGCAATAAATCTAAAAAAGCCAGTAGTTATAAGATATCCAAGAGGAGGAGAAGGAAAAGTAAAGTTTGATATACATGAAGATGTTAAGAGTGAAAGAATAGAAATCATAAAAGAAGGTACTGATATTAGTATAATAGCTATTGGAAAAATGGTAGAAAGGGCAGTAGAAGTAGCAAATATCTTAGAAAAACAAGGAAAAAGTACAGAAGTTATAAATGTTAGATTTTTAAAACCACTAGATAAAATAGGAATACTAAATTCTATTAGAAAAACAAACAAAGTCATAACAATAGAAGATAATATTTTAAAAGGAGGACTTGGAAGCAGTATAGAGGAGCTAATTATAGAAGAAGGAATAGAAGATATAGACTTTAAAAAATTTGGATATCCAGATGAATTTATAAAGCACGGAAGTGTGCAGGATATAGAACTTAAATATGGTTTAACAGCTGAACAAATTGCAAAAGAAATGTAAATTTTTTAAAAAAAAGTATTTTATTTTGTCGAATTATGTGATAGAATATGGATAATAAAATTTGTATTCAAAAGAAAATGGAGGGTCTAATATGGAATTTAAAAAATGTGTGCGCTGTGGTTCTTTTTTCGTAACAGAAGGTGATGTTTGCCAAAATTGCATGCCAAAGGATAAATTAGATAGATTTAAATTTCAAGACTATATAGAAAATAATGTAGATGTATCAGCAAATGATATTTCTATTAATACTGGAATTAGTATGAGAAATGTAAATAGATATTTAAGCCAAAATAACAATCAAAATATAAATTTATAAAATAATTAATCTTTAAGAGTAGGTATTTTTCAAATACCTACTCAATTTTTTTAAATTTTTTTACAAAATATTACCAAAAATACTAAAAAGTGTGATATACTTAAGTATGTATTTTAGGAGAAAATAAATGAAAGAATATATTTCAAAAAGTGAAAATGATACAATTAATTTTGCAAAAGAATTTGCAAAAACATTAAAAAAGGATGATATAATCGTTCTAAATGGAGATTTAGGCTCTGGCAAAACTAAGTTTACTCAAGGCATACTAGAATTTTTTGGACTTGGAGATGAAATTTCGAGCCCTACTTTTACAATAGTTAATGAATACAAAAATGAAAAAATTACAATTTACCATTTCGATGTATATAGATTAAAAAATGAAGATGATTTCTTCGATATTGGTGGGGAAGACTACTTTGGAAATGGAATTTGCATCATCGAATGGGGAAATATAATTTCCTCTATTCTACCTAAAAATACTATCTTCGTTGACATTGAAAAAGATGTAGCAGATGAAAATATTAGAAAAATTAACATATATGATTAGAATTTTTGAGTTAGAAGAAATAAAAAAATTTCGTTTGTCGCTCGGGGCGGGCTTCTCGATACACGATTTCTAACACATCTTTTATGGCACCCTTCCACGACGCAACGTGAACGCTTTCCATAAAATCTGCTAAGAAATCGTAGTATCTCGAACCCTATATTCGCTTCGCACTTGATTTTTTTATTTCTTCTAACTATAGCAATTTTACTTTAATATTAAAAGGAGATTTTTAAAGTCCATGAAAATACTTGCAGTCGAAAGCTCATGTGATATTGCATCAGTATCACTTTTAGAAGACAATAACTTAATACTAGAATTAAAAGAATTTTCTACAGCAAATCATTCTGAAGCATTAATGCCACTTATAGATAAGCTTTTGAATGAAACAAATACTTCTTTAGATGATATTTCTTTGTTTGCAGTAGACAATCGGTCCAGGTTCTTTTACTGGAATTAGAATTGGACTTGCAACTATAAAAGCATTTTGTGACGTAAAAGATAAACCTTGTGTTGCAGTATCTTCATTAGAAGCACTTAGCTATACTTGCAAAGAAGACGGACTAATTTGTTCAATGATAGATGCAAAACATGATAATATTTATTTTGGACTTTTTGAAAGAAATGCTGGAAAGTACACAAAACTTCAAGATTTTTCTTTTGATAATATAGAAAATATTTTATCAAATTTAAATATTTCGAAAAAAAAGATATTTTTTGTAGGAAATTGTGGCATACTTTATAAAGATGTGATACAATCATATTTGAAAAAAGATGTTTACTTTTTAGAAGATTCTTTAGCATCTTCTAAATATGTTGGAATTGCTGCATTTGATAAATATAAAGAAGGAAAGGTTTCAAATCCTTTGGAGCTATCTGCACTTTATTTAAAAAAATCTAATGCTGAGGAAATGCAAAATGGAAATTAAAATAGAAAAAATGAATATGCAAGACTTATCTAAAATTAACATAGATGATTTTGATGATTTTTGGAATACAAATATTTTAGAAAATGATTTAAAGCTTGATACATCTTATTATATTGTTGCAAAAGGAGAAAATGAAATTCTAGGTTTTGCGGGATTAAACTTTGTTTTAGATGAAGCAAACGTTTCTAATATTGCAGTTAGAAAAGATATGCGAAACCAAAAAATTGGGTCAAATCTTCTTTGTGAATTAATAAATAAAGCAAAAGAGAAATCATCTTTAATTACACTTGAAGTAAATACTAAAAATACTGTTGCTATACATTTATATGAAAAATACGGTTTTAAAATAATACGGTACAAGAAGAAAATACTATAATGGGCAAGATGACGCATACATCATGACAAAATATTTTAATACATAAGAACAAAACAATTTTATTTGTTTTTAGAAAGGAACTTAGGATGCAAAAGAAAAATGAATTAAATTACAGAGATTTAAAAGACTATTGTTCAACTTCAAAATTCAACTTTGAAACAACAGCTGAGCTTGAACCAACAGATAAAGGAATTGGACAAGAAAGAGGAATTGTAGCCCTCGAGTTTGGTTTAAATGTAGATGTTAATGGCTACAACCTTTATGTTGAAGGACCAAGCGGTGTTGGTAAAACAATGTATACTAAAAATTACTTAGACAAAATTTCAAAAAAGAAAAGAGTACCATGTGATTGGTGCTATCTATATAACTTTGATAATCCAAATGAGCCAATCGCTCTTTCTCTTCCAGCAGGACAAGGCGCAGATTTTCAAGAAACTATGGAAAGCTTCATAAAAGATGTTAGAGCAGACATCAATAAAACTTTTAACAATGAAGATTTTGAAAAAGAAAAAGCTTTAATAAAGCAAGAATATGAACAAAAAAGAAGTATCCTTTTAGAAAAATTAAATAAAGAATCTATGAAACATGGTTTTGAAGTCAAAACTGCTCAAAACCGGTATCTATATGATGCCAATTTACGAAGGAAAAACGCTTGAGGAAGAAGAATTCAATAAACTTGATGATGCTATTAAGCAACAATTTGAAGAAAAATCTAATATTGTTCAAGAACAAATAATGAGTACTATTAGTGAAATTAAACTTATTGAAAAAGAAGCAGATAAAAAAATTCAAGAATGGCAATCTAACATTTCTCTTCTTACAGTTAATGTGCATATAAACTATATTAAATCAAAATATAAGAGAAATAAAAAGATCTCTCAATTCTTAGATAACATTAAAAAAGATATTGTAAAAAATGTATCTTTGTTTTTAGATAATCCAAATCATGCACAAGGAGATTCTCAAACTCCACAACCTATAATGCCAGGTATGCAACGTCCACAGCCTAAGCCTTGGCTTAATTATAGAGTAAATCTATTTGTGGATAATAGCAAACTTGAAGGTGCTCCAGTTATAATGGATTCAAACTATTCTTTCCAAAATATATTTGGAAAACTTGAATATGAAAACTATATGGGAACATTAAGAACTGATTATACAATGCTTAAGGCTGGTCTTTTGCAAAAGGCAAATGGCGGTTATATTATTTTCCAAGCTGAGGATTTACTTACAAATCCAATATGTTATGAGAATTTAAAAAGAGCTCTCCGTATAAAAGAAATTAGTGTAGATAACTCTTTAGAACAAAGGCAAGCTATGGTTATGGTATCTCTTAAACCAGAACCTATTCCTCTTGATCTTAAAGTTATTTTAATCGGAAATTCAAATATTTATCATACTTTACTTAGTATGGATCCTGACTTTAGAAAGCTATTTAAAATAAAAGTTGAATTTGCTGATGATGCTCCAAGAACTGATGAAAACATCTTAAAGCTTGCAAGATTTTTCCATGGTTTTTGCGAAAAAGAGGGATTGCCTCATCTAGATAAAAATGCTGTTGCAAGAATGATTGAATATGCATCTCGCCTAGCAAATGACAAAACAAAACTTTCTACTAAGTTTAATGATTTGTCACAAATTATTACAGAAGCTGGAACCTGGGCAACTCTTTCTCATTCAAAAATTGTAACAGAAGATTTTATAAATAAAGCAATTGACGAAAAAGTGCAAAGAGTAAAAAAATATGATGATAGATACTCTGAAATGATAAAAGATAATACTCTTTTAATCAGTACTTCAGGATTTGAAGTTGGTCAAATAAACGGTTTAACAATAATGAGTATAGGAGATTACTCATTTGGTAAACCTGCAAAAATTACTGTAAACACATTTACAGGAAAATCTGGAATTATCAATATAGAACGTGAAGTTGAGCTTTCTGGTTCTACTCATTCAAAAGGAGTTCTAATTTTAAGTGGATATATTGGTGAACTATTTGCACAAGATATTCCTCTATCGCTTTCTGCAAGTATATGCTTTGAACAGCTATACAACGGAGTTGATGGAGATAGTGCATCAAGTACAGAGCTATATGCACTTCTTTCTAGTTTATCAGGTGTACCAATAAATCAAGCTATTGCAGTAACAGGTTCTGTAAATCAAAAAGGTGAAATACAACCAATTGGTGGCGTAAATGAAAAAATTGAAGGTTTCTTCCAAGTTTGCAAGATGAGAGGCCTTGATGGAAATCACGGTGTACTAATTCCTGTACAAAATGTTAAAAACTTAAATTTAACTGATGAAGTTGTAGAAGCAGTAAAATCCGGAATGTTCCACATTTATACTGCATCTACAATTGAAGAGGGTATAGAGATTTTAACAGGAGTTCCTGCAGGAAAGAAAGATAAGTCTGGTAACTTCCCAGCTGGTACTATAAATTATCTGGCATATGAAAAATTAAAAAAATATGCAAGTGTAAGTAAAAAAGGATAAAAATATAATTTATTTTTTGAAAACCAATTTTATCCAAGACATATTTTGAAAAAAAATGCACATACTATTTTTACGAAAAAAGATTTTAGGAGGTACCTATAATGGATAAAAATCAAAAAATAAATTGTACAGTAAGCAGTTGTAGATATAACAACTGTGATAAAGAAGAATGCGAATTAAATCAAATAACAGTAGAACCAATAGACGATTGTGAAACTTGTACTCCAGATGAATCAATGTGTGGAAGCTATGAATATAATGATGAGGATGGAGAAGAATAAGAAGCATAAAAATAAAAAGAAAAAAATATTTATTTTGCAAGAGCTTTGTTGGCGCAACCTCCATTAAAAAGAAAAGAGGGTTGCGCCATTCGCCCTACGCTTCGCTCCGGTTAGGTGGCCTACGCCACCCGTTCGCTACGTAGCTCTTTTAAATAAATATTTTTTTCTTTTTCTATATAATTTCTTTTCCCTTCAAATAATTAAGCATTCCAGCATCTGTAGAAAAACTAAACACTATCTTATATGCACAAAGATTTTGAGTTTTTTCATTAAACATTTTATTAATTTTATTATCACCATATTTTCCGATCGCCAATAATAGGATGACCTAAGTATGATAAATGAGCACGAATTTGATGAGTCCTTCCAGTATGCAAAATAACTTCCAAAATACTATAATTTTCTTTTATGTTTTCTTCTAAAACTCTATATTCCGTAATAATTTCTCTATATCCAACACCTTTTTTATCACTAATATATACCATAGATTTTTTGTTATCTTTAAATAAATAAGCAGAAAGTATGTCATGAGATTTTTTAAATCTTCCATAGACTTTGCACTTGTAATATTTCGTAATCTCTTTATTTTTAAATTTTTCAAGTAAAATATTTAAAGCTTCTTCATTTTTTGCAAAAAGAACAATCCCTTCAGTGTTTCTATCTAATCTGTGACAAGGCTTAATTCCGTAAGACTTATATTTTTCCTGAAGCATGCTTTCCAAAGAATTTTCCCCAGTAACTTCAATATTTTTGGGTTTATTAATAGCTAAAATATTTTCGTCTTCATAAATTATATCAATTTTAAAATCTATGGCGAAAAGGAATTTATCTAATATGTATACATCAATTTTGTCTCCTTCATAAATTACAACATTTTCAGAAACCTTAATATCGTTTACTCTAATATCCTTTTTCCTAAGAGCTTTATAAAACACACTAATTGATGCATCTGGAAACGAATATTCTAGAAATGCAAGCAATTTTTTATTATTAAATTTATTGGTTACAATCAAACTTTTCATGCAAATATTATACAAAAATTTCAAAAAATAATCAAGTTAATATTGATAAAAGGAAATAAATCAGATATAATAAATATATATTTTTAAAAGAAAGGGTAGAGTTGAATGAGTATTAAGAATAATAGAGGAATTACAATGATTGCACTAGTAGTTACAATAATTTTACTTATAATATTAGCAGGAATAAGTATATCAGTTGGAATTGATATCTCACAAGAAGCACAATTCGATAATATTCAAACATACCTTTTGTTGATTCAAACAAAATGTGAGCAACTCGTAAATGATAAGGTTATAGGAAATATTGATGAAAGTGGACTTTATGGGGAAAAACAAAGTGATGGATGGTATAAATTAAGCCAAGGGGAATTAAATGATATAGGTGTAGAAAAAGCAAAAGCCTCAGACGGATATTATGTAAATTATGACTCAGATGAAGTTCAAGTTAAATATGAAAAAGGAATAGAACATGATGGTCAAGTATTACATTATTTATCAGAAATGTTAGGAGATTCTGAACAATAATTTTTAAAATAAAAGGAAACTAAAAATGACAGAAAAAGAAGAACAAAGATTAATAAAATTAAAAGAAATAGATAGAAAAATATTTGAAAGTGGTGCAAATTATATTTGCGGAATAGATGAAGCAGGACGTGGACCTCTTGCTGGACCTGTAGTTGTTGCAAGTGCTATACTTCCCAAAGATTCTATGATAGAAGGAGTAAATGATTCTAAAAAAGTTTCAGAAAAAAAGAGAGAAAAAGTATTTGAAGAGATTATACAAAAATCAATAAGTTATGGAGTTCGGAATTATAGATGAAAATACAATTGATGAAATAAATATTTTGCAAGCAACTAAACTTCGGACTCACAACTTCTTTAAGAGAACTAAAAATAAAACCAGATATAATACTTGTTGATGCTTTAAAAGGAATAGATACTTTAGGTATTCCATATAGATCAATAATAAAAGGTGATGCTTTAAGTTATTCTATTGCTGCAGCTTCAATAATTGCAAAAGTTACAAGGGATAGAATTATGATAAAATATGACGAGATTTACCCTGAATATGGATTTGCAAAACACAAGGGTTATGGAACAAAAGAACATATTGAAGCAATTAAAAAATATGGACTTTGCCCAATACATAGAAGAAGTTTCGTAAAAAATTTTGTATAAAATTAAATATAAAAAAGTACCTATATATTAATATTTATTGTCAAACCATATTCTGGGCATCTCAGCCGGGTCTTGACTGTTAAATATTAATATATAGGTACTTTTCTTATGTTTTTTATCTAGGAAATATAATTTTTTCATATTCCTTATATAATGTCTTAATGTCTAATTCTTCATCTGATTTAATCTTATGAAGTAAGATAGAATAAGTTGTACCAAAAAGACCTGTTGCTAAAGCTTTTGGATCACCTAAATTTTTAAGCTCAGCTTCACCATTATTTATGCTTTCACTTATTATGCTTTCGAGTATATCTATATATTCAAATACATATTTCCTACAAGTTAGATTTCTAGATTCTTTTCCTAAAACTTCGCTTAAAACAATTGTCATAAAATCTTGATATTTTACCATAACTTTAATTTGTATAAGCAAAATAGCCCTTAATTTATCTTTTAAGGTATGGCATTTTTCAACTTTAATAGTCATACTGTTCTGCAAAAGTTTCATTCCTTCTTCTATAAGAAAGTTAAAAATTTCCTCTTTACTAGAAAAATGATAATAAAGAGTACCCTTAGCAACACCTACAACAGAAGTAATTTCTTCAATGCTTGTTGCATCATAACCTTTAGTTGCAAATAAATTCATAGATGTTTCAAATATTTTACGTTTTGTTCTATTCATCAAGAAACCTCCAATTTTAAACTATCTTAATTATATATGGAATTTTTTTTTAGTGCAAGTATATTTTATAAAAAAATAAAAACAATTATATTTCTACATAAAAAAGTAAATAAAAATAAAAAAAATATCTAATAAAGAAAGAAATAATCAAAATTGCAAGATTATTTCTTTTTTTCTTGGTCAGAATTTGACAATATTTTAATGTTAGACGAACTATAATTATTGTATAGTTAGAGAAGAAAGAGGTGATGTAAGGGTTAATGACTATATATTTGGATGTAGTCTTCCTAGAAAATGTATGTATGAATGCAATTATCATATATGGAGCGGCTGTTATTACAAAAGTAAAGTGCAAAATTTTAAACGTTGCTATTTCTAGCACAATTGGAGCTTTATATGTAATTGGAACTTATTTAACAAAGAGTTATATATATTTAAATCCATTATCAAAGTTTGTTTTATCTCTTGCAATGGTATACATAGCATTTATTCCAAAAAGTATGAAAGTGCTTTTTAAGAATCTCCTTATATTTTATCTTACATCATTTGTTTTTGGAGGATGTGCATTTTTCTTACTTTATTATATAAAACCGCAAGAAATACTATATAAAAATGGATTTTTAACAGGAACATATCCTATAAAAATTGCATTTATGGGAGCAATTATTGGGCTTGTTATTGTAAGCATTGCATTTAAAATAATTAAAAATAGATTAAGCAAAAATGATATGTTTTGTGAAGTAACTATAGAGTATAAGGGAAAAGTAACTTATGTGCGCACTATGATAGATACAGGAAATTTACTTAAGGATCCAATAAGTCGGAATTCCTGTAATTGTTGTAGAAAAAATGAGATTACAAGAAATAATAGAAAAAGAGGTTTTAGATACATTAGAAAAAATTGTATGTGGAGATAATAATTTAGCAGATACATTGGGAGTAGACTACATTTCAAGATTTAGATTAATACCATTTTCTTCACTTGGAAAACAAAATGGTATGTTAGTAGGATTTAAGCCAGATAAAGTTTTGATAAATTTTGATGGAAATGAAATAGAGAAGAAAAATGTAATTGTGCGGAATATATAATAAAGCTATTAGTAGAAATGGAGAATATTCAGGACTTGTTGGGCTTGATTTTTTAGAAGAAAGGAGTGATGAGAAAAATGAATTTATTAAAAATTTTGAATAATTTGTATTTAAAATATATACAAAAAGAAAACAATGATATAGAAAGTATATTTTACATTGCAGGAAGTCAAACACTTCCGCCACCATTAGAGCCAAAAGAAGAAGAGGAGGTATTAAAAAGGCTAGCGGAAAAAGATATGGAGGCAAGACAAATTTTGGTTGAAAGAAATTTGAGACTTGTTGTATATATTGCTAAAAAGTTTGAAAACACAGGCATTGGTATAGAAGATTTAATTTCAATTGGGACAATTGGACTTATGAAAGCTATAAATACTTTTAATACAGGTAAAAATATAAAACTTGCAACTTATGCATCTAGATGTATAGAAAATGAAATTCTAATGTATTTAAGAAGAAGCAATAAAGTAAGGGGAGAAATTTCTATTGATGAACCACTTAATCAAGATGGGGATGGAAACGAACTTTTACTTTCTGATATACTTCGGAACGGATAATGATGTTACTTCAAGACGAATTGAAGATGAAGTAGATAAAAAATTACTTAAGGCATCTATGGATAAATTAAATCCAAGAGAAAAAGATATAATGGAGCTTAGGTTTGGATTCAGAGCAGGAGATGAGAAAACACAAAAAGAAGTTGCAGATATGCTTGGAATTTCTCAAAGTTACATATCAAGATTAGAGAAGAAGATTATAAACAAAATGAAAAAGGAAATATTGAGCAAGACTGGCTAGAGTTATTTTAAATACTTCATTATTAAAAAGCCTTAAAGTTTGACTAAATATATATTTGTCGAATTTTGTCGAAAAGTTTTTCTTGACAAATACACATAAATCGTTATATATAATAAGTAATGTAAAAAGCACTCTTGCTTACATTACTTATTTTTTATAATTTTATATAAATTTAATATACAACTTAAGTTAATCCAAAATATTTCTTTTGGGAATTCACCCAATTAAAAATCATTTTTTTATTATATAAGAAACAAAAAACATTATTACAATTTTATTTTTAAAGGAGGAAAGATAAATATTTATGACAAAAAATAAATTAGTACTAACAAACGAAGGAAATGTTTTAGTAAATTTGTTAATTAAAATAATTATTTTAATAGCAGTTGTTGCAATATCAATGTCTACTGGAATAAAAATAGGTAAAAAACAAAAGATTTCTGTAATTAACGATAATATATTAAATGATGAAATTATAATTTCTCAAAATAAAGAGTTAAATATGCAAAATCAAATTATTTTGGATAAAACAAACGCAACAAAAGTTTCAGAATTGGTTGGCAAATTTATTGAAAGTGGCAACAAAAAAGCAATAGATCAATACGAAAATATAATAGTAATACCAGAAGGCTTTAGAATTGTTCCGAATGGACAAAATGATGTAAAATATGGAGATTATACAGGAGATAGTAGTAACCCATCTGTCCAGGAAGGAATAGTAATAGAAGATAAAGAAGGAAACCAATTTGTGTGGATACCAGTGGGAGAAATAAATAACAAAGATGGAAATACAAATATGATAGGTCTAGCAAGATATGTTTTCGATGTAAGATATAATGATGAATCTAAAGAAGTTGTGCGGAACAGGAGATATATTAGATATAGTACCAGAAACATATGCAGTAGAAGGCTATTATGCTGAATATGACCAAAAAGAACATGATAATAAGTTATATGCAAATAGAACGGCAAAAGATATATACGAATTTAAAAATAAAGTTTTAGAGAATGGAGGTTATTATTTAGCAAGATATGAAGCAAGCAAAGGTGAAGATGGTAAAGTAAAGTCTAAATCAGCTCCTGTATGGAATCACATAAAACAAATTGATGCATCAAAAGTATCGCAAGCAATGTATGAAAATCAAAATTTTACAAGTGATTTAATAAATAGCTATGCATGGGATATTGCAATAGTTTTTATACAAACATATTCAGGAGATAATGATTATTCTAAAGAAGTAGGAAAAACTTTTGGAAATGATTGTGTAAACACAGGAACTACAACAGATAAAAGATGTAATATATATGACATGGCAAGTAATTGTTTAGAATGGACTACAGAAACAAGTACTTATATGCAAGGTGATTGTACAATAAGAGGAGGAACAGCAAAAAGCACATTTTATTATACTTCCATTCGCTCTTTTAATAGTACGATTTTTGATTTCTATAATGTTTCATTCCGTCCATTACTTTATTTAAAATAAAATACATCTTTAAAACAAAGCATTATAATTTGTAGGATATAAATTTAAAGATGTATCTTATATAAATTATTAATCTATTGTAGTTGAAGTCCTTCCAGTTCCTACGACATTTTCTTGAAGAGAACGCCATGTATTGCAACCAATAATTCCGATCAGATGCAAGCCCACGACTTGTTTGATATCTTTTTACAGCATTTTGAGTATTTGCACCAAAAATTCCATCTAAACCTCCGAGTTTGAAATCCCAAAGTATTTAAATCATCTTGAGCAATTAAAGTGTACATTCCGGATACTACCACGTTTAACTTGAGGAAAGCCACCGACTTGAGCAAGCTGACGAAAGAGCTCTTTTATCGAAATGTACCCAAGTTGGAGTAAGAGAAACGGGTTCTACATAAGACCAAACTCCAGAATTTTGTGCGCTATTTCTTAAAGCTGTTCTTTGACTATTTGAGAATGTTTGAGCAACATCAAAAGCAACTCCTGCATAATGTTGACTTTGATAAGAATGACCTCCTTCCCAAGGTCTTTTAAAAGCATAACCTACTGGAATCGGACCTCCCCAAATATATCTTTGACTATTCCAAGCTTGCATTGTACGTTTACTGGTCCATAAAGTAGGACTTTTACTAGAACCTCTAAATTCTCGAACTGTTAATGTACGACCTGTAATGTAAGGCATTGCTTCGCTCTCGCCTCTGTAATATGTTTCCATTCTATTTAAATCATTGTTATATACTAAAATTTTAGCCATTTTTAATATCCTCCTGTAATAATTAGTATATGAAAATAATATAATTAAAGTGAAAATATATCTTGAAAAAGTATAATAAAGATGTTATACTACTATATAGAGATATAAGCTTTAAATTAAGGAGGCAAAAATTTTGAGTAAAGTGATGTGGAAGCCAGGAACATTTATATATCCTATTCCTGCTGTAATGGTATCTTGTGGAGATATGGAAAACTCAAACATATTAACAATTGCATGGACAGGAATAACATGTTCTACACCTGCTAAAGTATATATTTCTGTGAGACCAGAAAGGTATTCATATAATATCATAAAAGAAACTGGAGAATTTGTTATAAACTTAACAACTAAGGATTTAGCATATAAAACTGATTGGTGTGGAGTTAAATCTGGAAGAGATGTTGATAAGTTTAAAGAAATGAATTTAACTAAAGAAAAAGCAAATTTTGTAAAATGTCCTATGATAAAAGAAAGTCCGGTATCAATAGAATGTAAAGTAGAAGAAATAAAAGAACTTGGTGGACATCACATGTTTTTAGCAGATGTTCTGGCTATAAATGCTGATGAAAAATATATTGATGAAAATGGTGCTTTTGACATATCAAAATGCAATTTAATTGCATATGCAAATGGAGGATATTATACATTAGATGAAAAAGTAGGGAAATTTGGATTTTCAGTTCAAAAAAAGAAAAAATAAATATTGATAAAACTAAGAATTATATATAATTCTTAGTTTTATGTATTTTTAAATTAATGGGGGAAATAGAGATGTTTGAAAATGTAAAAGAAGCTTGCGGTGTTTATGGAATTTATAGTATGAAATCAAGAGAGCCTTTAGCTCCAATAATAAGTGTTGGATTATCAGCTCTTCAACATAGAGGAGAAGAAAGCTGTGGAATTGCAATTAATAGAGATGGAATAATTAGTTATAGAAAAGATTTAGGACTAGTTTCAAAAGTATTCCCAAAACATAGATTGGACGAGCTACCAGAAGGAAAAATGGGAATAGGACATAATAGATATTCAACAACAGGAGAAGCAAAAAAGGAAAATGCTCAGCCAATGGTAGTAAGGCATAAAAAAGGAAATTTAGCAGTTGTACATAATGGAAATTTAACAAATGCAAATGAACTAAGAGCAGAATTGGAAGAAAAAGGTGCAATATTTTCTACAACAACAGATACTGAAGTTATTTGCTATATACTTGTACAAGAAAGACTAAAAGCAAAGTCAATAGAAGAAGCAGTTCAAAATGCAATGAAACGTTTAAAAGGTTCATATTCATTAATTATAATGTCATCAACAAAACTTATCGCTGTAAGAGATCCACAAGGATTTAAACCACTTTGTATGGGAAGAACAGAAAATGAGATAGTTTTTGCTTCAGAAAGTTGTGCATTAGATATTACAGGTGCAGAATTTGAAAGAGATGTAAAACCTGGAGAAATCATAATTGTAACCAATAATGAAATTCAGTCAATTGAAACAGGGAAAGATGACCCAAAAGGATTATGTGTTTTTGAATATATGTATTTCGCAAGACCAGATTCAATACTAGATGGTATAAGCGTACACAAATTTAGAGAAGATGCTGGAAGATGCCTTGCAAGACAAGCACCAGTTGATGCTGATATAGTAGCTGGTGTACCAGATTCTGGTTTAGATGCAGCACTTCGGTTATTCAAAAGAATCTGGAGTACATTATGACATGGCATTTACAAAGAGTAAGTATATTGGAAGAACATTTATACAAAATACTCAAGATACAAGACGCGAACTTGTTGGACTTAAGTTAAATCCAATAAAAACCACAGTAAAAGATAAGAAAATAGTATTAGTAGATGATTCAATTGTAAGAGGAACTACAATTACAAAAATAATTGCAGTTTTAAGAAAAGCCGGAGCAAAAGAAGTTCATTTAAGAATTGCATCACCTGCATTTATGGATGTATGTTATTTTGGAACAGATATTGATAACAAAGAACAATTAGTAACATACAATAGGACAATAGAAGAAGTAAGAGAGTTAATTGGTGCAGATAGTCTAGAGTATTTAAGCTTAGATAGTTTAAAAGAAATTACAAAAGATTGCAAAGTGCCAGCGCTTTGTACAGGATGCTTTACTGGTAAATATCCAGTAGAAGTTCCAAAAGAAATTAATAAAAATACATTTGAGGAAATAGAGTTATAAAATTATATAATATATAAAGAGAAAGAGTAATAAATATTATTGCTCTTTCTTTTTTGTCTTATTTTGTCGAACGAAAGTCAAAAATCGTCAAAACTTCCCAAGTTTCGCTATTGGAAAATATTACCATTTGATGTATAATTTAAGAAAATAAAACAATAAGGAGGCTTATGCATAATATGAATGTTGATTATGATGAAAAGGACAAGCTATTAACCTTTGAGATTACAGAAGAAATTGACCATCACTGGTCAGATAAAATGAGGAGGCAAGTTGATAATGAAATTGAAAGATATATTCCTAAAACAGTTGTATTTGATTTTAATAAGGTTTCTTTCATGGACAGTGCAGGGATAGGTATGTTAATTGGTAGATATAAGGCAGTAAAAATGCTAGGAGGAAATCTAGAGATTAGAAATGTTAAATCTAGCATAAGAAAAATTCTTGAAATGAGTGGAATACCTAAAATAATTAAAATAAGTTAGAAAGGAGATAAAGATATGCAAAATAAATATGATAATGAGATGAATCTTGAAATTCTAAGTAAGTCAAATAATGAAGCATTTGCGAGAGTCACAGTTGCAGCTTTTGTTTCTTCACTTGATCCAACAATAGAAGAAATGGCAGATATAAAAACAGCTGTATCAGAAGCTGTTACAAATTGCATAATTCATGGATACGAAGGAAGAGAAGGAATAATTAAAATAAATTGCAAAATTTCTGGAAGAAAATTAATTGTTGAAATCACGGATACAGGAAAGGGAATTGAAAATGTTGATATAGCCAGAGAACCATTATATACAACAAAAGCAGAACTTGAAAGATCAGGAATGGGCTTTACGATAATGGAAAACTTTATGGATGAACTAAAAGTTGAATCAATAGTTGGACTCGGAACTAAAGTAACAATGACAAAAAACATAAAAGAAAACTAAAGGGGAGAGGTCCAAATGCATGAAAACAATATTGAAGATATAAGAAAAGCAAGTCTTCGGCGATGAATTGGCTATGACAAAGCTTATAGAAACAAATAAGCGGGCTTATCTGGAGCATTGTAAAAAGGTTTTGTGGGAGAGGCTATGAAACAGAGGATTTGTATCAAATAGGTTGTATGGGATTTATAAAGGCAATAAAGAGATTTGATACAAGTTTTGATGTTAAATTATCTACTTATGCGGTGCCATATATTTTAGGAGAAATAAAAAAATTTATACGAGATGACCGGAATTATTAAGGTAAGTAGAAGCGTAAAAGAGTTAAATATGAAAATTGCAAAACTTGAAGAGGAACATTTAAGAAAAACAGGGCAAAATATTACAATTAAAGAATTAGAGGAAAAACTCGGTGTAGATAAAGAAGAAATTGCATTTGCACAAGAAGCAAAAAATCCAGTGGAATCAATATACAAGGAAGAAGGAAAAACAGGAAATGAAAATAATATTCAGTTAATTAATAAAATTCCTGCAAATGAAAATGAAGAAAATAATATAATAAATAAACTCACAATAAATCAGCTAATAGAAGATCTTAATGCAAAAGAAAGGCAGATAATAGTACTTAGATTCTACAAAAATAAAACTCAGACAGAAGTACGGAAAAATACTTCGGAATATCACAAGTACAAGTGTCTAGAATAGAGAAAAAAGTACTAGATAGAATGAGAAATAGTTTGGAGGCAGTATGAAAAAAATTACAATATACATTATAACGATAGTAGGTATATGTTTTTTAATACCTATATTTTTTACCGTAAAATTTAAAATACAGGAAATCATAGAAGAAAAAGAAATACCAGAATTAAGTATAGAAAAATATGCATATAGTGATTTTGGAACAATAAAATTATTACATAATTCAACGGGAGAGATAGAAGAAATCCCGCTTGATGAATACATTGCAGAGGTTGTGTCTGCAGAGATGCCAGTAAATTATGAATTAGAAGCTCTAAAAGCACAAAGCGTTGCTGCAAGAACATATACAATATATAAATTAATTGCAGGAACTCCACATGGAGATGCAGACATCTGTGATAGTGCAAACTGTTGTCAGGCTTGGATTTCAAAAGAGAATAGACTTGCTAAGTGGGAAGACCCAAAAATGGAAAAATGGAATAAAATAGTAGAAGCGGTAAATGCAACGATTGGAGAAGTTGTGACATATGATAAAAATTTAATAAATGCTTTTTTCCATTCTAATAGCGGAGGTAGAACAGAGAACGTTTCAAATGTTTGGGGAGGAACAGATTTACCATACTTAAATCCAGTAGATACAGAAGGAGAAGAAAATTATTCACAATATAGTTCAGAGGTTGTTTTAAATAAAGATGATTTTATAAATAAATTAAAAGAAAATTATACTAATTTTGCAATTAATTTAGATGAAGAAAATTGTATAGAAATAAAGGAACTGACACCAGGCGGAAGAGTAAAAATTGTAAGATTTGGAAATATAGAAATATCAGGAGTAGATACAAGAAAAATTTTTAACTTAAAATCTGCTAAATTTCAAGTAAGCAGAGATGGAGAAAACATAAAATTTAATGTAATTGGCTATGGACATGGAGTTGGACTTAGTCAAACGGGCGCAGACAGCTTGGCAAAATTAGGTAAAAATTACATAGAGATTTTAACTCATTTCTATACAGGGACAGAAGTTACAAAATTTAATTAAAATAATTACCTTTTTTGTATAATTTTTCAAAAACAGGCAACACTTATATTAAAGCTTAAAGGAGGAGAGAAAATATTATGAAAAATGATAGAAGGAATGCAAGAAGGGATATAAATGGTAGAAGGAGTGAAGATGAATTTGGAATTAGAAGTGCACTATATATTGCTGGAATAATTTTGGCTTTAGGAATAATAGCATTTTTTGTAACTGTAATGATATATAATAATAGTTTAGACAAAGTATATAGTGATTTAGATAGTCAAGAAATTGCAAAAAGTACAGAAAACGAGAATACTACAGAAGAGACAAGTATGCAAATAGGAAGAAGCATACAAGAAATACAAGAAGGTGAGCCAGACCCATTAGATTTAGAAGAAGATGAAAATTCAAATACTGATAATACAAATGCTACAGGTGAAGGAGAAAACAATACTCAAACTCAGGAAACCAAGACAAGTGAAGAAAATAATTCTGCAAGTACTGCACCGGAAACAATAAATGTAGAAGAACCTGTAAAAGATCCAGAATTTATAGTTCCAGTTGAAGGAACACTTATGAAGGAATATGCCAAAGATAATTTAGTATATTCTGAAACTTTAAAAGAATGGGTAGTTCATACAGGAGTTGATATAAAAGCAGATAAAACTACAGTTGTAAAAGCTGCAGAAGCTGGAAAAGTAACAGCGATAAAGAATGACCCAAGATATGGAATAACAGTAATTATAGAACATGCAAATGGATTCGAAACGAGATATGCAAATCTTTTGACAGCTGAATTTGTAACAGTAGGAGAAGAAGTTACAAAAGGGCAAACTATTGGAACAGTTGGAAATACAGCAACTTTTGAAATTTTAGATGATTCTCATTTACATTTTGAAATATTAAAGAATGGTGAATATCAAGCACCAGAACTATTTATAGAAATATAAAAATAAAATAGTCATTAGAAATTATCTAATGGCTATTTTGCTTTTTAAGCTATTTTACTAAAACTTCCGTTATTCCATAAAAATATAAATTAAACAAATGAGTAAACGCACTTTGCTTTTATATTATTTTTATGATATAATTCCAAAAAAATATTGGAGTAAAAAATAATGGAAGATATAAAAGAAAAATTAAATACAAAATTTTTAGGGCAAACTATTAAAATATTTCAAGAAATACGGTTCTACCCAAGAATATATTAAAGAAAATTTAAAAGAAAATTTACCGGAAGGCTTAGTAGTAATTGCAGAAAACCAAACGAATGGTAGAGGTACAAAAGGGAGAAGCTGGGAAAGTGAAAAGAAAGCAAATCTAACTTTTTCATTTTTACTAAAACCAAATTGTAATATAAAAAAAATTGATGGATTAACAATTACTATTGCAGAAGTAATTGTAAGTACAATAAATAAATTATATGGGTATAAATTAGAGATAAAATACCCAAATGATGTACTCTTGAATGGTAAAAAAATTTGTGGAATTTTAACAGAAAGTTCTGTAAAGGGAGAAATTGTAGAAAATATAATAATCGGGATAGGCTTTAATGTAAATCAATCAGAATTTAAAGGGAAAATTAAAGATACAGCGACTTCTTTAAAAAAAGAATTTGGTAAAACTTTTTCAAGAGAAGAAATTTTAAGTGAATTTTTAAAGGAATTCGAAGAAGAGTATTTGAAACTTGCCATTTTATGTAAAACATGATATAATATAACCGTACTATTTTAGTATTCATATAAAATAATTTCCTAGTCAATCTGACAATAAAGTCAGTTTATCAATATAATCAAATACAACACCTAATTTTAAGGAGGAAATTAAAATGAAAAAAGTCATCGCATTAATCATGACTATCTTAATGGTAGTCACGATGCTCACGAGCTGTTCTGGTGCTCTGGGAAATACTGATACTCCGGAGAATACTGATGCTCCGGAAAATATTGATGCTCCGGAAAATATTGATATTTCGTGGCCCAATGATGCTAATTCCAATGATGTAGAGATACTTAAAGCTAAATTTGAATCCATTTACTATATGGATTGGAATGACGTGGCACTTAGCGAATATGCAACTGAAACCGTACTTATAGCTGTTGCAGAAAAGTGCAGTAGTATTGATAACAATGCTGAATGGGCAGAGACGATTGCAAACAGCATAAGTAATAATCCGGCATCTACTGGGGCAGTCATTAAAAAGCTGGCTGAAGTACGCTATTATAGTGCATTGAATGAAGCAGCCAAATCTCCGTATGCTGATGAAGAAGCACTTATTGCTCTTGCAGAAAAGTGCTCAAAAATTAGGGATAGTCAATATTTCTATGACGTGCCTTGGGCAAGAGCGATTGCACAAAGCATATGTGACAATCCCAATGCTACAACTAAAGCTGTAGGAAAACTGTTAGAGTCGGAAAATTACGATGTAGCGAGCATCGGACGTGAAAAATTAGAAAGCATGCAATGACTGGAAACTCCCACAAAGTTTATTACTGAGTGGGAGTTTTTTATATAATTAGTTTTATTATTATTGACAAAATTTAAATAAAATTATCAAAAACAGTTGTAAAATTTTAAGATAATTGATATACTATATATTGAATTAAAACAAGCCAAGAAAGGATGGTAAATAATAATGGAAAATGAAGAAAATAATGAAAAAGTAGAGGAAATTAATGTAACATCAGATAGCAGTATAGTTATATCAGAAGATGTAGTATCAGTAATTGCAGGAATTGCAGTATCAGAGGTTCCAGGAGTTGTTGATACAGCAGGAGGATTTGCTGGCGGAATTTCAGAAGTATTAAGTGGAAAGAAAAAGTTATCAAAAGGTATTAAAGTTGAAGTTGGAGAAAAAGAAACAAAGATAGATGTAAACATTATAGTAGAATATGGCACAAGAATACCAGATGTAGCATTTGAAATTCAAAATAGAGTTAAAAAATCTGTAAAGGAAATGACAGGATTGGATGTTTTAGAAGTAAATGTACATGTACAAGGTGTTAGAACATCAATGGATCAAGAACAAAAAGAAGAAAATAATTAAAAAGGAAAAGGTAGAATTATATGAAATTTTTAGATAAAATAACATTAGTTTTATTTTCGATAATAATATTAGTAGTTTCTGTAGTTTTGGCTTTATTATTGTTTGGCTTTGTAGGACTTTCTGATATACTTATAATATATCAAAAATTAACTGCAAATGTGGTAGCAACAAATGTTACAATAGGAGCTTCAATTGCTTGTATACTTCTTGCCTTAAGAGCTATTTTCTTTGGTGAAAGTTCAGGCGAAGCAAGTGGAGACCGGAGTTTTACTTCAAAATGATAATGGAAAACTTTTAATTTCAAAAGATACAATAGAAAATTTAGTAAATGGAGTAGCAAAAAGCTTTGATAATACACAAAGTGTTACAACAAGGGTTATAATAAATAGTGAAAATGAACTTATTATATTTGTTACATTGATGGTACTTCCAAATACTATAATAAATGAACTTTCTATGAATTTACAAAATAGAATAAAAGAAGTTGTAAAAAATGTAGCAAATTTGGATGTAAAATCAATAGACATTAAAATTAAAAATATTACAACTGCTGAAGAGAAAAAGGAAGTTTAAAGGAGTGTATATATATGAATAATTTAAAAAGTTTTTTTCATGATTATAGAGGAGCTATAATTGGAGGAATAATTGGAATTATTGTATTATGCACAGGGCTTTTAAAACTAGCGCTTGCAATAATTGTAATTTGCACAGGCGTATTTTTAGGAAATTATGTGCAACACAATAAATATGAAGTAAAACAAAAGTTATTAGATTTTATTAATAGATTATAATATGGGGTTGGACAAGACATGAATAGGTCAAAAGCTAGAGAACTAGCGTTTAAACTAATATATGAAAAAGAAATTCAAAGGGAAGTTCGGAGAAGATACACTTCAAATGTTCCTAATGTCTCAAGAAATTGAAGATGACACTGTAAAAGAATATCTTAACGATATTCTTTTTGGTGTTTTAGAAAACGAAGAGAGAATAAATAATTTAATAAAAGAAAATCTTAAAGAAAATTGGGATATATCTAGAATTTCGAAAATTAATTTAAGCTTACTTAAAATTGCAATTTATGAGATGATTTATAGTAAAATTCCATACAAAGTAGCAATAAATGAAGTTATAGAACTTGCTAAAAAATATTCTGACGAACAAGCACAGTCTTTTATTAATGGAGTACTTGCGAGTGTTGTAAAAGAAGAAAAACTAGAAGAGCAATAAACTAACTAATTTGCACTTTTGAGAGAGGAAAATATTAATATGGAAATTACTCCAATAACAATTACAGAATTAAATAAGTACATAAAAGATAAATTTGCGGGAGATGAGTTCTTACAAAATGTGTATGTAAAGGGTGAAATTTCAAATTTTAAAAATCACTATACAGGGCACATGTATTTTACGTTAAAAGATGAGAATTCACTTATAAAATGTATAATGTTTAAGTCTTTTGCAGAAAGACTTAAATTTATGCCAAAAGACCGGAATGAAGGTCGTAGTTTTTGGAACAGTCGCAGTATATGATAGAGACGGTGTTTATCAAATATATGTAAAAGCGATGAAAGAAGATGGAGTAGGAGACCTTTATACAGCATATAATGAGTTAAAAGAAAAACTTGAAAAAGAAGGATTATTTGATACAAAATACAAAAAAAAGATACCTTTTATGCCAGAAAAAATAGGAGTTTTGACATCAAAAACAGGTTCTGTAATTAGAGATATTATAAATGTAAGTACAAGAAGAAATCCAAATGTATATATTAGATTACTTCCAGTACCAGTTCAGGGCGAAGGTGCCGGAGAAAAAATTGCAGATGCAATAAAGCTTATGAATGAGAAAAAATTAGCAGATGTAATAATTATTGCAAGGGGCGGAGGATCTTTAGAAGATCTCTGGCCATTTAATGAAGAGGTTGTTGCAAGAGCTATTTTTGAATCCGAACTTCCTGTTATTTCTGCTGTTCGGACATGAAACAGATTTTACTATTGCAGATTTTGTAGCAGATTTAAGAGCACCAACACCATCAGCAGCTGCTGAACTTGCAGTTCCAGAAATTAGTAAAATTGAAGAAGGAATAACAAATTATCAAAATAGATATAGGATTGCATTAAGAAAAAAAGTAGAATATATGAAACTTCAATTTGAAAAATGTATGCAAATGAGGTGTTATAAAGAGCCGCTGGACAAGATAAATGAAAAGTACATAAGTATTGATACTCAAGTTAAAGAAATGATAAATTGTATTTCTAAAAAAAGTATTATTGCAAAAAGAGATTTTTCACAAGCTGTTGCCAAACTGGACGCTTTAAGCCCACTTAAAACACTTGCAAGAGGCTATAGCATTACTAAAAAAGGTGATTCTATTATAAAATTTGCAAAAGATTTAAAAAAAGGTGACAACATAGCAATTAGATTTAGCGATGGAGAAAAAAATGCAGAGATTATAGATTAGAAAGGAAAGCATAAATGGAAGAAATTAAATTTGAAGAAGCTATAAAAAAATTAGAAGAAATTGCAAAAGAATTAGAAAGCGGAGAATTAGGATTAGACGAGAGTGTAAGCAAATTTGAAGAAGGAATGAAGCTATCTAAGATATGTACTAAAATGTTAAATGATGCAGAAAAGAAAATAAACTTATTAATAAGTAATGATGGAGAAATATCAGAAGAAAACTTTATTCCTGAAGAGTAGAAAAAAGACGTTATATAAGGGAGAAAGGAAGACATATAAAAATGAATGCATTACTAGATATAATCACAAGCAAATATATATATATACCAATACTTGTATGGTTTTCAATTCAAACCTTTAAAGTTGTTTGGGATTTAGTTACGACCAAGAAATTTAATTTTAAGAGAATATTGGGTGCTCGGCGGAATGCCAAGTTCTCACTCAGCTGTTGCAATGTGCCTATCAGTGATGATTGGAAAAGCAGAAGGATTTAACTCACCAATATTTGCTTTAAGTTTAATATTTGCAATGGTTGTAATGTATGATGCAGCTGGAATAAGAAGGGCGGCAGGAAAACAAGCACATATGTTAAATGAAATAGTAAATACACCAGGGCTTTCTAGTTTGCAAGTTCAAGAAAAATTAGTAGAAGTTTTAGGGCATACGCCAATACAAGTATTAGTTGGTGCAATAATTGGAATTATTGTGGGAATAATATTTTAATTCGCTTGACATATTAGAAAAAAATATATATAATAAAAAAGTAAATTGCTGGCGAATAATGTGAATTAACACAAGGGCAATTTACTATAATTTATAAGCCGATCGCCTGGGCAATTCTTAAATAAAAAAGAATTGCTTTTTTTAGTTATTAAGGCTTAAATGGAGGTTTTTATGAGTGATATTGAAATTGCAAGAAATGCAAAGTTAAAAGACATAAGAGAGGTCGCAAATAACATCGGATTAAAAGAAGAAGAAATTGAAAGCTACGGAAAATATAAAGCAAAAATTACAGAAGATGCTTTTAAAAGACTAGAAGAAAAACCAAATGGAAAATTAGTATTAGTTACTGCAATAAATCCAACTCCACTTGGAGAAGGAAAAACAACAATGTCAATAGGCCTTGCAGATGGATTAAGAAAAATAGGAAAAAAATCAATACTTGCACTTAGAGAACCTTCACTTCGGACCTGTATTTGGAATAAAAGGTGGAGCAACAGGTGGAGGATATGTACAAATAGCACCAATGGAAGATATAAATTTACATTTTACAGGAGATATTCATGCAATAACAGCTGCAAATAACTTACTTTCTGCTATGATAGATAATCACATATTTAGCGGAAATAGCTTAGGATTTAAAAGAGTAGTTTGGAAAAGATGTTTAGATTTGAATGATAGACAACTTCGTAAAATTACTTGTGGTGAATCAGGCGAAAAAGGCATGGTTCCAAGAGAAGATGGATTTGATATAACTGTTGCATCAGAGATTATGGCAGTTCTTTGCCTCTCAAAAGATCTTAAAGATTTAAAGAAAAGAATTGCAAGAATAATAGTAGGCTATAACGAAAATGGAGAACCAATAACAGCAAGTGATTTAAAAGCAGAAGGAGCACTTACAGTTCTTTTAAAAGATGCAATAAATCCAAACTTAGTACAAACACTTGAAAATACTCCAGCAATTGTACACGGAGGTCCATTTGCAAATATTGCTCATGGATGTAACTCAATTCGTGCAACAAAATTAGGATTAAAACTTGGAGATTATTGTATAACAGAGGCAGGATTCGGTGCTGACCTAGGTGCAGAAAAATTCTTAGACATTAAATGTAGAGAAGCAGGATTAAAACCAGATGCTGTAGTTTGTGTAGCTACAATGAGAGCTTTAAAATATCATGGTGGAGCTAAAAAAGAAGAAGTACAAGAAGAAAATATGGAAGCGCTAGAAAAAGGAATGCATAATCTTTTAAGACATATAGATAATCTAAAAAATAAATTTGGCTTAAATGTAATTGTTGCAATTAATAGATTTTTAACAGATACAGAAAAAGAAATAGAATTCTTACAAAGTAAATTACAAGAACATGGAATAAACATGAGCTTAGTTGAAGCATGGGCAAAAGGTGGAGAAGGAGCAAAAGATTTAGCAGAAAAAGTAGTTAAACTTTGCGAAGAACCTGAAAACTTTAAATATACTTATGAACTTGATGAAGAAATAGAAGAGAAGATTAGAAAAGTTGCACAAAAAATTTATGGTGCAAAGGATGTAGAATTTTCAGAAGAAGCAATGGAAAGTATAAAAGAAATTAAGAAATTAGGATTTGGAAATTTACCAGTATGTATTGCAAAAACACAATATTCTTTCTCTGATGATCCTAAGAATCTTGAATGTACTGAAGATTTCAATTTACATGTAAGAGAAATAATTTTAAAAACTGGAGCAGGATTTATCGTTGCAATTACTGGAAAGATAATGACAATGCCAGGACTTCCAAAAGTTCCAGCAGCAGAGGGAATAGACGTGGATGAGAATGGAAACATAGTTGGAATATTCTAAAAATCTATAATTATTTAGTGGCTGTTGAAAATAAAATAATTTTACTTGTTTCTTGTTGGTCGACTCCTAAGAGGGCTGTATAAAGCTTCGCTTTAACATCCTCTAAGTCGCTTCCATGCTACGCGAAACTTCGTAAATTATTTTATTTTCAACAGCTCTATTTAATTTTCTTTTAATGTATAATAAGTAAATTTCTGGAAATAATAATCATACTAGATTTTGAGAAGGGGTATGGTTATATGATAAAGAAATTGATAATTTGCACTATAGCAATTAGCTTAATTGTATTCGCTTATATTTATTACATGGATTATGGCGAAAGCGAGGTAGAAGCTTTATCTAGATACGGCTCATCAGGAGAAGAAGTAAGACAAATTCAACAAAAGCTTAAAAATTGGGGATACTACACTGGAAATGTTGATGGAATATATGGAAGTAAAACGCAAGCAGCTGTTAAGAAATTTCAAAAAGCAAATGGCTTAAGCCAAGACCGGAATTGCAGGGGAAAAAACATTAGCGGCTATGGGAATTAGTTCCTCTGGAAATTCGGGTTCTGGTTCTGGTGGAGGAAAAGCTAATTCTTCAGATTTAAATTTACTT
This sequence comes from uncultured Clostridia bacterium, assembly GCA_947584805.1. Classification (GTDB taxonomy): domain Bacteria; phylum Bacillota; class Clostridia; order TANB77; family CAG-508; genus JAAWPK01. Next base: position 2,501 of record CANPWU010000008.1, on the reverse strand, counting down.
AGTAGACTAGTATATGGTGAGGCAAGAGGAGAACAGTATAAAGGACAAGTCGCTGTTGCAGCAGTTGTATTGAATAGAGTAAGTAGTTCAAAATTTCCAAATACAGTAGCTGGTGTAATATATCAAGCAGGAGCATTTGATGTAGTAAGTGACGGACAGATAAACTTAACTCCAAATTCCACAGCGAGAAGTGCAGCACAAGATGCGTTAAATGGATGGGATCCATCGAATGGGGCACTATATTACTTTAATCCAAATACTGCGACAAGTTCATGGATATGGAGTAGGAAGGTAACAGTAACAATTGGAAGCCATATGTTTTGCTTATAGATAATCTAATTAGTAATCGTCTGTAGTACTGAAAATATTGAAGTATTTGCAATTTTTTAATAAATATGCTATAATACTAATAACGAATACTCTTTTGGTATTCAAATAAATTTTAAAGGAGATAGACAAAATGGAAAAAGAACTCAACGACGTCACTCCCAGTGTGGAAGACGAGTTTCTCTCTGAGGCGTGCAAGAGAAACAAACTTCTCACGATCTTTCTCATGAATGGATTCCAAATGAAAGCACGCATTATCAAGTATGATGAGGAATCCATCAAGGTCGAGAACGAAAAGGCCAAGAAACAGCTGATCTACAAGCATGCAATTTCCACATTAGAAGTAAATGATTAAGTAAACTCCTTATAGAGTAGGTAGATTTCTACTTACTCTATTTTTTTGTCTAATTATAAATTTAATTTAAAATTAGACAAAAAATTGTAATAAAAATGTAACAAAAATATAATATAAAAGTAATTGATATTTAAATTAAATACATATATAATGAAATTATGTAATTAAATCTAATAAAAGGGAAAAGAAAAAAATGAAAAACACAATCCTTAAAACCGCTGCGGCTGTACACACACACACACACACACACACAATTAATTTAAAAGATAATTTAAAGAAAAATAAAGACACATGCTGTTTTTATGTATTTTTCGTGTAAGCGAGAAATGTATAAAAATATGGCATGTGTCTTTTTGTAATTCACAAAAAATAATTAAGATATTAATTTAAAGTAGATAAAAATCAAAGGAGGAAGAAAAAGTGAAAAGAATTAAAAACCAAAGAAAGGAAAAAGGAATAACATTAGTTGCACTAATCATAAGTATAATAATATTAATAGTGCTTGCAGCAGTGACAATAATGGTATTTAATCAAGACAAATTGATAGATAGAACAATATCAGCATCAGTAGAAACACAAAAATCATACTATCAAGAAGCATTAGATGTAATATCAGTTAGTTTGTTTCCTAAAAAGATGCCAGAAGAATTTGCAGGACAAGGATTAAGAGGGGAAGAATATATAGATGAATTCAAAGAGATAGTAGAAGCAGAGCCAGGATTCAAAGATGCAAGATCAGTAAGAAAAGTAGAAGATGGAACGAAGTTAAGAATAGTAACAAAAGAAGGCTATGTATATGAAGTAACAGATGAAGGAGTAAAATATGTAGGAAAGCAAGGAGATACAGGAACACCGCCAACGCTAGCAGAAGCAAGTATAAAGTTTAAAGAAGAACCATCAAGTTGGACAAAAGGAATAGTAAAAGTAACGATAACTACGAAGGCAGAAGGATATGAATTGCAATATGCGACAAGTGAACCAGATAAAGTAACATCATGGAAGACATACAAAAATCCAATAGAAGTAAAAGATAATGGACTAATATATGCAAGAATAATAAACGAATTAGATGTAGCAGGAGATTATGCAACAGAGAATATAAAGAACATAGATAAATTAAATCCAAAAGATTTTGCTGTAAAATTAATAGAAACGACAACAAATAGTATAACAGTAGAAGGAAAGACAGAAGATAGAGAAGAGATAGCAACAGATGGATGCAGTGGAGTAATTACATATAGGTTTAGTAGAGATGGAGGAGCAAGCTGGGAAGGAACAGAAGAAGCAAAAGAAGGAAAAGCAGTATATACATTTGAGAGATTAACCCAAGGAGCAACATATGAAATAGTAATAGAAGCAGAAGATAGAGCAAAAAATACAACGAGAACAGAAGTAAGTAGCCTAACAGTAAATACAATACCAGGAGGAGGTACAGACGACGAATTAAAAACAGGAATAATAACATTTGCAAATAAACCATCAGCAGATACAAAGACGAGTGTAGAAGTAACGATTACAAAAGATGCAAGCAAAGCAGCAGCATTTAGTATAGAATATACAACAGGCACACCAGATGCAGCAGGAACAAAGTGGACAGAAATAGCAGATGGTGGAAAAATTACAATGGAATACAATGGACTAGTATTTGCAAGACTAAAAGATAGTACAGGACAAGTAGGAGATTACGCAACACATAATGTACTAAACATAGATAAATTAGTACCAAATGATTTTACACCAACAGTAACAGCAACAACAACAAATAGTATAACAGTAAAAGGAACAACAACAGATCCAAACAATTCACAAAACAAGAGTA
>CANPWU010000007.1 GCA_947584805.1 uncultured Clostridia bacterium | reverse complement strand
ATAATGGTTGGAAATGCAACACGAGTTGATTTTATTGTAGGACTTATAGCAGGTGTAATCGGTTTACTTATATGTGTTTTAAATTATCCAATTTATGCTTATTTAACGAAAAAATAATTATCTAAAGAGGAATAAAGATGTTAAAAGTAAATGAAAAACTTATCTTATTTAGAAAGACAATTACAAGTGCTAATGCTATTGTAGGACTATTTAAAATTGTACTTGCAATAATATCAAGCTCATTATTACTTTTTATTTATTCGTTTTATAATGTGAGTATGAGTATTGCTAAAAGAACATCTGTAAGAGAAAAACAAAATCATAAATACGAAAATTTTTACTTTTGTGGAATAATAGTTGTAATATCTAGTATAAGTTATATTTTGTATTCTGATTATATTTATTTTAATGGAAGTAATAGTAAATATAATTTATATGTTTCTATTGGAATTGCAACACTTGCATTTTATCATATAACTATGGCGATAGTAGGACTTGTAAATGCTAAAAGAAGAAAAAATTTACAAACAAAAACGATAAATTTGACAAATTTAGCCTCTGCTTTTATATCAATGTCAATGACACAAACAGCATTGTTGTCATCAAAAGTAAATGAAGATATGTCAAAGTATAATGCTATTGGAGGAATTGTATTTGGAATATTAGCACTAATAGTTGGAATATATATGATAATTTATACTATTTATATGAGATCTAAAGAACTAGAGTGAAAATCAAAAAGTTCGACGAAAATTGTTTCTGGTGCCCAAAGTGGGACTCGAACCCACATGGTTTCCCGCACGATTTTGAGTCGTGTGCGTCTGCCAGTTCCGCCATTCGGGCATTTTTATTTCTTATATATAATAACATTTTTTAATGTTTTTGTAAAGCTTTTAAAAAATATTTTATAATAAAATATTTCATATTTTTAAATATAAATCATGTGAAAGAAATAGAATGGGTAATTTTGCCCTATTCTATTTCTTTCACTTTTATTAACTACATTACGTAAAGTAAAATGCATAAAAAGTGTAAAAGACTTGCAGCAAAAATGCTTAAATGAAATACTGAATGCATATATTTGTGTTTTTTACCGTACTGCATAAAGTACTGCACCAATTGTGTAAACTACTCCTCCTGCAACTAATAATACAGTTCCGAGCCGTACCTAATAGATTAACAAGTAAACCTATCTTTAAAATTATGCACCATCCCATTACCAAATAACATATCATAGAAAACTTCTTATATTTTTTTAAATCTATCGAATTTAAAACTATTCCAAGTATAGCCATTCCCCATATAACTCCAAAAATTACCCATCCGAGTTACAGGTTCTGCTTCTCTTATTGTGCAAAGAGTAAACGGTGTATAAGAACCTGCTATTAGTAAAAATATAGAACAATGATCTAAGACTTGCAAAACTTTTTTTCCCATAATTTTAGGACTTAGCCCATGATATATACTTGACATTGTATATAGTATTATCATTGTAGCTCCAAATATCGCACCACTTACAATTCCATACACATTTCCATGAATTGATGCAGTTATAACACATAAAACTAAAGCAACAACGCCAAGAACAGCTCCGCAAATATGTGATGTCATATTAAATATTTCTTCACCTTTTGTATATGTTGGGAGTACTCTATCCTTTAATTTAACTCTATTCATATATAACTCTCCTTAATCATTATATATTTTTCACTTTACATAGAATATTTAATCAATGCATTGTATAAAAAAACTCCCAGACATGCTGGAAGCTTTGTATTTGGTGGGCAGGGATGGATTCGAACCATCGTACTCAAATGAGAACAGATTTACAGTCTGCCGCCTTTAGCCACTCGGCCACCTACCCTCAAACTGCATGTTTTATTATAATATTTTTTTTCTAATATGTCAATACAATTTTTAAAATTTTCTTTACTATATTTAAAATTTATGATATAAATATAGAAGAATATTTATTTAAAGGATAGGAATATAAAAAATTATGAACTTTGAAGATAGAAAAAAATTAGTTACAATACTTGTTCCAGCTTTTAACGAGCATGAAGTTATTCCACTTTTATATGATAGACTTGTAAATCTTATGGACGAGCAAAGTAAATATGATTTTGAAATTTTATTTGTAAATGATGGAAGCAAAGATAATACATTAGAGCTAATTAAATTTCTTAGAAAAAAAGATTCTAGAGTAAACTATGTAAATTTATCAAGAAATTATGGAAAAGAAATTGCAATGTGTGCTGGATTTGACTATATGAAAGGTGATTGCCTAATAATTATAGATGCTGACCTTCAAGACCCTCCTGAGCTTATTCCTGAAATGCTTAAATATTGGGAAGAAGGTTATGATGACGTTTATGCTAGAAGAAAATCTAGAAAAGGTGAAAGTTTTTTGAAAAAGCTTACTTCTTGGGGATATTATAGAACTTTGCAAAGTATGACAAAAATTGAAATTCAAAAAGATACTGGAGATTTTAGACTTTTAGATAGACGTTGTGTTGAAGCAATTAAGAAGTTAAGAGAATCTCAGAGATATACTAAAGGGCTTTATAGTTGGATTGGTTATAATAAAAAAGAAATCTTATATGATAGAGATCCAAGAGCTGCAGGAAAAACTAAATGGAATTATAGACAACTTATTAATTTATCTATTGATGGTATAACTTCATTTACAACATCTCCTCTACGCTGGGCTGCAACAGTCGGAATTTTAACTTCTATCGCCGGATTTATATATATGTTAGCAATAATTTTAAAAACATTAATATATGGTATAGATGTTTCAGGATATGCTTCAATGATGGTTGTTATACTTTTCCTTGGTGGAATTCAGCTTATATTTCTAGGCTTAATTGGAGAATACTTAGGAAGAGCTTTTTATGAAGTAAAAGGTAGACCGCTTTATTTTATAGACTCATATAATGAGAAAAAAGAAACTAATAGAAAGGATTAATCCTCTATGTCTGCTTTTGTTTTAAAAATAATTGCATTAATTTCTATGGCTATTGACCATACTGGTCATTTAATATATGGTGGTTTTTCTTACATGAATTATATAGGTAGAATCGCCTTTCCTATATTTGCATTCCAGATATCAGAAGGTTATAATCATACAAGTAATCTCAAAAAATATTTTTTGAGATTACTTTGTTTTGCTATAATATCACAAATACCTTTTATGTTATTTCTTTCAATGTATTCAAATGATATATTTGGTTTAAATATCTTCTTTACTCTCCTACTTGGTCTTGCATCAATTACAATATATAATAAATTAAATAAATTAGACTGTTCAAAATATATGCATATTTTATACAAATTATTAGGAATAATTGTCGTTTTTATTCTTTCTCTGGTTGCAGAACTTACGAACTGTGATTATGGTTATTTTGGTGTCCTAACAATTTTTTTATTTTTCCTATTTGGAAATAAAAAGATTCTTATGAACATTGCTTTTATTGCTTTAGTTTTAATATATTATTCTAAAAACTTATTATATAGTCCATTAAGATCTATATATTTTGGTCTTGCAATTTGCACTATATCTCCTCTTATCTTTATTAATCTTTATAATCATAAAAAAGGAAAAAGTGCAAAGTATTTTTTGTATATCTTTTACCCAGCGCATTTATTAATTCTATATACACTTCATTTGATTTTTACTCTATAATGAATAGTTTATTCCTCTTGAAACTATTTCTTTCATATTATTGATAAGTTCATCTATTTCTTTTGGCGTAACTATCATGTTATAATCACCGAGGGTTAAGCGCTTCTTTTATTTCTTCGTAATTATCTTTTTCTTTTAATTCGTTTAAATAATCATTAGATCTTGCCTCATTTTGCAATTTTTGAATAAATAAATCTAATGCTTCATTTACAAGTACAGCACTTTCTACAACTGTTGGTATTCCAAGTGCAATTACTGGTATTCCTAAAGTATTTATACTTAATTCTTTTCTTGTATTTCCGAACACCTGCCCCTGGAACAATTCCTGTGTCTGATAGTTGTACGGTGCTACTTATTCTTTCTATACTTCTTGATGCTAAAGCATCAATTACAATTAAAAGTTTTGGCTTTACTTTTTCTACTATACCTTCTAATATTTCCAATGTTTCAATTCCTGTTGTTCCGAGTACTCCTGGAGATATTGCACTTATCGGTCTTGTTCCTTCTTCTACATATTCTGGCATGTATTTAATAACATGTCTTGTAACTTCTATGTTTGATATTACTTTTGGTCCTAAGGAATCTGGAGTTACATATTCATTTCCAAGCCCTACAACTAATACGTCAGCTGAAGAATCTATATGTGTATTAATAAGTGTCTTTAGTTCATTTGCTAAAACATTTGACGTCTCTTCTATTTCTTCTTCTGTTGCAATTTTAAGTTTTTTTACATCAATAGTTATATAGGTTCCGCATTGGTTTTCCGAATCGCTTGTTCTCCTTCTTCGCTTGTAACTTTAATTCTTGAAATTTTTAATTTTTCGTTTACTTGTTCTTCTTCTGCATCTATCCCTGGAATTTGTGTTTTATTTGTTCCTTCTAATATCTCTCGCCTTTCTACTGCCAAATCAGTCCTAAAATTATACATAAAAAAATCCTCCCTTTTCTTTTATTATTTTGAAAAGAAAGAATTTTTATGCAATTATTATTTATTAATTCATTTTGATAAAGTTCTTTAAATTCCAGCCAAAATTACTCTTAATCCTATATCGACATCAATTAGTCCAACTTTATAGCTTGTATCCAATTTTATCATATCATCAATTATTTTTCTTATCTCGCCTTCTGTAAAATATCTTGCTTGTGTTTTATACTTGTTTATCAAAAAAGTTTGATTTGGTTTTAAATTTAAATACGTTGCCAAATCTTTATTATATCTCTCTGTAAGCTTCACAATATATAGTTTTTTAAAATGATTATATAATGTTATTAATATCTTTTGTATTGGTTCTTTTTGGTATAACAATTCATCCAAAATTTCAAGCGATTCAGAAATATTTTTCTTTCCTAAATTATCTGTTAGATCAAAAATATTACTTTCTAGTGTTTTTATTGCAAGTAAATCTACACTTTCTTTTGTTATTGTTCCTCCTTCTCCTGCATATTCTATAAGTTTTCTTATTTCATTTATTAATTCTTGCATGCTTGTTCCCGAAGTTTCTATAAGTTTTGATATTGCTCCACTTTCAACATTTACTTTATATGCTTTACAAATTGCAGTTAAATTTTTTTCCAATACAAACGGCTTTAGAAGTTCAAATTCACAAATTACTCCAGAAATAGCCTCTATTGTTTTTGTTATATTTAATTTTTCTACAGAATCTTCGATAAATACAAGTACCAAATTATCTTTAATTATTTTTTCATTTTCTTTTAAATATTTTTCAAGATTATCTCTTAATTCCTTAAGACCAGATCCTTTTTTCTTTGTTTCCTTTTTAAAAAGTCCTGAATTTTTTACGATAATCATTTTTTTTGAATAGCCAAAAGAAGGTGTTTGGATTTCCTGCATTAGTGAATTTTGTATACTTTCTTCATCAAGTTCTATATAATTTATTCCTACTATTCTTTCTCCAAATAGTTTCTTTATTTTTCGTACAGCATTTTCAAGTAAATATGTTTCTGCTCCATATAAAAGATATATTGCATTCAATTTACCGTTCTTTTAGTTCTTTTTCTAATTGGTCACTAGTCATTTTTCCTCCAAAAATTATTTTCTTTTAAATATTTTGATAAAATTGTCTATTAACTTTTTATACCATTTTTCTTTCTTTACTACTAAAAAATTTAATTCTTTTTTTGTTTCTTCCTTCTTATTTGGAAAAATTTCATTTAATTCAAGATTATTATTTTCTTCTCTTTTTTTATTCTCTAATATTCTTTCTTTGTTTTGTATAACCTCTTTTTCTTCTTCTGTTGCAAAATAATCTGTGTATAATACTGATAGTATTTTTTCTGTATCATCTAATAATTTTACATTTTCAAAATCTTCATTTTCTATAGAAAAATTATAATTCTTATCCATTCTATTTTGTATATTTTTTAGAATATTAATAGGAATTTTATTTCTCATTTCTTCAGACATTTCATTTATCAAATAATTTACTTCTGTATAAGCTTTAGAATCCATCTTTTCTCCTATCTATTTTCTTCTTGAATATTATCTTCTAGCAACATATTTTCTGCCGAAAGTTGTTCTCTTATAGCTATATTATTTCCAATTTGCATTCCAACTGCTTGTCTCATTCTATTTATTATATTTATATCTTTGTCTTGACAGTATTGCATTAATTCTCTTAATTTTGCTATTTTTTCTCTGTATTCTGCTGGTATTTGTTCTTCTGGGCATTCCTTATATTTTTCAAATATTTCTCTTTCCTTACTTCTATCCCATCTTTGACGTAAATTAATGCCTTTTCTTTCTTCTTCTGTCATTTCTGATACTTTTAATACTTTTTTATCTCTATGAACTGCTGCACTTGGCATTTTCCCATTATGTGTTTTTAGCCATTCCTCAACTTCTTTCCATATAATTGTATTAGCTGCAGCATTTTTTATTTCTTGTATTATGATTCTATATTGTTCTGGTACTTTCTCAATTGGCATTTCGAGGTATTCATGTATTATTTGTATTCCAGTAGTATACATCCATCTGTGATATAAATTCACTTCTGCTATCTCTTCTTCTGTCATCTTATCTCTTTTTAGTTTTCTTCCATGTTCAAATATATTTCCTCTTGGCATTTTTCCATTATGAGAATTTAGCCAATTTATTATTTCATTACATGTTTTTATAGCTATATTATTTAACTTCTCTTGATATTCTTTACTTTTTATATAAGCCATTAATTTACCTCCATTTATTACTGCTATAGCTTTTCTGCATATTTTGCTGAATGTGCATGGCAAATTGCCATAGCCATACTATCTGTTGTATCGTCAAGTTTTGGAAGGCTATCTACTCCAAGTATTGTTTTAACCATTTTCTGAACCTGCATTTTATCTGCTCTTCCATACCCAACAACAGCTTGTTTTACTTGAAGAGGAGTATATTCATATGTAGGTATTCCTCTTTGACAGCCGTACAACAAGTATTACTCCTCTTGCTTGTGCTACATTTATTGCAGTTTTCGCATTATTGTTAAAAAATAGTTCTTCTACTGATATGCTATCTGGATGGTAATTATCAATTATAGTATTTAAATCTGTATATATTTCTGAAAGTCTAAGAGGAAATGACATTTTTGCATCTGTTTTTATTGCTCCACTTGTTATTAATTTAAATTTGTTTCCTATATAGTCTATTACACTATAACCTGTTATTCCATAACCAGGATCAATTCCTAAAATACGCATATTTCCCCCTATAATTTAATAAATCAAAAATTTTTTTATTTTCTAAGAATTATTCTAAACACTTCTGATACACTCCATGCTTGTGCTGGTGCTCCTTTTGAACTATATGGAGGTTTAGTATCGTATATTTCTGAAATACTGCCCAAAACGCCATCTCTTTCCATTGCTTCTGTAAATACTTTTTCTGTGTTGTCACAAAATTTTTCTATTTTTTCCATTAAACTTTGCTTTTTTGCTTTATTTGTTGTAGCATTAAGCATATTTTTTAGTGCATTATAGTATAATCCTAGAAGCCAAGGCCATACTGGTCCTTGATGATAACTTGCGTCACGCTTAAATGGATCGCCTTCATAAATTTCTACATAATTTTTTTCACCTTTTGCAAGTGTTCTAAGTCCATAATCTGTAAGTAACTTTTTATCTATTGTATTAATTATATTATCTGCCACTTCACTATTGGCATCAATTACAGGAAAGCTCAAAGATAAGGCAAATAACTGATTTGGTCTTATTTTACTATCTCCTATTACATCATACAGACATTTTCTTTTTTTATTATAGAATTTATTATTAAATGAAATTTTAGTATCTTCTGCCATTTCTTTAAATTCATTTGAAGCATTTTTATTCTCACATATTTCTGCAAATTCTTGCATTACTTTAAGTGCATTATACCAAAGTGCATTTATTTCAACAGCCTTGCCATTTCTTGGAGTAAACGCAATATTTCCAAATTTTGCATCCATCCAAGTATTTTGTGTATCTGGAGTTCCTGCTACAATTAAATTATCATCATCTAAATATATATTGTTATTTTCAATATCTATACCTTGTTTATACGAATTTATAATAGTTTTTAATCTCGAATATATTCCCTTAATAAATACTATATCATTTGTATACTGCAAATATTTATATACTGTTTCGAATAAAAGAAGTGAACTATCACTACTATTATATAGTGGTCTTAAATCAAAACCAGAATAGCCATTTGGAACCAAGCCAAATTTTATGTCACGAATTAATGTAAGTATGACTTCTTTTGCTATTTCATATCTTCTTGGAATTAAAAGAAGCCCTTCAAAAGAAATTAAAGAATCTCTCCCCCAATCTAAGAACCAAGGATATCCAGCTATTATTGTATGAAGTTTAAAACTAGGTCTATATACAACAAAATTATCAGCCGATGTAATATATTCTTGAAGAAAATTTGTGTATTTTTCTTCATATTTTTTCTCTGCTTTTGCATCATTTAACTTAGAATCTAAAACTAATTTTCTAATTCTTATTATCTCATTATTTATGATATTTTTTACACTGATTTCTTCTATATTGCTTTCTAAAGAACATACAAATTCTATATCTTTTTCTTCATTTGCTTCTATTTCTACTTCATATCTTCCTGGAACCGCAAGATTTTCTTCTGGATAGAAACCTCTTTTTTCTTCCTCTAAATAGTACATATTATTAAAGCTATCATTATCATGTTTTATATATCTTCCGCAATTCAAATTAATATACACTGGATTTTCAGAATGATCATCAATTATTACGGTTGTTTTATTATTATCAATAGTTTGTTTTAATGTATATTCATGATTTGTATTCATTTGATGAAAATCTCTATAATTTAATATTGGCGCAAGTGTAAATTTTGCTTTTTCGTTTCCATTTTTAATTTTATATAATAAGCAAACTGTATTTTTACCATATTCCATACAAATTAATTTTTTTATCTCTACATCTTTTATTTTATATGTGAATATAGGTATATAATCTTTTTCAAAGCTTTCTAAATTCTTATATCCTTCTGAAATATAATTATTAGACATATTTGTATATAAAATATAATTTTCTCCTGAAATTTCTATACTCTCATCAACTTTAGAAAGTATTACTTTTCTTCTTCCAGGTGCTGCAAGTGGAGCCACAAGCAATCCATGGTATTTTCTAGTATTGCAACCAATAATAGTTGAAAAAGCAAATCCTCCTATTCCATTTGTTAATAGCCACTCTTTTTTTAATGCATTTTCTAACTTTAGTTCATCTTTTTCAAACTTTTTCATATGTTCCTCCAAATTTTATTTGTTTTTTTCCATATTTCTTATTCTTTCTTCTCTTGTTAAATCACTTTCTTTTATTGATTTTATTCTTTCATCATATTTTGTACTAAATTTTGATTTTGATCTAGGTGCCGCTCTTCTTACTCTTTTATTTGCTCTTTCTTCTTCTCTTTTAGTTTGTTTCTTTTTCTTTGTTTTCTCTCTTCTTGCTTCATTATTTGCTTTAAGTTTTGTATTCATCTTAACATATTGTGGATTATTTTGCATATCTTTAAATTTCAAATCCTCACATATAATCTCTATTATTGAGTCAGCTACCTCATCTGAATTGTGTCTAATTGCTCCGATCTTCTATACAAGCAAAATCTTTTGCTATAACTTTTACTCCTTGTTCTTTACATTTATCAATATCTTGTTCTACTGGAAATGCTCCATCTCTATTGTACATTCTAACAAACTCAGGAACAATTTCTCCTGTGTCATACACACAGTAATCTATAACTTTATTATTTGCATGTTCCATTATTGCTTTTATATGTTCAGATAAAGTCATGTCATCAGTTTCGCCTGGCTTTGTCATTATATTTGCTATATATATCTTAATTGCTTTACTGTCTTTTATTGTTCTTGATATTCCTTTTATTAAAAGATTAGGTATTACTTCTGTATAAAGATTTCCTGGTCCTATTATAATTGCATCTGCTTCTTCAATTGCTTCAAGTACTCTATATGCAGGTTTTACATTTGTTGGAGAAATAAATACTCTTGATATTTTAGAAACCTTCTCCATAGAAGTAGTTGCTATTTTGTGTTTGTCTTCTATTATTGTGCCATCTTCAAGCTCAGCACATATATTCATTTGGTTTAATGTAACAGGCAATATCTTTCCTGTTATATTAAGTACTTTAGAAAGATTTTCTATAAATTTCGAACCTTCACCATTTAACATTTGCATTGCTGAAATAAGTATACTTGTAAAATTCATTCCATTTGGTAATCTAAGTCTTAAAAGTTTTTCCATTTCCTCTTCATTTTCAGCTAAAGCTACTATACTTCCTCGTATATCTTCTAAAGGTAAAGGACTAGTTGTCTCATTTTCTCCTTCTTCATATTCTGTCATTGATACTACTGCTGTTAGATTGTTTGTATATTTTTTTAATCCTTTCAAAACTGTATTTATTCCAGACCCTCCACCTATTACAACTATTTTAGGTCCTTCATCATATATTTTTTTATTAAATATTAAGGATTTTACATTTACGTCTTCCTTGTCTTTTCCTTTTATTCTATCATCTGTATTTTCTACAAGTAACTCTAGTACTCTTTTTTGACTATGTATTATGCCTACTATTATTGTCATAAAGCCTATTATTGATAATACAATAGTTATTATTAATTTAAATATTGATAAGTCTGAATTGCTCATTATTGTTGCTATTCCATAGCAAAGAAGCACTATTCCAAGTAGTGTAACAAATAGCCATCTTTTCATTTTTGTTCCTGGTTTTAGCCATTTAAAAATCCCAAACATTATTATCCTCCTGAACTTTTTATATACGATGTAATTATATCATTTAATATCATTTTAGTAAATAAAAATCAAAAAAAATTCATGGTAAATTATAAAAAGTATTGATTTTTTTTGAAATATGTGTGTATAATAATAATATGAAATGTGAAATATCCATAAACAGAGATACACTAATCATTTCAAAAGTGATTTAAAAGCCCAAAGTTTTCACAATGGGAACAAAAAAAGAGGAATCTGGTGCGATTCCTCTTTTACTTTAATCGAATTTTAGTTTTAATGTTACTAGATAATGGTTTTATTTAAAATATTATAAGCCTACCTTTGAAAGTAATATATTAAATTTTACTCGTTCCTTGTTGGTCGTCTCCTAAGAGGACTGTATGGAGCAAAGCTCCAACAGCCTCTAAGTCGCTTCCATGCTACGCGTCACTTCGTAAATTAAATATATTACTTTCAAACGGCTTTACAACAACCTTTATGTTAAAACCATTATCTTGTAACATTTTAATGAGTATATTTTATCAAAATTATTGTAAAATTAATAAAAATATGATATTATATTTATGTCAATCGTTTTAATCCTTTTTCACATTTCCAAGGCAAACATCAAAAGTAAAATTATTATTTTAAGGAGGACTAACATTATGCCGTCACTTAGGGAAAAGGTTAAAATTTTTATCCAACTTTCGCGGACGCCCGCAGAAGCCGACGAGGTCATCAGAGAAAATTTCGGTTTTGAAAGCTGCAAAGAAAAAATTGCTTTCTTAAAAGGAATGTTTGACTGTAAGGTCCTTGACGCCAAGCCCTATGACACCGATGAAATGATCTACGACCTTATGCTCCGTGGCATTATCGAGGCCTCCCAGCTCTAAGTGAGTAAAAAGGAAGGAAACTAGCATTTTGCTAGTTTTCTTCCTTTTTGGTTTTACATGTGGCATCTCAAATAATTGACTTCTCTAATGCCCAAATTTTCTATTTTTTTACTTCTTCTATAATATCATTTTCAAGCAATTTAAAATATTCTAAAAGTTCTTCTGCTTTACCTGATTTTCCAAAAGTATCCTTAATACCCATTCTAGTAACTTTTGTTGGATATTCTTCAGATAAGACTTCACATACCGCAGAACCTAAACCTCCAATTATACTATGATCCTCAATTGTAATTATCTTCTTTGTTTCTTTAGCACATTTTACAATTAATTCTCTATCAATTGGCTTTATTGTGTGCATATCAACAACTCTTATGTTTATTCCTTCTTTTTTTAAGGTTTCCATTGCTTTTATTGCTTCTGAAACAACAATTCCTGTAGCGATTACAGTTGCATCTTGACCATCTCCTATTTGTACACCTTTTCCAATTTCAAATTTTTGATTTACGTCATAAATTATAGGTGAGGCAAATCTGCAAAGTCTTAAATATACAGGTCCATTTATTTTTGATATTTCACGAACTACCCATCTAGTTTCTGTATCATCAGATGTGCATAATACTTTCATATTAGGTAGAGTTCTCATAAGACTTATATCTTCAAGCATTTGATGTGTTGCTCCATCTTCTCCAACAGTTACTCCAGCATGTGTTCCACATATTTTTACATTCAAATTTGGATAGCAAATACTGTTTCTTATTTGGTCATAAGCACGACCAGTTGCAAATACTGCAAAAGTACTAGCATAAGGAATATTTCCGAGATGCTGCAAATCCTGCTGCTGTGGCCATCATGTCTTGTTCTGAAATTCCCATATCAAAAAATCTATTTGAAAATTTCTTTGCAAATATATTTGTCTTTGTAGCTTCTGAAAGGTCTGCATCTAGTACTACAATTTTTTTATTTTCTTCACCAAGCAAAGCAAGTTCTTCACCATAACTTTGCCTAGTTGCAATTTTCTTATCTAGATTCATATTTTTAATCCCTTCGTTACAAGAATAATAGTTTTTTGTTTTAAAAGCAGTATTCAGCCGTTTGGAAGTAATATATATTAATTTACGTAGCGACGCGCAGGGAAGCTCCATCGGAACGGAAATGACCCTAGGCGAATGGCGAAGCCAGCAAGGAGCAAGTCAAATTAATATATATTACTGGAAAAGTGAGGCGGAAACTATTTTACTAAAACCATTATTCTTGAACACGCCTTTCATAAAATTTATTTATTCTTTTTAAGCTCTGTAATTGCCTTCTTGTATTCTTCTTCGTTTGGTGCTTTTCCGTGCCAACCGAACTTGATTTTCCATAAAAGATACACCTTTTCCTTTTATAGTTTTTGCAATTATTGCAGTTGGCTTTCCTTTTACAGTTTTTGCTTTTTCAAATGCTTTAACAATTTCTTCAATATTATGTCCGTCAATGTTGATTGTGTAGAAACCAAAGCTTTTAAACTTTTCATCTATTGGGTATGGGCTCATAACCTTGCTTACTTCGCCATCAATTTGTAAATTATTATTATCAACAATTACGCATAGATTGTCTAATTTATAGTGGCTAGATGTCATTGCAGCTTCCCAAACTTCTCCTTCTTCTATTTCTCCATCTCCAAGTAAACAGTATACTCTAATTCCTTTGCTCTCAAGCTTTGAGCTTAAAGCCATTCCATTTGCAACTGAAAGACCTTGTCCAAGTGATCCTGTGCTCATATCTACACCTGGAATTTTATTCATATCAGGATGTCCTTGTAAATTACTCTCTAAATGTCTTAAATTATTTAAACTTTCTACATCAAAATAACCACGGTTTGCAAGAGTACTATATAAAGCTGGAGCTGCATGTCCTTTTGATAATACAAATCTGTCTCTAGCATCATCTTTGCCTTTATTTGGATCGATATTCATTTCTTTAAAATATAATACTGTAAGTATGTCTGCACATGAAAGTGATCCTCCTGGATGTCCAGATTTTGCGCCATATACAGCATTTATGATGCCAATCCTTACATCATTTGCTCTTTTCTTTAACTCTTCAATATTAGCTTCCTTCAAAATATTTTCCTCCTAAAATTTATTTAGTTCCAAATATTCTGTCACCTGCATCTCCAAGACCCGGAACAATATAGCTTGCTGAGTTTAATCCTTCATCTATTGCAGCACAGTAAACTTGTACATCTGGATGAGCTTCACTAATCTTCTTTAGACCTTCTGGTGCTGCAATTATGCTTAAGAATTTTATATCTTTTGCTCCATCTTCTTTAAGAAGAGTAATTGCGTCTATTCCAGAGCCACCTGTTGCAAGCATTGGGTCTATAACTATTATTTTCTTTTTATCTATTCCCTTTGGCATTTTATAATAATATCTAACTGGTTTTACAGTCTCTTCATCTCTATAAAGTCCAATATGTCCAATTTTAGCATTTGGAATCATTTTTACTATACCATCTATCATTCCTGTTCCTGCTCTTAAAATAGGTACAAATATGTAATCATCCTCATTTATCATATGTGCTTTTGTTTTTGTAATTGGTGTTTCTACCTCTACTTCATAAGTTTTTGCATCTTTCATAGCCTCATAGCATAAAAATAATGTTATTTCTGAAATTAATTCTCTAAATTCTTTTGTTCCTGTTTCTTTGTTTCTTAAGATTGCAAGTTTGTGTTCCAATAATGGATGTTCTACTTTGATTGGTTCCATGTTTTTTTCCTCCTTTTAAACATTTCTAAAAATAAATAGTGCAATAACAAGTATTCCAATTATTACTCTATAAATTGCAAACACTTTAAAGCTACCTTTTTTTAAGTACTCTAACAAAAATTTTATTACAAATATTCCGGACTATAAAGCTTGCTACAATTCCAACAAAAAATGGTACACTTATAACAAAATCTTTTAATTTATATAATGTTGCGCCTGCAACAATTGGTGTTGAAAGTAAGAACGAATATTTTGCAACTGATTCTCTTTTTATTCCTAATGCTCTTCCTGTTGTCATTGTAACACCTGAGCGAGATACTCCAGGAATAAATGCTAAAGCTTGTGATAATCCTATTAAAAATGTTTGCTTTAATGTCATATCTTCATATTCTGTTTCTGATTTTGCATATTTGTCTACAATATATAGCAAGATACCCATTACAATTAGAGCTATTCCAATAATTAGCGGCTTAGTTAATGTATCTTCTAAAAAATGATCTAATAAAAATCCTATTGCTCCTCCTGGTATTGTTGCAAGAACTAAATACCAAAACATCTTTCCTTCGAAAGATTTTTCTTTCTTAACTACTTGTTTAAATCCTCCGTACTATCAATTTAATCCAATCTTTGAAAAAGAAAATAACTATTGCAAGTAAAGTTCCGGCATGAAGTGCCACATCAAAAGCTTCAAATGCTATGTTAAAACTTTCTGAATTAGTCCATTCAAAAATCCAAGGTATTAAATAAAGGTGGGCTGAACTAGATATCGGAAGTAATTCTGTAAGCCCCTGAACTACTCCTAAAATAATTGCTTGAATAATTGTCATGTTTTTTCCTCCTTAAAAATCTCTTTCTCTTCCGTTTTCATTTTCTTTATCTTCTTTTGTTTTTGAATTCGGTTTTAACTTATGAATATTAAGCTTACCTACTACATTATAAGTTCTATCCAAATGTTCCCTTGCCTTCTTTTCTTTTTTTGTATGACTTGTTTTTCTTTCTTTAATATCTTCGTCGTCTATAATTGGTATTTCAAATTTACTTTTAACTGGTATAAATATAGGTTCTTCATTTGCAAGCTTAATATAGTTGTTATCAAGTTCTATTGCAAGATTTACAAATTTAATTGCATTATCATGATCTCCTCTTAACATATATATTTTTCCTAATTTGTAATATGAATCTGGTTCTTGTTCTTTATCTTCCAAGCATTTTGTAAAATATTTTTCTGCTTCTTCTAAATCCATCTCTATTAAGTTTATTTGTCCCAAAGCATAATATGCATGATAAAGCATGCTATTTATTGTAGCTGCCTTTTCATAACAAATTTTTGCATTTTGAAAATCATTTAACATCGTATATACTATTCCCATATTATAATATAAATCATAATTATTTGGAGAATATCTTAATCCATTTGTATAAACATTTAAAGCTTCTTTATACATTTCTTCTGAGCACAATATGTCTCCGTAGTAACATACTTGCATCTATGTAATCTGGTTTTTTGCTAAGTAAATTTGTTAACATTACTTTTGCATCTTCTTTACTTCCGAGTTCATTTAAAAGGAATGATATTCTGTAATATGAGTCATAATCTTTTTTGTTTATATCAACTGCTTTTACATACTCATCTATTGCCTTTCTCATTCCGCCTTCTTTTTCATAAATTGCTGCAAGTTTTATATGTGCTAAATGGTTTTCTGGATATTTATCAATAAGAGATAGCCATAATTCTTTTGCCTTTTTGGTGTTTCCTGTCATTTCATAAAATTTTGCAATAATTGAATATATGAATTCTGATAAGCTTTTTCCTCTTCTTTCCATTAAAAGAATTATTATAGGAATTATAACTGATATTAAATACATTATGATTTTTACAGCAATATTAAAGTTCAAGCTGAAAATTATTTCTACAACTCCTAATATTAGTCCTACTAATTGTAATATAAGTATGGAAATATAAATTTTATCTATGTTTTTTATAAATTTGAAAAACATCATGATTAGTAAGTATAGTGCTAAAACAGCAAACACTATCTTTTCAACTAGCATAGATTTTTGCCTCCTTTTTTAAGCCTTTTTCCTTCCTATATTTTATATTATTTTTCTATAAAAGTCTACATTTTTTACAAAAATATTATTATCAAATAATTTTATAATTCCATAAGAACTATAAAAAGGTATAATAATTTGACCTATAATCATAATTATGCTAAATAAAAATCCGCCATTTGTCATTTTATATAATATTTCAATAGGAGTGTTTGGGAAATTTTGTGAAATGAACATTAAATTACTATCAAAAAAGTAATTAACAATCAGAGCAATAACGCTCATTATTCCTATTAATATTGCAAAATATTTTATATCATCTTTCTTTAATTCCACATATTTAGTATGATTTACTAATATTCCTAAATATATCATCGTTCCGTGAAATAAGAAACTATGAATACTTAAAATATGAAATGCAGGCAATGCTGGTAATGATGTAGATGGATATATTATGAATACTATTCCTCCTATTACTAAACCAGCTGATAAAGTAACATCTCCAATTCTTTTAAGTTTTCCTTTTCCAAACGAACTTAATAATCCTGCATATAATAAAATACTGCAATAATATAGTGGCAAATATGTGTTAACTGCATTTAGTGAGTTTTGCATTATACTGTAAATTATTTTAAAAACTTCCAATATGCACATAATTATTGTTGTATTTTTTATTATTTTATACACTTCTTCTTTACTTTTATTAATAGTATGTTTTAATGATATAATTAGTCCTATTACTGTTATTGCGATTAAAGTAAAATGTCCTACAGTAAATATTCCGCATGGTTCATATTTTCCTGCTTCTGCAAACATATTTATTCTTCTTTCTTTATTATAATTTAAAATTTTTATTGAGCTTATTATATAATAAAAGAAAGAAATTATCAATAGAAATTATTTGTTTAGAAATAAAGGTTACTGGATAATAGTTTTAATATAAAGATTGTTGTAAAGCCGTTTGAAAGTAATATATTTAATTTACGAAGTGACGCGTAGCATGGAAGCGAGGTAGAAACTGTCAGAGCTTCGCTCTATACAGTTTCTTCGAGACGACCAACAAGGAACGAGTCAAATTAAATATATTACTTTCAAAGATAGGCTTATAATATTTTAAATAAAATCATTGTTTTTATAAAATTTTTATTCTTCTTTAATAATATTTTTGCTTCCAAAATATGTTGCCAAAAAGTATGAGCCATATATTGTGCCAATTGCAAATACTGTAACTATAATTGATGGTAATAACTCTTTTGGTGATGCTATTCCAGATAATATATTTAAAGCAAATTGAATTCCAAATATAGAGTGAATAATTGCTAAAATAAGTGGCATACCGAAAAAAATAGCAATTTGTCTATATAATGCCTTATTTATCATCTTTTCATCACAACCTATTTTTCTTAAAATGGTGTATCTCTGTTTATTATCGCTTGATTCTGTTAATTGTTTTAGAGCTAAAATGACTGAACTTGCTATTAAGAAGATTATTCCTAAATATATAGCTATAAATATTATTATTGTTGTTACTCCTAACCCTGATTCTATAAGCGATATCTTAGACACTCCGTCTAATTCTATTCCGTTTTTCCTTTAAAAACTCGATAATTCTTGATTCTTCGTCTACGAAATTTTTTTCAATTTCTGCTTTTGCATCTTCTGTTTTAGCGTTATAATTTGCAACAAGGAAATGCTTTTTTTGCATATTTTCTGTTAAATTACAACTATCCGGAACAATTATTATACCTGTGTTTGTGTGGCTTGTCGACATATCAATAAAGCCTTCTTTACATTCGCTATATTTAGATTTATAAATTTTTCCTGCAATTTCTAATGGGTTTCCATCTGATAATACTCTATTTCTCATATTAAGCATACTTTCAAAATCACAAAGTACAATATATTCATTATCGTTTAAGTTATATTTATTTATTCCATAGACTTCAGCTATTTTGTTATAGTCAGATACTTTTATAATTTTCTCTGGCTCATCATATATTACAAAAGGAAATTCTTTTTCTATTTCTTTAAATTGGTCTCCAAAATATTCTTCCATAGTTAAATTATCTTGTGCATAGATAGGTATTTCTACGATGTCTTTTAGTAAGTTCATATCAAACCCGCTTGTTTTTAAAGTTTCTGATATTAAAAGCTTAGAATCCTCTCTTTGTTCTTCTGTTGTTGTTATTGTTTTGCCATATTTGTTTGTATAAACCTCTGATAGATTCGCAGGCTTTTCTAAATTAATATCCATAGGTGTCATTTCTAATAAATCTTTTTGCATTGAATTTCTTAAAGATAAACTTGATGATAAAACAGTAATTGTCATAAATAGCATTAAACAAATCACACTCATACTTGCAACTGTTGTATTAATTTTGTTATTTATTTGCCTTAATACAAACATATTAGTACCTTTTAGATATATGTTTTTCATTTTCTGAATAGTTGTCAAAATAAATCCTGATAAAGACCAAAATACAAGAACTGTTCCAGTAATTCCCATAAGGATTGGTTTTAAAATATCTTTGGTTAGTCTTAATGTGTTTGCTTTTACTGTAACAATATAATAAGCATAGCCTAAAATTGTGGCTCCTGCTATAAATACAAGTATTGCTAAAAATGGATTTCTTATTTTTACTTTTTCATTTTTCTTGGTTGCGTTTAATAAATTAATTAGCTTGTATTTTGAAATTGTAAAAGTATTAAAAATCATAACAGCTATATACATTACTGCAAAGTAAATGCAAGTTTTTATGCAGGCTTCACTTGAAAATACAAAGTTAAATTTGCTCATATCTGCTTCAAACATTTTTGCGACTAAAACAGACATAAATTGTGAACCAAATACACCTATCACAAGACCAACTATTAGTGAAATGATTCCAACAAATATTGTCTCTAATAAAATTATTTTAGAAATTTGCCTTCTTCCCATTCCAAGTGTCATATATATTCCAAATTCTTTTTTTCTTCTGTTGATCAAAAAATTATTTGCATATACTATTAGTAATCCTAATACTATAGCAACAAATATAGAAACTATTCCAAGCATACTTATCATTAGCCCTATTATTTCATGTGTAGACTTTGAAACCTCAAGCATTGCTTCTTGGCTATCTAGAGAGTTAAACATATAAAAAATTGCAACACCCAATACTAAAGTTAAAAAATATATTGCGTAATCTTTTATACTCTTTTTCATGTTTTGAACAGATAATTTAAATAACATCGTTTAAGTCACCTCCAAGAAGTGTTTGAACCTCAATTATTTTTTCAAAAAATTGTTTTCTTGTATCATTGCCTTTAATGACTTCATTAAAGATCTTTCCATCTTTTATAAATAGTATTCTGTCACTGTATGAAGCAGTAAATGCATCATGCGTAACCATTAAAATTGTCGCATTTAGTTTTTTATTCATATATTCAAAATTTTCTAATAATTGTCTTGCAGACTTTGAATCTAAGCTCCCGAGTTGGTTCATCTGCAAGTACAAGCTTAGGATTTGTAATTATTGCTCTGCTTGAAGCAACTCTTTGTTTTTGTCCTCCTGATACTTGGTAAGGATACTTATTCAAAATATCTGTAATTTCAAGTCTTGCAGCAACTTCTTCTACCTTTTTTTCTATCTCTTTTGTAGGTACTTTTTGAATAGTTAATGCAAGTGCAATGTTTTCATAACAAGTTAAAGTATCTAATAAATTAAAATCTTGAAAAATAAATCCAAGTTCTTCTCTTCTAAATTTGTTTAGTCTATTGCCTTTTAATTTTGTAATATCTTCTCTTCCTATAGTTATATGCCCGGCTAGTTACCTTATCTATTGTAGATATACAATTTAAAAGTGTTGTTTTCCCGAGAGCCTGATGCTCCCATTATTCCAACAAATTCACCTTTTTCTACACTAAAACTAATATTATCAATTGCTTTTGTTAGGTTGGATTTGCTCCCATAATATTTTTCAATATTTTTTACCTCTAAAATCTTTTCCATAATATCTTCCCTTTCTTTTAGACTTTAACTTAATTATATTAGATTTTAAAAGCACTATCCATCGATTTTGCTTACAGTTTTCTTACATTTTTGTAAGCTAATCTAATGTCATATAGCTACTATTAGGAAATATCAATTTTACTTCTGTTCCTTTTCCTTCTTCCGCTTCTATACATATTCCTATTCCCAGCTTATCACATAACTTTTTGCATAAATATAGTCCAATACCTGTCGATTTTTTATTTAATAATCTTCCATTGGTTCCTGTAAAACCTTTGTCAAATACTCTAGTAACTTCCCCGTTTTTTATTCCTATTCCGTTATCTTTTATATGTAATATAACGTTTTCTTTTCCTTCTTTCGAATAAATCTCTATTTCTGATTCAATATTTTCTTTTCTATATTTAATACTGTTTTGTATAATTTGATTTAAAATGAATATAACCCATTTGCTATCTGTATTAACTTGTTTTTCTAAATCATGTGCATTTATATTTATCTTTTCTCCGATTAATGCAGTTTTGTTTTTTCTAACTGCTTCGTTTACAATATTTTTTAAAAAACTCTTTTTTATATAATAATCTTTTTCCACCGTATTACTTCTTGCATAATAAAGTGCCTGTTCTGTAAAATTTTCGATTTTGTCTAACTCTTCATCAATACTTTTTGTTACATAATTTTTATTATTCTCTATTATCATTTTACTTGTTGCTATAGGGATTTTTATTTCATGAATCCACATCTCTATATATTCTTTATAATCTTCAGCTAAATATTTATATTTATTTACGTTTTCAAGCATAGACTTATTTATTTCATTTAAATACTCTATTAAAATTTTCCCTTCAACAAAATCTGGCTCTTTTATAATTTCGGTAATCAAATATTTATCTTCTAGATTATTTAATAAATTTGATACATTTGTATAATATCTTTTTTTAACCAGATATTCAATGGAAACAGATAATCCATATATACTTAATATAATTATTGGAATATATAATTTTATAAAAGTTCCAAAAGAATATATGCTTAAAAATATTTCTATAGTAATTATTGCAAACAAAAGCATACATATTTGTAATAATTTATCCTTAATAAAATGTTTTAGAAGCATAATAATCTTCCTTTCTAATTCAATTTAAATTTTTGAGTGTCATTATATAACCTTGACCACGCTTAGTTATAATCAAATCTTTTAAATCTAATTCCTCTAGTTTATTCTTAAGTCTTGTCATATTAACTGTTAAAGTATTATCATCTATAAAACTTTCGCTTTCCCAAAGGAAATTCATAATCTCGTCTCTTGAAACAATTGTATTTTTCTTTTCTGTTAAATATCTTAGTATCCTTAGCTCATTTTTGGTTAATTCTATTTCTTTTCCATTTCTTACTATCGTGCTATTAGATAAATTTATTATAAAATCTTGTACAATAATTTTATCTTGTACACTTCCTATATTACTTCTTTTTAGTAGTGTGCTTATTTTTGCAAGTAATATTTGTATATTAAATGGCTTTGTAATATAATGATCTGCTCCATAATTAATACTTAATAGTTCATCTATTTCATTATCTCTACTTGTTACAATTATAATTGGCACATTTGACTTTTTCCTTACCTCTTTTAAAACATACTCTCCATCTGCTCCTGGTAAGTTTATATCAAGCAATACTAAGTCTGGATTTATGTATATAATATCTTGTATTGTATTATCAAAGCTTTTTAAAGATTCTGCTTTATATCCATTATTATTTAAAAATATTTCTAATTGTTCTCTTAGTTTTTCATCATCTTCTACAATTAATATCTTTTGCATCATTTTCCCTCCTAAAATTTATTATAGCATAAAATACAAAAAATAACCTTACAGTTTTGTAAGGTTATTTTTTATGTTATCTTTCAATTATAGGTTCACTATATGATAACTTGCCATCACTCGTTATATTAAATTTTATTCTTATATAATCTCCAATTGATCCGTTTTACAAATGTCGTAAATTCATATTCTCCTTCTCCTAATTCACCATAATTTTGCTTTAAATTAAACTTACGACCTTGCACTAAATAATTTGCGTCTTCTTGCATAATAGGCAAATTATATATTAACTCTTCTGGTTTAGAATTATCTATTTTGTCTAGAGTTTTCCAAATATATTCTGCACCTGTTCCGAGTAAAACCAGATGTAGAATTTTCTGTATCTTCTCCTACCTTTTCTCCAACTCCTGTATAATTTTCGTTTTTAACTTTTTTATTTATATTGTATTCAGTAAAATATTCATAAGGATATTCATTTGTATCAACAACTGTAAGCGTTAAAGCATCCTTTGTGAATTCATTTATTGTTACTTTTACATTATCTAAAGAACTATAATAAAATGCCATTACATAGTTTGGAATTCCAATTTCACTTTCTTGTTTTAGAATTTCTATTTTGCTTACATGAGAAATTTGGCCTGGAAAGGTTTCAGCTATCATTCCATCAAAATATATTAAAATTTCTTGTCCCTGATTAAAACCAATATTTCCTTCACTAGAGAAACTAACACTATATAATTCTTGTGGGTTATCTGATTTCATAACACTCAAAGACTTTTCATTTACTTTTACTACTACCGCTTGCAAAATGGCTTCAATTTTATGTTCTTCTTCAAATTTCTTATATTCTGATAAAAAATCATTATAATCCATAAACCATGTTCCAACTTTTACTTCATCATATCCGTTTAACATATTAAAATCTATTACTTTATATCCTAATCCCAAGTATTCTACTGTTCCTCCATCTTTATATGCTCCTGCTGGATTTGGAATACAAAACATAGGACGTTTTCCTTTTTTAGCTCTTAAAATATCTATTGTTAAAAATACAAATGCTACTAATACAATAACTAATAAAACTGTTAATAATTTTTTTAATCCCTTGTTCATTAAAACCACCCTTTTATTTTATAATTTATTTATTACAATTAACAGCAAATAAAATTAATAGAAGTCCTATATATTAATATTTAGCAGTCAAGCCCCGATTGAGAGACCCAGAATATGGTTTGACAATAAATATTAATATATAGGACTTCGAAAAAAACGAATTTCATAAGCTGTTAATTGTAATATTTATTTAAATATTCTGGATTATTTTATCCTCTATTATTTAGACGTTTTTTTCTTTGCTTTTGGTTGGACTTTTTTTAATGAAAATTAAAGTTATTATAGTTGCAATTAAAAATATTGCAGATATGCCTAATGTTCCCATTTTTAAATAATTTATATTATGGTGTGTATCTTGTACTATTTGCACTTCGTTTGTTATATTTTCAGTTTCAAAAATTATATCTCCATCTTGTTTATTTTTGCTTTCTTCGGAAAATGAATTTTCAATTTGCATGTTTTCTTTTCTTGAATTTTCTTTATTGGTTGCATCTGATGTTGTGTTTGAATCCAAAACAGTATCTTCATTCATTTGGTTAATAGAAGAACTTCTTTTATTTTGGAATAATAATTCTCCACTTAGAAAAGCTAATATACTCATTATTAAATTGCCCAATAATGTCTTTATTCTATAAATAGAGGTATAATATTTCCACTTTATTGTGCCAATAGGCTCTCCAAGTAAATTTGCTATTTCTCTGAAAGAAAGATTAGAAATTATTTTTAGTGATATTATTTCTTTTTCTTTGTTACTCAATTTGTTAATTAAATCATTGAAGCTAATTTCATCAATAATCTCATCTAAATCATTATCTTCGTTTCCTATCTCATAGATATCTTCTAGATCTATACCTTCTTTCTTCTTCCTAATAATTTCAATTGCTTCATTTTTAGCTACAGTATAAAGCCATGTTGATTCTTTGCTTTCTGGTACTAGAGAAGTATTTAAATTATATATCTTAATAAAGACATTTTGCATTGCATCTTCTGCATCATCTTTATTTTTAAGAATACTAAAAGCAATACCATAAATTATATTATGGTATTTATTATACAATTCTTCAGTTGCTGTTTCTTTATCTCCATTTTTAATTCTATAAAATAGTTCTTTTAATTCTTTTTTATCTATTTTCCTCACCTCTAGCTACATGGCATATTGTGTTTTATTCAACATCTGCCTTCCATAATCCATGTTTATTGCAATATGCATATAAGGTAGATCCTGGTATATACTTAAATCTTGCTTCAGCATTTTGCTCTGGATATAGTTTTACTGTGAATTCTTTATTTTCTTTTACTAAACTTATCCACTCTATGTAATGTTCTTTTTCCATTACATGATTAACTTTAACATATATTTCATCTTCTACTATTTCATATGTTGGCACATGTTTTTCTACAGCTGCGTCAACTGAATTTGGTACTAATACTTCCATAGGGCTTCCACAGCACTGAATTTTGCATTCACAATTGCAATCTTCTAAAACTTTTACCAATGCTCCACATGATTTGCATTTTCTTATAACTAATTCATTTTTCATTCTATCTTCCTCTTTTCTTAAATTAAAATATATATGTATTATATCTAATACAGTTATTATAATCAATGTTTTTAGAAAAAAATTAATAAAATCTAAGCCTAAGAGAAGAATAAATAATATCAAATTTTTCCAAAACTTTCAAGTTTTGACTGATGTTCTTCCCATACTATCATATCTTCTTCAAGTTCTTTATTTAAGGAATCTATCTTTTCTTGTATTTCACTAAGTTTTACATAATCAGAAGATATTTCTTCATTTGCAAGTTCTTCTTTGAGCTTTTGTATTTCATCTTCCTTTTTTGATATTTCTTCTTCAACTTTCTTAATTTTTCTTTCTAATTTGTCTTTTTCTTTCAAAGGGTTTACGTATGGTGTCTTTTTAGCTTTTGGAATATTTTCTTCTGCTGCTTCTCCTACCTCATTTTCTCTTTTTTCTAAATAATATTCATATCCATAAGGGTAAAATTTTGCTCCTCCGTTTTCAAAACTTAAAATACAGTCCGCAATTTTATTTACAAAAAATCTATCATGCGATACAAAAATTAATGTTCCTTTATATTCTTTAAGCATATCTTCCAAAGATTCTTTCCCTACAATATCCATATGGTTTGTAGGCTCGTCAAGTATTAAAAGATTTGGTCCCTTTTTTAATATTTTGCTAAGAGAAAGCCTTACTTTCTCTCCACCTGATAGCATCTCTATCTTTTTAAAAACATCATCTCCCGTAAACATGAATGTTGCCAAGCTACTTCTTACTTCTGTAACTGTAAGATTTGGAAATTCTTCTGCGAACTCCTCAAATACTGTTTTTTTAGGGTCTAGTCCTAGCATTTGCTGATCAAAGTATCCGAACTTTTACATTGTGTCCAAATTCGAAATTTCCACCTTTTTTGTTTACTTCTCCAACTAATGTTTTTAACAATGTAGATTTTCCTGTTCCATTTGCTCCAATTACTCCTAATTTTTGTCCTTTATATAAATTAAAAGAACAGCTTGCTAATGTAGTGCTATATCCCACCTCAAGATTATTGGCTGTTAGCACATTATTCCCACTTTGCATGCTTATTTCAAAATTAGTTCTAAAAGACTTTAAATCATACTTATTAGGTTCTTCTATTTTTACCATTCTTTCAATTTGCTTTAGTTTAGAAAGCGCCATCTTTGCTTTTGTAGGTTTATATCTAAATCTATCTGCTATATCATTTAGCCTTTTAATTTCCTTTTGCTGATATTCATAATCTTTTAGTTGTTTTTCATAGTTAATTCTTTTTTGCTTTTCGAAGAATTCATAATTTCCTGAATATTCAGTTATTTCTCCATATTCTATTTCATAGATTTTATCTACGATTTTATTTAAAAACATTCTGTCGTGTGAAACAATTACTAGAGCTTTTGGATAATTTTTTAAATATCCTTCAAGCCATTCAATGGTAGTTATATCTAAATGATTTGTAGGTTCATCTAAAATAAGTAAATCTGGCTTACTTAAAAGAAGCTTTATAAATGCAATTTTTGTTCTCTGTCCTCCTGAAAATTCACTTATTTTTTTATACTTGTCTTCATTTGAGAATCCAAACTTACTTATTGCAGTTTCATATTCTTTTTTATATGTATAGCCATCTAAAAGTTCATACCTATCAAGTGTTTTTGAATACTCTTTAGCCAAACTTTCTGATGAATCCTCTTGCATTTTGCAAACTAGATTTTCAAGTTTCTTTTCTATTTCTATTATTTCACTATATACTTTTAATATCTCGTCTAACATAGTTATATTTTCGTCTTCAAAATCTATTTGTTTTAAATAGCCTATCTCTTTTATACCTTCTTTGTAGATACTAAATTTTTCTGTTCCTATTCCTTCAGAAAACAGTTCATTATCCACAAGTGCTTTTAAAAGAGTGGTCTTTCCGCTTCCATTTCTACCGAACTACTGCAACCTTTTCTCTATCTTTAACTTCAAAATTTATTTCTTCTAATATTGTGTCAGCTCCAAAAGATATAGAGCCATTAATAATTCTATAATTCATGTTTTACTCCTAATTACTTTGTCTTAAAATATAATAACACAAAAGCAAGAAATTATCAAATAACCTCTTGCTTTTTATATTAATAATTAACAGAATAATTTAAAGGTTGCATTTAGAGTTAGTATATTGGAAAGTTGCCTACTTTCATGTCTTTTGATCCTATATATACGTCTCTATTTGTCATATCTATTGTCATTTCTCGGTTAAGTTTAATAATTGTATAATTTTCATAGTGATATTCTTTACTTCCACCATCTCGGTAGATGTCGCCTGTGATATTTCCTTCATTAAGATCTTTATCAGCTTTTTCTAATATTTGTTCCATTGTAATTATATTTTCTACTAGAGCTTTCCTCAAAGATATTTCTTCTCCATCTATTAATACATTTACGCTACCATCACAAACATAAATACTATAATCATACATTTCTGTTTCTGATTTATCTAAAACTTTATGAATTCTTTCATCTTCTTCCCACATAGGATGTTTATCATAATACCTTAATTCAAATTCTGTTACATTAGGTTTTTCTTTGCTTTCTTTTGTCTCAAACACCATCCATTTATCATCAATAAGAACTTCTATTGTGCCTTCTTTTCCGTATTGAAAACCATAATCACCTTCAAAATTTGATTCATTATCATTTTTAGGTATTTCATTTGAGCTTACATGTGAAGTGATATTTCCATCCATTAATCCACAACGTAACATTTCAGAATTATCTCTTCCTGTCTCATAATATAGCTTTCCATCAACTTTTATAATTTTTCCAAGTTCTTCTGGTTCATTATTATTAGTCTCATGTATGTTGTTTTCGCTAATTGCTCCTACAATGAATTTATCAAACATATATAAATCCGATTTAAGAATTATTTTTGACTCTGCCTTCGGATAAGTAACAATTTCTGCCATATATCCTAAGCCATAATATATTTCAGTTGTTGGAATAGAATTTGTTTCGTCATGTTTAATTACAAATATAGGCTTTTTTAAGTTTGCAATTCGTATATAATCTGTTAAAAATATAGCTCCCCATAAAATAATCAATATGCCAAGTATTATAAAAAATATTTTTAGGTTTTTTCTCATTCTTATCACCATATTTTACCTTTCTAATATTTAGACGGTTTTATGATAGTTATTGGTTGGTATTTTTTTTATTTCTTTTTACTAAATAACTTATTTTGCAGTAGATGCTGTTTTTTGTGTTTCAATAGCTAAAAAAAATAAGAAGAAAGGAAGTAATTATTGATAGCAATTACTTCCTCTTTATATATTACGTTATTATTTAATCAAGTGTCCTTCTATATAGACTTCTTTAAATAAATTATTCCACAAATTTGTGCTTTTACCAATATACTCTGGTGAATCAGTTTTTTCATCTAGAACAATTCCGATTAATCTGCTTCCTAATTTATCTAAAACAACTTTTGGATCCTTTACCCAATAATACTTTGAAGTCTCCTCATCAATGCCTATTAAAGCTCTAAAAGCACCAACTATAGGATAAATAAGTCCCCTAGGTACTATATAATCCATTTCCTTTTGAGAAACTAAAGTAACTGATTGAACCATGTCTTTATGATATTTTGCATAGCTTCTACTTAAATATTTTTTGCCAGCATATTTAGCATATTCATTAAAATTGCATTCTACATTATCCCAAATATTAAAAATATCTACAATGATATCTTTCATATTTGCAATTGTTTTTTCTCTTTCTTCTTTTCCTATATCTATAAATTTCTTTAATGTTGCCTCTTTTCCAGTATAGCATCTTACTGGTTGTGTTTCGTTTAGACTTCCATCACTATTTGTACAAGGATAAACATTTTGGAAAAACATCATTAAGATTGCAATAATCTCTCTAATATCTATTGTTTTCTTTCCGAATTCTTCATCTTGTTCAAACATTTTATATGAAACTTTATCCGAAAATTTCATATCCTTTATAGCTTCCTTAATAATTTCAAAATTCTTTTCTAATTCTTGAATAGATTTAAGGTCAACCTGTGTAGATGTATTTCTTGCTGATGCTAATTCCACTGGTGATTCTATACCAGTAAATATTTCAAAGAATACATAACGATCTTTTTGCAACATATTTTTTGATTTTAAATTAATAATAGCTCTTAAAGTATGTCCACCATCAATATCTCCGTGAATAGACATATCATTAAATAAAATTCTCACTTCTTCATTTTTATTGTCGTAAGTAACTTCTGCTGCTGACAAAACTACTCCTCTGTTTAATTCGTGAAAATTCTCGTTCTTTTGTAAACTTTCAGTAATCTTCTGTGCCACTGTTGTTTTCATGTTTTGTTGTCTTGGGTTTGTTTCCATCCAATTTAAAATTTCTTCAGGGATTGTATCTGCTTGTACGTAACAAACATACTTTACATTTCCCTCTTTTTTATTAATTGGATCATCCATTTTTTTAAAGCTTTTCGCTTTTAATATTAATTCTGCCATAAAAAATGACTCCTTTCTTTATTATTGCTTTATAGCTTTAGAAAAGGAATCTTATAAATAATCTCATTAAAAATGAGACAACAATATTCTATTTTTTCCTCTCATCTACATCTATAAAACAGATTAGAAACCTCATAGTCAAAATTGACCATAGATTTTTATAAGAAAATATTACATTATTTTTATATATTTGTCAAGTTTTTTTTTGATAATTTTTATTTTTTTATAATATTTCTTCAAATTTTGCCTTCAATTACCTAAAGATAAATAAAAAAAGAGCAAGCTTTTGCTTACTCTCATATATCATTCTTATAAATTTAACATTTCTTTATAAACTACATTTATATCTTTTTCATCTTTATATTTGTTTTCCATAGGGCACATTCCAGTTTTTTCTTGATTTATAATATATTGAACTTTTTCTCTATATTCATATTTTATATGATTTTCTTCTAAAACAGGAATTGCATATTCACTTATAACATCTGCATAAATTTCTTTCACTCCTGCAACTGTTAAAATACTTCCTGCGACTTTTCCAATTACTTTATCAGCTATAATTGCTCCGTTGAATAGCGTTTTCATTTTCTTTTAAAATATCTTTTATATCTTTTATTCGATCTTGATAATATTCTTTTATTTCTCCATTTTCATAAGCTACTACCAATGAAGCTCTTTTTTTGTATAGAATTTCTTTTACTTCTTCTAATTTAGTCATCTAAATGAATTCCTTTCTTTAATTTTGTTTATCTTTATAGATGTTTATTATATCTTTAAAGCTCATTTTTGTGCCATAATTTAATATTGCATTTGAATATATCTTTATTGCAACTTTTGCTATAACTAATATTGTAACTATCAAAATTGCAATAGAAAGTGCTACATCTTTTCCATTTGCTAAGCCCATCATAATTCTAAAAGGCATACAAAATGGAGATGATATTGGGAATAATGAAGCAAATGCATTTAACTCACTTGTTGGGTTCATCATAGTAAAATATGATAAATAAAATCCAATAACTGCAAGTATTGCAACTGGTCCATTAGCTGATTGTATATCTTCAGGTTTTGCAACTGTTGAACCTGTTAATGCATATAATAAACTATATACTAAATATCCCAAAGCAAAGTATATTATTGTCATTATACCTAAATATAGTGTTATGTTTGACATATCTAATACCGTCTCTATCATTTCTTTCTCTAAAAAAACATTAGCTGAAATAACTGCAGTTCCAACTATTAATATTAATTGAATTAAGCCTACAACTCCTATTCCAAGCGTTTTTCCGAAGCACTATTGTTTTAGGACTTGTTGATGTAACTAATGTTTCTACTATTTTTGATGTTTTCTCTGTGGTTATTGAGCTTGATACCTGATATGCACAAAAATATATTGCATAAAATAGCACAATTGACATAAGCATTATAACAGCAACATTTCCATGTGCTTCTTCTTCGCTAGTTTGCTCCATATTTACTTGAAATCTTGGTGCTACATTTGCCCATTCTTCTTCTGTTATTCCTATAGCTTCAGCAATTTTCATGTTCGTATATATTGTGTTCATAGTATCTATAATGTCTTCTGGAACACTATCCACAAAGCTTATATTTTCTACTATGTATCTAATATTTATATTATTATTTACATTCTCAATAAGGATAGCAGAATCAATTTCTTCATTTTCAATTTTTCCCTTTATTTCGTCATAAGTGCTATTTGCTATCTCTATATCATAACCTAAATCAGCTTGTTTTAGCATTTCTAGGTTTCCGTTAAAAATATTATCATTATCTGAAATAAGTATCTTTTCTTGTACGTCTTCTCCTTGAATAGCTTTTATAATATTTGGTATATTAAATCCAACAATAATCATAACTAAAATTAACAAAGTGGAAATTATAAAAGATTTTCTTCTTAGCATATCTTTGATAGTAAATTTCATTACTGTTAATATATTTCTCATTTCTACTCACCAACCTTTTCTATAAATATATCATTTAAAGTAGGTTTCATTATTTCAAATCTATTAATCTTTACTCCGTTTGAAACCAATTTATTTAGTAATTGATGAGCTTTTTCTTCATCAGAAATTTTTATTGTATATTCATTGTTTTTCTCGTTTTCTATTTCTAATCCGAATTCTTTAATATAACTATCAATTGAGTTTTCTGCATTTATTTGAACTCTGTTTGCTGGATATTTCTCTTTTATCTCTTTTAAGTTTCCTTTTAAAACTGTTTTACCTTTATCTAGTATTAAAATATTTGTGCAAAATTCCTCTATTGTATGCATTTGGTGAGCTGACATTATGACATATTTTCCGTTTTTTACCAAGTCTATTATAATATTCTTCAAAATTTCTGTATTAACTGGATCTAATCCACTAAAAGGTTCATCTAACACTACTAATTCTGGATTATGTATTATGGCGGTCATAAATTGTATTTTTTGTTGATTTCCTTTTGATAATTTTTCAGCTGGCATTTGCAAATATTCTTCTACTTTTAGCTCTTTTGCCCATTTGTTAATTGAATTTAAAGCATCTTCTTTCTTCATGCCCTTTAATTCTGCAAAATACATTAATTGTTCAATTATTTTTGTTTTAGGATATACTCCTCTTTCTTCTGGTAAATATCCGAAATTAATATTTTTTCTATCTACCGCTTTACCTTTCCAAGTGATTTCTCCTTTATCTTTCTTAATAATTCCAAGTAGCATTCTTATTGTTGTAGTTTTTCCTGCTCCGTTTGTTCCAAGTAAGCCAAATACACTAGGTTTATCAATAGTAAGAGAAATATTATCTACTACCAATTTACCCGCAAATGTTTTTGATACATCTTTTAATACTAAGCTCATTCTAACCCCTTTCCTTTCTTACTTTTTTACTATAATATCATAAAAAATATATAACTTCAACTATTTATCTTTGCTAATCTATTTTTCAAATTCATTTATATATTTGCTTAAATTGATTGGCATATATCTTTGCCCTCTAATTGCATTTATTCCAAATTCCTTTAATTTATCGAAAGACAATTTCCCTTTTTTATATCTTGTTATTAAATCTATCTTCATAACTTTTTGCATCTTTATATTTTTATCCTTGTATTCATAAGGAATATTAACTTCTATCACTTTAAATTTATACATAATTGATGAATAAGGCTTTGCAACATAAATATAAACAATATCATTTACCTTTATATCTGTGCTTTGTTTCCACATTATTGTGCTATTTTCTTTTAATGCTTTTTCTATATCAAAATACTTTGGATTTGCAGGTACTATCCACTCATTTTTGGCACTATTTTTATTTACTACCGTATATGAATAACTTTTTTCAATGAGCTTCATTATATTTTCATCTGATATAGTATCATTTAGTATAACTGTAATCCAACTTTTCTTATTCATGTGATATGCAGGATAAAATCCTTCTTTCTTTAATAAATTTTCTATCTCTTCTGGATCTAGTTTTATATCAATTATTTCAATTTCACCAGTAGAGATTTTACACAATTTACTTTTATCAATATTCATTATTATCCCATACCATTTTTTACTATCTTTATTTCTAAATGTAGCATATCCCGGAAACTTCTCCCATTCAAATTCTGGTTCATCTCCATACTTTTCCTCTATTGCTTTCGCTATTCTATTTGACTGCTCATATATAAAATTTTCTCTAGTAAAACATTTACTTCTAATATTTTTTAATAAATTTTTAAATTCATCCCTAACTTGTCCTACAAAAGAGCCACTACTATCTTCTATACGGAAATTAGTATATTCATCTCCAAAAGATAAATCATAAACTTTTCCATTAACTATTCCTGCATTATCTATTACAATATCTACTCTAAAAGTATTATTCATAATATTTCTTGAATATTTATACAAAGACTTCTCTTTTTTAAACCCATATTCTACTATTTTATCAAAATTAATCTTTGTTTTTCTAAATAATTCTTCTTCAATAGTCATTTTAATTCTCCCTTATAGATTACTAATTATTGCTATTATATAATAAAAGCAGATAATTAGCAACTAATTATCTGCCATGTTATGCACTTTAATTAACAAATATCTTATTAAAAATACTTGTTATAAATTCATTATCATTCATCTTATTTTCCAAATATCTATTAAAATTATCCTTATTTATTTCATCATTTACTATATCACTATAATTAGGATATAAAGTTTCAATTTGATTTCTATTTACTGTATATGAATTACTACTAAAATTAAATGTAATTTCTTGAACATTATCAATTAAAGAAAATATGGCAACAGAATTATATAATAAACATTTTTCTAAATATTGATTTTCATTTATATACCAATCTGTAATATGATAGTCAATAGTTAATCCTAAATTTTCTGAATCTATTTCAAACACATATCCATACTCTGAAAGAGGTAAACTATCTATTAAATGGCTATCATTACTATTATTTCCTATATATTGATTTTTGAATTTTATAATATTATCAATCCCTGCCTCATCTCTGTCAAATGGAGATACAGGTACAGTTTCTTCTGTATAAGATTTCTTCGTATCAACTATATAATACTCATTCTTTGTATTTCTATTTATTCTATAAACATTACAAAGCGGTGATTCATAAATAATCATATTTTCATTTGTTTCTATTAAGTATGAAAACCTTGGTGCCACATTATTTATTCTTACATTTGCATAGTCCATTCCTACTAATAATACTAAACCTAAAATAAAATATACCAAATTTAAAAATAATCTTTTTATATATGATTTTTTCTTATTAAGTTTTGAGAACCCTATTAAAGATACAATTAGTCCGAATATGGAATAAATTGCTCCCCAACTACTTTCTGATGGGAATATGGTAAATGCAGTAAAAATAAGTCCAAGGCCAAAAAGCATTAGAATTTCTGCAATTATTTTATTTTTTTCATAAACTTTTTTGTTTGTATAATCTATTGTGCTAATAATATTTTCTTCTAATTTTTCTTGATAATGCTCTTGATCTACTTTTTCTCCACTAATTAAATCATTTAATGTTACACCTAATTCCTCGCTTAATGGTTTTAGTAAAGAAATATCTGGCATATAATTTCCATTTTCCCATCTTGAAATTGTTTTTGAGGTTACTCCTAGCTTTTCTGCCAAGCTCTCTTGTGTTAATTTCTTTTCTTTCCTTTTTTCTGCGATAAATTTTCCAATTTTAACAGTATCCATAATTTTTTACTCCTTTCATTTTAAGAATAGCAAAAAAGAAAAAAATTAACACCCCACAAATAGCGAATTGCTATTTTTTTAACTAGACACAAATAGAGAATTTATTTAATTTTTTTAGATAATACAAGAGAAATACTATTTATTATTTTTTTACTTTTTCTAATTTATTTATCCAAATGAATTCCTTGCTTTATTGTTTTTGCTATAAATGGTACACATATTAATTGAATCAAAATTCCAGGTAATCCTGTAACAATACTATCTATTACTGATATTCCATAAGTAGGTAATCCTAAAACATTAATTGCTGCAAATAATACTCCTGCATATAGAACTCTACCTAAAATAATTGTTGCAATTAGAGATACATAAGAATTAAATTTTTTATTTAAAACACTTAATAAAACCGCATAAATCACAAGTTCTATTAACATATATGGAAGTCTTGCTAAAGCTGGCATTCCAGTTAATAAATAACTAAATATAACTGAACTTCCTGCAACTATACTGCTACTAATTCCACCAAAAATTAATGCTGCAATTAAAACCGCAATGTGCATTGGTAAAAATGTAGCCCCTGCATCTGCTCCTGCAAGAATATGGAATATTCTAGGTAAAGCTATACCTATTCCACTTAAAAGCAAGGTTCCTACAATATATTTTCCTTTTGTGCTTGTTAAAGCCTCTACTAAACGATTTTGTTTTTTTATACTTTCTACTTTTTCTATCATTTTAATACCCTCCATTTAAATTTAATTATAATTTGTCATACTCTTCATCTGTAACAGGATCAAGCCATTCATTAGAAGTATTTTCTCCAGGTACTTCTACTGCTATATGACTAAACCACGAATCTTTTTTTGCTCCATGCCAATGTTTTACATTTGCAGGAATTACAACAATATCGCCTGTTTTTAAACTTTGAGCTGATTTTCCTTCTTCCTGATACCAACCTTCTCCTTCAACACAGATTAAAACTTGGCCACCGCCTTTAGTTGCCTTATGAATATGCCAATTATTTCTACACCTAGGCTCAAAAGTCACATTTGCAAATCCTATTCCACTTTCCGTTTTTGCAAGTTGCTTTAAATATGAATTTCCTATAAAATATTTTGCAAAATTTACATTTGGCTCTCCCATTCCAAATGCGCCTCCATGTTTTTCCATTATACATCAACTCCTTTCTCATTATTTTTATCTATATTCAACAATTTCTGATAAATCTTTCCTATTATTGTGCATAGGTGAAGGTTTACAATCATCAGTCCTATATCCTAATGGAATAAGACATATTGGTTCAATATTTGTACCTAAATTAAATTCTTGTTTTAGAATATTTTTATCAAACATTTCTATCCATATATTATCTACGCCCAAATTTGTAGCTTCTAGCATCATATGAGTAGCTACTATGCAAGCATCCATTTCATAGGTTGAATAATTACCTTTTGACCATGCAATATTTTTATCACTTGCTACAATTATACAAACTGGTGCATTATATCTACATGGACTTGCTTTATCTATTTTTTCTAATCCTTCTTTTGATTTAACTACATATATTTTTTGTGGTTGATTATTTTTGGCTGTAGGTGCTAGGTTTCCTGCCTCTAATATTTTATTTATTAATTCATCATTAATCTTATCATTTTTAAATTTTCTAGTTGAAAATCTTTCTCTAATAACTTTCTCAAATTCCATTCTTAATCCTCCTTTGTTTTATTAATATTTAATAATTTAAGCTATTAACCCAAGCTGTTACTTCACTTTGTGACACTTCAAGTCTTTTTCCATCTAGCCAATTAATATTTTTATAATTATTTTTAAAGTAATTTTCACTTGTGCTTATTCCAGAGCTTCCTGATGTACAGAATGGAATAAGTGTTTTTCCGTTTAAATCGTGATTATCTAAAAATGTTAAAATTATTCTTGGTGCATTTCCCCACCAAATTGGATAGCCCAAAAATATTACATCATAAGAGTCTGCATCAATATTATTTGCAATTTCTGGTCTCGCAGAAGAATTGTTTTGCTCTCTTGTAGCTCTACTATCGCTATTACTATAGTTTAAATCGCTATCCGTATATTTTTCCTTTGGAACTATTTCAATTAAATCTCCAGCGGTTAGCTCTTTTATATATTCTGCAACTTTTCTTGTTGTTCCTGTTGCAGAAAAATAAATAATTGCTATTTTTTTACGGCTAGAAATTTCTGTATCTGCTGTATTTTCTTCTGCATTTGCTATATCATTATTCTCATTTATATTTGCATTTGAATTTAGATTATTGTTATCTTTATTAGAACTAATTAGCCAAATACTAACACCTACTGCAATTACAATAATTGCAATAATTAAAGATATTATTTTTTTATTCATATTATTCCCTCTTTCTTAAATATTTTTTATTTATGTGCTTTTGTTAAAAACTTTCCCTCCTTTACTTTAAATCTATAACAATTTAATTATACTTTCATAAGCCATTTCATATATTGAAAAGAACTTGAATGGAACTTCTGCCTTTTCCATAGCTTCTTTTTGTTTATCCGTAGCACGAGTATATGGATAGATCCCATACATTAATGGGAAAAATGAAAAAATAAATTTTTCTTTTTCTTCCTCTTTCATATCTTTAAAAAATTTATCCAAGCACTTTTTGATTGTTCTTAATGATTCTCCGTAACTTTTCTTAAAATCCACTAATTGCTCCATTCGACTATTCTCTTCCATATCATATAAGTTCATTGAAAGCAACTTTAATAGTTGTTCTCTTTTTTCAATCGTTATTGCAATTTGTTTTGCAAATTCTGCTTTTTCTAATTTTTCATTTTTTACATATATATTCTCTAAATCTTTTAGCCATCTCTCATATTCTCTTTTTAAAAGAGCTAAAAATATTTCTTCTTTTGTCTGAAAATAGTTATATATAGAAGGTCTGGAGAATGTAGTTTTTTCGCTTATATCTTTTAGCGTTATTTCTTTAAAATTTTTTATCCTATATAACTCTTCACAAGCATTTATAATTTCATCTTTTCTTTCATCTGCTGATTTTACGTCCATTTTTCTCACCTCTATATGCTTTTTATAATATTAATTGTATTCATTGTATTTGGAAATCCTATATAAGGTAAGCATTGTAACATTGTAGCTAATAATTTTTCTTTTGAATTTCCTATCTTTATATTTCCAAGAACATGAGCTTTTATTTGAGTATCTGCTCTCATAGTTGTTAAGCCCACTAATACAAGCAATTCTCTTGTTTTTATATCTAATCCTTTTCTTGTATAAAAATCTCCAAAGCCAAACTCTGTTAAGTATTTTGGTATTTCTGGTACATCAGGATATTTTTCTTTTATTTCATCTCCATATATTGGATTTTGAATATCAAACCCTTTTTCAAATCTTGTTTCATCTGTTACTGTTCCCATATTTTCTAATGGTAACTTAATTTCTCTTGATTTAAAAACTTCATTCATTGTATTAACTGCATTTAACGTTCTTGGAAAACCTATAAAAGGTGCTAATTGATAAATAGTTTCTCTTACTTCTATAGGTGTAGCTCCTACATTTAATGCTGCATTTATATGTGCTGATAATTGTGGCAACGTTTGTAATACGGCTAAAATCGTTACCGTAATTAATTCTCTTTCTTTCATATCTAGTTTTTTGCTGCTGTGAAATACATCTCCGAATATAAATCTTCTTAAAATTTCCATAAGTTCATGATCTATTTCCTTTTCTGCATCCGGCAATTCTCCAAACAATTTGTTAAAAACTTCTTTGCTTTCCTCAAAACGATTCATTTTTCTTTCTCCTTTCTCTACGTATAATCAGTATTATAATACATCAATTCTGACACAATGTCAATGTGTTTTGGAAATTTTTATTGCGAATGACAAAAAATTACCACTTCCCAACTTGCATAACGCAAAATTGGGAAATGGTAATTTTCGGAGTTCAAATGTCTTTAGTCGTCCAGTTCGAGCACGAAGTCTGCGCTATCGTCCCTCTCTTCGTCACGTAATGCTTCGAGTTCAAACTCCTTTGCTCTTTCGCAAAGAGCTTTGAGAATTTCCTCTTCAGAAGCAGGTCCTGTATACCGCATCTGTGGCAATTCTTTTTTTTCTTTGGAAAGTTCAGGCAATGTACGGCTGATCTCGAAACCGTTTACCATCGTTGTAATTCCTACTTGCAGTTTTCGTGCCAGTGGATGGGAATCATGGAGAACGCGAAAAGTGGGCTCTAACAGTGCTTCATAGATCTTTTTCGGCATCTCCGCAAGGTCCGTTTTCTTGGCCATCAGGGTATCCGCCATCTTCTTTTTCCGATCAGCAGAGAGTTCGCTTTTGAGTGACATAAGTTTACCTCCTAATTTCTAGCACTTGGCTAGTTATTCGTATATATTATAGCATATTTTACATAATTAAGCAATAGCTATGCTTATAATCTAATTATTAAAAAAATAACTATTAAAACTATTTTCATAAATATCCATAAAAGATGATACAAATCTGGCTTGTTCTTTTTCTTCGTCTGTTCCAGTTGTTACCTGCCATCCATAAATGCTATACATTTTATAGGTAAAATTTGTTAGAGGCAATAAATGATATTCTTTTTGAATTAGTTTGATTCCTTTTGAATAATCTTTTTTTAATCTTTTAAACGCCTTATTAGGATTCTTAAATACTGCTTCACCATATTTATTTGCACCTACCTCATAATCAATATTTAATTTTTCATATTTATTTACATCAACATTTCCTTTTATATTACCTTCTCCTGCTATGTATATTTGAGAATATTTCAAATTATCATTCATCATAAATCCAAATTTAACAAGTGCATTTTTGCCTAATATCACAAATGAAATGACTAGTAGTGTTGAAATAACTATAATTAAAATTTTATATTTTATATCTTTTTCATTAGTAAATTTTAAAATACCTAAAATGTTTCTTTCAGATTGTTTTTCAAGCTCATTTTCTTTTATGTATTCTCCTGCAAAAAATTCATTCAATGATATTCCTAAAACCTCACATAAAACTTGCATATTAGAATAATCTGGGAGATTCACTCCTCTTTCCCATTTACTTACTGCATTTGCACTTACATTTAACTGTTCTGCTAGACCCTCTTGTGTTAATTTTTTATTCTTTCTACACAAAGAAATAAAATTTCCAATTTTTATTTGATCCATTTTTATTCTCCTTTCAAAAAAATAATAACAAATATTATATTAAATTAACACATACTAGAAGTTTAATTAACAAATAAAGTACTTTTTTAGATAAATATAATTTTCTTTAAATGCATCAACCCCTGCTCAAAACTTAATGAAAAATATTTAGGTTCTATCTTTTCATTTCAACAGCATCTCCCATTGTTTGAATAATATGTAGATATATATATACTGATAAAACAATTAAAAATATAACACCTATAATATAAATTGTCTTTAACCATACTGGTAATACTTTTTTATATTTTCTATAACAAAAAGTACTACATAATGCACTAACCATAAGTATAAAATATGCTATATATTTTATGCATATAAGTATATTTCCAAAGTATGGATCGATAGAAATTGAATATTTATATTCAGCTATTTCATACAAAACTATTATAAAAGAACTAATTATTATAAATATTCCTATTAAAATAGGTTTCCATGATATTTTGTTTATTTTTTCTTCATCTTTTTTTGGTTTTAACCAATTATATACTGAACATATTATAATTGTTATTACTGTTATTGCTAACATAATTAGTATTTTTGATTCTTCATACATCAACATATTTTTTATCTCCTTGTACACTTGTTATCTAATATATTATTATACTTTCATAAGCCATTTTATATAAAATAACCTATTATTTCTCATATAAAAGTATATTAACTTCAATTAAGAGCTTTAATTATTATCTCACCATCTTTGTTATTTATATTTGATTCAAATACATATACTGGTACATAATATCCCTTCGTGTCTATAACATAATCTAATTTGACGTTCTCTATTACTAAATTTTTGATCTTTTCTAGTTTTAAACTAAAATATTTGAATTTCCCTTCCAGTATTTGCTTATATGCTTCTTCTTCGCTTATTATCTCCTTCTCTTTTACTCTTTCATAAGTAGTCAAATTGTTTGAAATGTCATCTATTGTTCTATCTATATAATATGAACATCTTATATCTCCATCTATTACAGTATTGCCATTTGTAATCATATCTGCTGTAAAAATATAAGTACCGCTCTTTTCTTCAAACTCTGCATTGTCTGGAACTTCTATTCCAGAATTTTCTAGCACTTCTTCTATTTCTTCTCTACTTGCACCTTGTATTTTGATACCAGTTGTATCTATCTCTTGTGCTATTCCATTTTGTGTACTTGCTTCTATTTTTTCATTATTTTGATTCTTGGATAATCCTATCATTAATCCACTTTTCGATCCTGTATTGTACCTATATTTTCCTCCTTTATAATCTATCCATATATTTTGCTTATGATCTTTTGAATAATATATTGCATTATCTCCCTCTTCATTTAAATCTACCATATTTAAGTTTATGCTTGTCCCATTCTTTTCAAACAATTTTTGGGCTATATCTCTTGTTTCCTCTTTTGTTAGTATTTTTGTATGATATATGTTTTGTGAACTTGATTCTTTTGAAAGTTCTACATTGCATTCTATTTTAGCATCCTTCAAATTTATTTTATATGTATAATCTAATGGTAGGTTTCCAAGCTCCTGCTTTTGATAAATAACATTAAAACTGATAAGTGTTCCTATTACAAATACAAAAGGCAAAACATAAGCAAAAATATATTTTCTATTTTCTTTTTTTATAATATTGTTAAATATCATAAACGTGCAATATCCAATTAAAACACCTAATGTATTATTAAATACATCATCTATTTCAAATATTCCCATATTAGTTATATACTGTACAATTTCTATTATCAAAGTTACAGCTAATCCTATTGCTACAACTTTATAAAACTTTTTTAACTTATCTGAATATATAGGTAATAAAAATCCAAAAGGTATGAAAAGTAGTATGTTTAAAATACTATTTCTAAGTATAATATTGCTAGATAATACGTCTGTCATATTGTTCCAAGCCTCTCTATATGAGCTAAATAAATGTAAGTTTATTTCTTTATAAGCATTTCCTCTAGTTAAAAATGTTGCCCCAAAAACAATAACCAAATATACTATAGTTATTCCATATAGTATC
Source organism: uncultured Clostridia bacterium (assembly GCA_947584805.1). Classification (GTDB taxonomy): domain Bacteria; phylum Bacillota; class Clostridia; order TANB77; family CAG-508; genus JAAWPK01. The sequence goes on along the minus strand of CANPWU010000007.1, from coordinate 5,652 downwards.
ATTTTTTTATTGTCAATTGTTTTTGTTCCTTTCATTACCTTTTTATATATTACAAAATATCCTATTAGAAATAATATAATTATAAATATTCCTAGTAGTACAAATTCTTTAAGATATGAAAAAATACTTGATACTCCCATATTTATTTCTCCTTCTATTTTTCTGCCTTTAAAAGCAAATTAATATTTTATCTTATTTTCATTTTAGATATTACAAAAATTTTATTTCATTCTGTAATGCCCTGTAATTGGTTGATATGCACTGTAACTTTCTAGTCTATCTTCTTCTCTTAATGGTTGTCCTGCATTATGTATTAAATATGGAATTCCTTTTTTATTTCTTATATCTGATATAATTCCTACATGTTTACTTCCAAATATAACAATATCCCCAGGTTGCCATTCCTCTATTTTAGATAAATCAGTTGTTAAAGAAATATGATTTCTCTCAAAATATACTTTTAAATTTGGTACTCTTCTAAAATCTATGTTAGGGTCTGGCTTACCATTCACTCTTGAATAAGCATCAACATTATTCTTTATATCTTCATCGATCATATCTTTTAAAGAATATCCTGCATTTTTTAATGCTCTCCATATAACATCTGTACAAACTCCTTCATCATCTGGCGGATACCCACCGTTATAATATGCACTTTTGTATTTAGGTTTATTTTCCGCTTCAATTTTTGCACCTTGTAAAATATCAGTATAATCATCTATTCCATCATTATCAAAATCAGTTTCACTTTTAACTATCTCTATTCCAAAATCTTCTGCATAATATACTTTCTTTGTAGTTTCAATTTTATAATATAAAAATATGGCTAATACTGATATTGCAATAATTAATATAATTATTAAAAGGAATATTCGTACTTTTTTCATTATTTTTATCATCCCTAACCTACTATTCTATTTTTGTATATAATATTATCTCTTTTATATCGATAATTTTTTAAATAGTTATTTATATTATTCTTTATCCTTTTGGCTATTTCTATAAAGTACACTAAATGTTATAGCAAACAACATTGGTATAACAGAATATCCCGCATTGTCTAGTTTATGAGTGATTACCATATATCCACCAATCAATGTTAAAATTGCAAATACAAGACTTAAAATTAAGAATATTTTGGCTTTTAATTGTTTTCCTTTAAAATTCATAAAATTACCTCCAACACAAATTTCTATTTGTTTTAGCTAAATTATATCAAATGAGTAAATAATTGTAAATAACCACTTGCATATATGACATTAACACACCTGCAATTTATCCCTAACTTAAAAAACTAATCTGATTATCTATATTAAGCCAGCTTTTTTGTTTTGCCTCTGTTATTTTATCTTCCGCTTCCAATTCTCCAATTAAAAATGGAGAATTAGGATTATGTTTTTTTATATTCTCCCTAACTAGACCAACATTTGCATTTGCATAACAATATTTACACAAATGTCCACAAGTATTATATGCACCTATATCGTTTCCTAATAAGCAAGCACAACCTTCTCTTTTACTATGACTTTTAGGTGCATTTAATTTATTTCCTATTGCTTTTTCAACTATTTCTTTACTCATACAGCCAGTTATATCTAGGCCATAATCTTTTAAAAAACTTTTCTCACAGCAAGAATGTACTATAATATTATTTTGTTTTCCTATTTTTGAAAATGCTTCTGCAATTCGTATTTGTTCCTCTTTTGTTGGTGGTCTCAAATTAGGTGCATTTCTTTTTACCTTTTCATACATATCTAAAAAACTAATAGTACAATCTTCAGTAAAACCATTAAGCGCACTTAATAATTTTTCAAAACATTTAATATGCATATTTACATCAAATTTTTCATTTATAAATATTGGATCATAGCGAACTGCAACTGCATTTTTCCCAAGATGCTCTGATAACTTCTTAAAATCAGCAATTACTTGCTTTTTTTCTGGTACATTTGGCTCTATATCTTTTCCATATGGTGTAATTGTTACAAACCAAAATTGCTTGTATTTGTCTAGTTCTGATAAATGAGATATTAAAGGGTGTGGATTTTTAGTGCAAAATGCTAAACAATCAACTACATTGGGATTTAAACTATATTTAGTTACTTGATGTTTATAATATGGATTTCTAACATAAACATAGCCTTCTTCTATTCTATTTAATAACCAACTAGAATAAAAAGCCGGTATATCAGTTCTCATTCCCGTATTTATTATCATTTCTGATCTTCCCTTTCTTATTTTTAATGTTATAAATTTTAATATTGCTAATTATTGTTAAGATTATATAATAAAAGACAGATAATTTCAATTATCTGTCCTACTTATTGTAATTTATTAAACTACTTTTATTGATTCTTTTTATTAATTTCTCTTGCATTTTTAATATAATTACAAATTATATCTACGGTTTTTTCAGTTCCAATATCACAATTTAAGCATAAGTCATAATTTTCTTTATTTCCCCACTTTTTATTAGTAATAACTTCATAATATGAAGCTCTTGATTTATCAGAATTTACTACATGTTTTTTTGCCTCATCATAAGTATCATTATACATTTCTTTAATTTTATTTATTCTATATTCAAGTGGTGCATATAAAAATATTCTAATTACATTTGGACTATTTTTTAATATATAATCTGCCCCTCTACCTACAATAACACAATTTCCATTTAGTGCAATTTTTCTAATTGTTTCTGATTGTTTAATTATTGAATCTTTTTCTGCATCCAATGATAAAAAGAAATTATATAATTCATTCTCTTTTGTATTTTTATCAATTAATTCATTATTCAAAGCAAAATTTTTAATTTCCTCTTTATCATAAAAGTTTAAATCTGATTTTTTAGCTACTTGTCTAGCTATTTCTTTTCCACCTGTTCCATGTTCACGAGCAATAGATATAATAAGGTTCTCACTTCTCTTTGTATTTTCTTTAATTATGTTTAATCTTTCTATCTTTTCTTTGTAAGATTTTTTCAATATAAATACCGAGATTATCGCTGTTAAAATTTCTGCAATTGTGAAAGTCCACCAAACAATATTGGTTACATTATCAGATAATGTAAATAAATATGCTATCGGGAACACAAATACAACTAGTCTTAATAATGAGATTATTAAAGGTCTTAAAGCATATCCTATTGATTGTAATATGCCTTGTACTGCAACTGAAAAGCCCATAAATACATATCCTATGCTTGCTATTCTTAAAGCTATTGTGCATATTTCTATTATTTCTGTTGTGTTTCCTCCAGTAAGTCCAAACAAATTTGAAATTGGTTTAGCAAACAATTCAAAAATACAAGTTAATATTAAAGTCACAATAACTGTATCAATAATTCCATATTTAATACAATCATTTATCCTTTCTTTATCTTTCATACCATAGTTAAATGATAAAATTGAAATTATAGTATTTGATAAACCAAATGCTGAGAATAATGCAATTTGTTGTATTTTATAATATATACCAAATGAACCTACTAATATTGTAGGATCAGCCTCTGACATTCCAAGAATAGCATTCATTCCTGCCATCATAACTGAAAGTAATCCCTGCATAATTGCAGCTGAAATACCTATATTATAAATTGCTTTTATTAAGTTTAATTCTGGTCTAATATATTTTGGATTTCCATTTATTTCTTTATTTAATTTATAGTGGAATATCATAGCAACTAGTAATGAAACAATTTGTCCAATAACTGTTGCCCAAGCTGCACCTGCTACCCCCATTTCTAATGGATAAATAAATACATAATCTAATACTATATTTGTTACAGCTCCTAATATTTGTGCTATTGTTGAAAGCATTGTTTTTCCTGTACTTTGCAAAAGTCTCTCATACACCGTAAATCCAATAGCTCCAACTGATAGTGAACAACATATTTGTAAATATATCGTTCCCATAGATATGACTTGTTCATTTCCACCTGCAAAAAGCGAAATAAACCATTTTGATCCAAAAATTCCAAATAATAAAAATACTATATATAAACATAAACTTAAAAATATTCCATTTCCTGCAACTTTATTTACTTTTTCTGTATTCCTTTCTCCTAAACTTTTTGAAAGAAGTGCATTTAAACCTACTCCTGTTCCAACTCCTACTGCTATAATAAGTATTTGAATAGGAAATGCAATAGTTAATGCCTGATTTGCAATAGCTCCTTGTTCTCCCATATTTGTTACAAATATACTATCTATGACATTATATAATGCTTGTAATACCATTGATATTATCATAGGTAAGCCCATCTTCCAAAATAACTTTTTCATTGGCGTACTTGCCATTTTGTTTGTGCTTTGTTCATTCATAAAAATTGATCCCTCCCATAAGTTATAAGACATAAAAAAATAGTATATAATCTTTTAAAAGCTGGACTTACGCCTTTAAAAGACTACACACTATTAAAATATCTCTTATTAATCTTTAAATATTATAACACAATTTAAAAATTTATGTAAGTGTTTTTTTAATTTTTTTAATTAAAGCCATTTTTCTATTTTATCTCTAGCACTAATGCACTCTGTTCCTTTTATTGCAATACTATCATTTAAAACATTAGCTCCCTTGCAAATATTTTTAATATCTTTAACAACATTTGCAAGTCCTGAGCCTTCATGAGTTGTTACTACTCTTATTATTTTTCCTGTAAAATCTAAATTTTTTATTGCTGTCTCTATTTCAGGAGCATAGCTTCCCCAATATACTGGAGTCATAATATAAATCACTTCATATTTAGTAATATCGTTAATTTTATTTTTTATAGGAGCATTTCCTACTCTTTGCTTTGCTTCTTCTATACAAATATTATACTTTTTGTTGTAAGGTACAAGTGGTTCTACTTTAAATAAATCAGCACCTATAATATCCCTTACATATTCTGCAATATATTCTGTATTTCCTTTATTAACATATCCTACTGCATAATTTTCATCAGCTCTTGAAAAGTAAATTACTAAACTTTTCTTATCTTTGTACACACTCATATATTTAAACCTCCTCATAAATGGAAATAACACCCTCAAATGCTTATTTAGTAACATTTAAGGGTGTTTATATTTTGGCTCCTCGTGCCTGGCTCGAACAGGCGACCTATCGGTTAACAGCCGAGCGCTCTACCGACTGAGCTAACGAGGAATATAAAATCTAGCGACACTTATCTTTCCAGCAGAGAAATCCGCAAGTATTTTCAGCACATAAGGCTTGACTTCTGTGTTCGGCATGGGAACAGGTATTACCCTTATGTAATCGTCACTAGAAGAATATATACATATAATTAGAAACTAATTATATATAATGCAAATTAATATTAAAAGTTATTTCTAACTTTTTCAACGTACTTTTAGTATTATAACCTATTATTTCCAAAAAATCAATAGCTAATACATAATTTCTAAAAGTTTTTTAAGTACACTGAAAACTGCATAGATGAAATTGAACCAAATATAACCATATATACTGTGGTTAAGCCCTCGATATATTAGTATTGGTCAGCTTAATGTATCTCTACACTTACACCTCCAACCTATCAACCATGTAGTCTTCATGGTATCTTACCAACTTGACGTTGTGGGATATCTTATCTTAGGGTGGGCTTCACACTTAGATGCTTTCAGCGTTTATCCCATCTATACTTAGCTA
>CANPWU010000006.1 GCA_947584805.1 uncultured Clostridia bacterium | reverse complement strand
CATTGTTCCACCATCTGCTATTTCTGTCCATTTTGTTCCTTCTGGTGTTCCTGTTGTATACTCTATACTAAATGCTGCTGCTTTGCTTGCATCTTTCTTTATCGTTACTTCTACACTCGTCTTTGTATCTGCTGATGGATTGTTTGCAAATGTTATTATTCCTGAATTTACTCCTCCTGTTGTCTTTCCACTTGGTACTTCTCCTGTTTTTTGTACCGCTGCATTTGTTGTTATTCTTTCATTTCCTACTTTATCTACTGCTTTCATCTTTATGTTGTAGCTTATTCCTTGTTTTAAGTTTTGTATTGTATATGTTGCAGATCCATCTGAACTTGGTGTTACTCCCTCTGTTGGTAACCACGTACTTCCGTCTGTACTAAAGTAGTATTTTGAAATTCCTGTTTTCTTGTTTTCTGAGTCTTCTGGATCTGTTGTTGTTCCTTTTACTGTTATACTATTTGTTGTTGTTGCTGTTACTGTTGGTGTAAAGTCATTTGGTTGTAACTTATCTATGTTTAGTACATTATGTGTTGCATAATCTCCTACTTGTCCTGTACTATCTTTTAGTCTTGCAAATACCAATCCATTTTGTGCCATCGTCATTGTTCCACCATCTGCTATTTCTGTCCATTTTGTTCCTTCTGGTGTTCCTGTTGTATACTCTATACTAAATGCTGATAATTCTTCTTTTCTTTTTGCATCTTTACTTATGGTTACTTCTACACTTGTCTTCGTATCTTCTGATGGATTATTTGCAAATGTTATTATTCCTGTTTTTAATTCGTCGTCTGTACCTCCTCCTGGTATTGTATTTACTGTTAGGCTACTTACTTCTGTTCTCGTTGTATTTTTTGCTCTATCTTCTGCTTCTATTACTATTTCATATGTTGCTCCTTGGGTTAATCTCTCAAATGTATATACTGCTTTTCCTTCTTTTGCTTCTTCTGTTCCTTCCCAGCTTGCTCCTCCATCTCTACTAAACCTATATGTAATTACTCCACTGCATCCATCTGTTGCTATCTCTTCTCTATCTTCTGTCTTTCCTTCTACTGTTATACTATTTGTTGTCGTTTCTATTAATTTTACAGCAAAATCTTTTGGATTTAATTTATCTATGTTCTTTATATTCTCTGTTGCATAATCTCCTGCTACATCTAATTCGTTTATTATTCTTGCATATATTAGTCCATTATCTTTTACTTCTATTGGATTTTTGTATGTCTTCCATGATGTTACTTTATCTGGTTCACTTGTCGCATATTGCAATTCATATCCTTCTGCCTTCGTAGTTATCGTTACTTTTACTATTCCTTTTGTCCAACTTGATGGTTCTTCTTTAAACTTTATACTTGCTTCTGCTAGCGTTGGCGGTGTTCCTGTATCTCCTTGCTTTCCTACATATTTTACTCCTTCATCTGTTACTTCATATACATAGCCTTCTTTTGTTACTATTCTTAACTTCGTTCCATCTTCTACTTTTCTTACTGATTTTGCATTTTTAAATCCTGGCTCTGCTTCTACTTTTGCCTTAAATTCATCTATATATTCTTCCCCTCTTAATCCTTGTCCTGCAAATTCTTCTGGCATTTTTTCTGGAAGTAGTCCAAATGATATCACATCTAATACTTCTTGATAGTATGATTTTTGTGTTTCTACTGATGATGATATTGTTCTATCTGTCAATTTATCTTGATTAAATATAATTAGTGTTACTGCTGCAAGCACTATTAATACTATTACACTTATGATTAGTGCAACTAATGTTATTCCTTCTTCTTTTCTTAAGTTCTTATTTCTTTTCACTTCTCTTCCTCCTTCGTTTTTTCCTTTTGAAAGAATATTTAAAAAGATCATCATTCGGAAATATCCGAATACTAATTTTATTTTAATTCATTTTTTTATTTAGGTCAACAAATTACATATAAATGTAAAGGAAATGTAATAGAAATGTAATAAAAAGCATTTTTATTCGGTATGATCCGAATATGTTTTAAAATAATTTTGCTATACTTATTATAGGAGGATGAAAATGCTATTATCAGAAGCCATTAATTTAAGGATAAAGGAATTATTAGAGCAGAATAATCTATCTGTTTATAAACTTTCTTATCGTGCAGGAATTTCTAACTCCATTATAAGTGATTTTAAACGTGGTAAAGTTAAAGAACCCACAATTAGTTCTATTATCCATATTTGTGAAGGTTTTAATATAGAGCTTAAAGACTTCTTTGATTCTCCGTATTTCAAAGATGTTGAAGCAATTGATAGATTTGAAAAATTAGGATAATTTACATATCAATTTTAATAGCATATTTTTATGCTATTTTTTTGTTTCAATTTACATTTTTATACATATTTATATTTTTTTGTGAAATAATAACCTTATTATGAAAATTCTTAATAAATTGGTTAATTTAATATCTTACAAAGAGCAAAATAATTATAGTTTCATTTTACCAGAAGCAAATAAAGATGATAAATCTCAAGAGACTAAAAATACTTATCAAAATAATGATAATATTTTTCCATCTCTTGATGTAAATAAAGAATACATTAAATCAAAATATTCCTTTAAAATTAATAGTGATATTAAAATTCGTGAATTTTATATAAATATTAAAGGAAAACAATACTCTGCTTTCTTGCTTTTCATTGATGGAATGATAGATTCTGAATCAATTAATAAATTTGTTATTGAGCCTTTAATGTTAAGAAACTCATCAAATTTAAATAAATCAGATCCAGATGTTATATCAACTGCTGTTACTAATAATGTTACTGTAAGAAGAGTTAAAAAGTTTGATCTTGCAACTTATCTTATGGAATGTCTTGTTCCTCAAAATGATGTTTCAAAAGATACTAAATTTTCAGAAGTGATTCAGAAAGTAAATGCAGGAAATTCTGCACTTTTTGTTGATACTTTAAGTACTGCATTTGTAATAGATGCAAAAGGTTTTGAAAAGCGTTCTATTACTCATCCTGACAACGAAAATATAATTCGTGGTTCACAAGAAGGCTTTGTTGAAGCAATTCGTACAAATACTTCAATTGTTAGAAGGCTTGTAAACAATGAGAATTTAGTAATAGAAGACGCTGATGTTGGTAAAATTAGTAGAACAAAAATTGCTATCTGCTATCTTAAAGATATTGCAAATGAAAAATTAGTAAATGAAATTAAATACAGAATTAATAATCTTGGCGTTGATTATATAATATCTTCCGGACAATTAGAGCAATTAATAGAAGATTCTAGTTTTAGTGTACCACAACTAATATCAACTGAAAGACCAGATAGATTTTCTTCATATTTACTAGAAGGAAGAGTTGGGATTATAGTAAATGGAACTCCATATGCCTTAGTTGCTCCTGGTGTTTTATTAGACTTTTTAACTTCTGCTGAAGATAAAAACTTAAAATATCAATTTGCAGATATGTTAAAAGCAATAAGACTACTTGCTCTTTTTATAACACTTTTACTTCCTGGACTTTATGTTGCAATTACTACTTTTCATCAAGAATTAATTCCAACTGAATTACTTTTTGCAATAGTCTCATCAAGAAGCAACGTTCCTTTTCCTATTATTTTCGAGATTTTTATAATGGAAATTTCATTGGAATTAATTAGAGAATCAGGCGTAAGAGTTCCTGCACCACTTGGGCAAGCAATTGGTATAGTTCGGAGCTTTAGTTCTAGGTGACGCTGCAGTTACAGCGAATATTGTAAGTCCAATACTTGTAATCATCGTTGCAATAACTGGAATAACTGCGTTTGCCGTTCCAGACTTTTCACTTAGTTTTCATGTTCGTCTTGCTAGATTTGCTTATGTAATCTTTGGTTATTTTGCAGGTTTTTTAGGAATTGCCTTTTGCTTTGTAGCACATATTACAATACTTGCAAGTGTTAATTCTTTTGGAGTTTCTTATTTAAGTCCTTATGCTCCAATATCTAAAGACAATGGAGAAGGTTACCTGCTACCTCCTCTTTGGAAAAGAGAAGAAAGGAAAGAATTTTTGCATACTAAAAAGCCTTTAAAAGAAGATCAAATCAGTAGAAAGTGGAAATATTAAAGAAAGGAAGGTTTCTTAAAAAATGGAAAAAACAAAAATTGGAGTTTTGCATGCCGCTTCAATAATTATAACAGTTATGATTTCACATATAATTTTAAACATGCCAAACCATTTAATTTTGAAAACTGGATCTGCAACGATTTTAAACTTAGTTTATGTTTTTGCAATCTCTATGATATTGTTTTACTTTGCAAGCAAAATATTTTCATATTTTGACGGAAAAGACCTTCTTGATATTTGCGAATATGCTGGTGGAAAATTCTTAAAAATCGGATTTGGTATTCTTGTTTGTATATATTTTCTTACTATTTCTGGTTTTGTAATAAGAACACTTGCAGAAAGTCTTGCTTTAATATATTTTCCAAATATTGATTTAGAAATAGTTGTTTTAATGTTTGTTGCAATTACCGTTATAATGAATTTATTAGGTTTTAAAGCTATTTCAAGAGTTACATTAATTACTATTCCTATAATATTAATCAGTATGATAATAATATTTGTATCATGTGGTTCAGATTTCGTTCCAGAAAGAGCTCTTCCTGTTTTGGGCTATGGTATATCAGATACATTTTTATCTGGACTTGGAAATATTTTTGCATTTAGCAGTATAATAGTTGCTCCCTTTTTAATACCTTTTATAGGATCCGGCAAAACTTTCAAAAAAGCTACTCTTATATCAATCATTGTATATTTTATATACCTTATTTTAGGAGTTATTGCTCTTCTTTTTCTAATTCCTTCAATAACAAATATAAATAATACATTATCAATATATATACTTTCAAGAAGAGTAAATTTAGGAACATTTATACAAAGAATTGATGCAATTTTTATATTAATTTGGATAATGTCAATTTTCAATTACTTAGCAATTACTACTCACTTTAGTTTAACTAGTTTTAAAAAAATTGCAAATATTAAACATGAAAAAGAACTTGCATATTGTTTTGGGGCCATTCTTTATGTAATAAGTATTATACCTAGAAGTATTGCAGATGTGAATTTTTTTGATGGAACAATATATAAATATGGCTCAATAATTTTTGTATTCTTTATAACAATGTTTATTTTGATATACGCGTACTTAAAGAAAAAAAGAGAAGATAGAAAGGAGAAAAGCTACACTTGAATAAATTTAGTATAATACTTGTAATAGTAATCTTGGTAAGCTTTACAGTAAGTGGATATTATGCAAAGCAAGACATAAATGACATGGCTTATGTTGTGGCAATGGGCATAGATGTTCGGAGAAAATAATGACCTTAAAATAAGTTTTCAGCTTTCTATACCTTCAAAAAACTCTTCTGACTCAGATTCTTCTTCATCTCCTGATACTGTTATAGATTCTATAGAAAGTTCTTCTGTAGAATCTGGAATAAGCCTTGCAAATAGTTTCGTTAGTAAAAAGCTTAATTTGTCTCATTGCAAAGTTTTAGTTATTTCAGAAGAAATAGCCTGTGAAAGGCGGAATTTCTGATATTATTTTTACATTAATGAATAATGTTCAATTTAGGCCAGACTGTAATGTAATAATTTCACGTTGTGAAGCAGAAAAGTTTCTGTCTGAATCAAAATCTGAAATTGAAAGCATTACTGCAAAATATTATGAAATAATTGCAACATCAAGCAGATATACAGGTTACACTGTTGATATTACAATAGCTGATGTATTTGATAGATTAACTGATACTTTTGGAGAAGCATGTGCTGTTTTAGGTTCTATTACAGAATATAGCAGTAACTCTGGAGCTTCTGCGGTTGATACAGATACAATTGCTGGAGAAACAACTGCTACATCGGGAGATAATTCTTCTTCATCTGCAAATATTGATGTTGTTGGACTAGCTGTATTTAAAAATGATGTTTTAGTCGGAGAGCTTTCTTCTATTGAAACTTTATGTCATTTAATAGTTACGTCTGATATGGAAGAATGCATTCTAACTATTCCTAGTCCTTTTAATTCAGATGTGCCAATTGATTTATATTTAAACTTAGGAGAAAGAACTAAAAATAGTGTGAAATTGGTTAATGGATCGCCTTACATCACATGTGATGTAAAACTCACAGCAAGAATTCTATCAGTAGACGAAAATTCAGATTATTTCAAAGAGGAAAATTTAAAAATGATAGAGCAATATGCAAATTCATATTTAAAATCTCAAATGGAAAATTATTTATATAAAACTTCTAAAGATTTTGGTTCTGATATAGATTTATTTGGTAGATATGCTGTAAAATACTTTTGGACTTGGGATGAGTGGGAAAAATATAACTGGCTTGGCAATTACAAAAATTCTTTCTTTAAAGTTAATTGTAACGTAAATATTAAGTCAAGCTATTTAGTATCATAAGGAGGTTTATATGCTATTTAGTATTATAATTTTAAGTGCATACACGTTTTATAAGACCATTCGGTTATGCAATCTTTGAATATAAAGAAAATTCTAATAAACCTGCTGCAATCGTAATTTCTGTATTAGCCGTATTCTCTTTGATTGTGCCTTGTATTGTGACATTAATATAAATTTAATATAAGAAAAAGCAAGAATATTTATTTTGCAAGAGCTTTGCTGGCACAATCTCCATTAAATATGACATGGTAGATTGTGCCATTCGTCCTTCGTTTCGCTACGGTTGGTGGCTTACGTCACTCTTCGATGTGCAGCTCTTTTAAATAAATATTCTTGCTTTTTCTCTATATTTTTATTTACATTTACTTAAATTACTTTCAATACAAATTGCAAAATTGCAACTATTATTACACCTGGGACTCCCAAAAATCCTACAATTAGTGATGTTATCCAATTAAGTGCAAGTCCTACTCCAAATAAATCAAGTACGTAAATTACAATTCCTCCAACTAATGCATTAATAAGAAATTTTACTATTATCTTCATAGGCATTGATAATACTTTTAAAATTACGAATAATATTATAACTCCAACAATAAATGGTACTATAGGCATAATCTATTCTCCTCCTTTCATATGTTTTCTTGTCATTTCTAAAAGATTTAACTTTGAAAATCCTACAATTTGAGTTTTTGATCTATCTTTTTTGAAATTTTCTTCAAGTATCTCTATTATTTCTTTTTTGTGTTCTTCTGATTCCATATCAATATAGTCTATGATTATTATTCCACCAATATCTCTTAATCTTAATTGTTTTGCAATTTCTATGCTTGCTTCTTTATTTACTTTAAAAACTGTTTGTTCTAGACTTTTAGTTCCAATATACTTTCCGGAATTTACATCTATTGCTGTTAAAGCTTCTGTTTTATCAATTGTTATAAATCCTCCACATTTAAGCCATATTTTTCTTTGTTTTGATTTTTGAATCTGTTCCTCTATATCATAAGTTTTTAAAATATTTTCATTTTCTTTAAGTTCAAGCTCAATACTGTTTTCTCCTAAATCATTAAGTTCATTTTTCACTTCTTCAAAAATTTTTTTGTCATTTACGGTTATTTTATAAATGTCTGAATCTGCCAAATCTATCAACAATTTTTGTATAAAAGTTTGTCCTTCATATAAAACAGATGGTGCTTTACATCTATCTTCTTTAGCAGCTTTTTCTATCTTTTTCCATAATTCAATTACACTTGTTAAATCTTTTTCTAATTCTTCTTTAGTTTTATTTTCTGCAGAAGTTCTTATAATTGCTCCAAAATTTTTAGGTAAAATCTTTTCTAATATATTATTTAACCTATCAATTTCTTCTTTGTTTGTTATTTTTTGAGAAATAGTCTTTATATCTGTATTTGGCATCAGAACAAAATATCTACTTGGAATATTTATATGAGTTGAAACTTTTGCACCTTTTATATTGGTTGCATCTCTTTTTACTTGAATTAAGATTTTATCTCCTTTTTTTACAAGTTTTTTTATATTTAATTTTTGTTCTAATTCTTTGTCTTTTACTACATTTACTTTTGGAAGTAAATCTTTTAAATGTATAAATGTATTTTTTTCTTCTCCAATATCAATAAATGCTGATTGCATACCTTGAAGTACATTTTCTACTTGTCCTAAATATATTTTCCCAGTTAGTGTTTTTGTTTCATCATTATCATCATATTTTTCAACTAAGTTTCCATTTTCTACAAGTGCAATTTCAGAACCATTTTCTCTTCTATTAATAAATATTTCTTTCAAAAAAATTTTCCTCCTTTTTAAGCTTAATACTTAATTGTATTTATTCATTGCTGAATCAATTCCGATTTTTTATTGTTTCTTCTACTGCACTAACTGCATCAAATATTCCCTCATCTATTAATTCCCTATTTTCTATTTTGCTTAGTATAAACTCTGCTAAATCCATATCGTCTTCTGGTTTTCCGAACACCGCACTTTTATTCTATAAAAATTACGATTACCAAGATTCTCTACAATTGATTTCATTCCATTATGTGTTCCTGCTCCACCTGTTTTTCTAACTTTTATTTTTCCTAATTCTACATCAATATCGTCATGTATTATTATTATTTTATCATCATCTATTTTAAAGAAATCTTTGAATTTTTTTACAGGAATTCCACTTAAATTCATATACATTTGTGGTTTTATTAAAATTACCTTTTCTTCGCCAATAGTACCTTGCCCATAAATTGCTTCAAACTTTTGACGATTCATATCAATTTCATTCTTTTTTGCAACTTCATTTATAACATCAAATCCAACATTATGCCTTGTATTTGAATATTTATCTTCTGGATTTCCAAGTCCAACAATTAAAAACATAATTAAAAAAATTTCCTCCTTTTTCCTTTATTATTTTACAATGTTTTAGTTTTTTTTACAATAGTTTTTATTTAAATCTTGATATTTTTAAGTTTTCTGTACATAATAATTTAAAAAGAAAAATTTAAATAATTTGAAATAAGAGTAATCAGTTACTCTTAAGTTTGGAGGATTTTATGAATTTTGAAGAATGGAATGGCTTTAAAACTGGAAAATGGCAAAAAGAAATTGATGTCAGAAGTTTTATTCAAACAAACTATACTCCATATGAAGGAGATTCGTCTTTTTTAGTCGGGACAACCGAAAAGACAAAGAAACTATGGAACGAAGTTCTAGACTTATATGAAAAAGAAAAGAAATCTGAAGGTGGCGTTTTAGATGTTGATACAAAAACTATATCTACAATTTCAGCACATGAAGCAGGATATATTGATAAAGATTTAGAAGAAATTGTTGGTCTGCAAACTGATAGTCCACTAAAAAGAGCCATCATGCCTTTTGGCGGAATTAGAATTGTTGAAAAATCATGTGAAGCATGTGGTAAACAAATAGATCCAGACACAGCAAAGATTTTTCATGGCATTAGAAAAACTCATAATGATGGAGTATTTGATATATATACACCTGATATTAGAGCAGCTAGAAGTTCTCACCTTTTAACTGGTCTTCCAGATGGATATGGTCGTGGTAGAATTATTGGTGACTATAGAAGAATTGCTCTTTATGGTGTTGATAACTTAATTCAGGACAGAAGAGACTACTTAGATCTGCTTGATAGAGACTGTTTTACAGAAGAAATAATAAGAGAAAGAGAAGAATTTGCAGAACAAATTAAGGCTCTAGAATCATTAAAAGTTATGGCTTCAAAATATGGTTTTGATATATCAAAGCCTGCAAAAAATGCTAAAGAAGCCGTACAATGGTTATATTTTGGATACCTAGGTGCAATTAAAGATCAAAATGGTGCAGCAATGAGTATTGGTAGAACGTCAACTTTCTTAGATATATATTTTGAAAGAGATTTGAAAAATGGTACTCTTACAGAAGAACAAGTTCAGGAGATTATTGACCATTTTGTTATGAAGCTTAGAATGGTTAGATTTTTAAGGACTCCTGAATACAATGAATTATTTAGTGGTGACCCTGTGTGGGTAACTGAAAGTATTGGCGGTATGGGTATTGATGGTAGAACTTTGGTTACTAAAAATTCATTTAGAATATTACACACTCTAGAAAATTTAGGTCCTGCTCCAGAGCCAAACTTAACTGTTCTATGGTCTACAAGACTTCCAAGAGGATTTAAAGAATATACAACTTCTCTTTCTATTAAAACCTCTTCTATTCAATATGAAAATGATGACTTAATGAGAAGATTCTGGGGAGATGATTATGGAATCGCTTGCTGTGTTTCTGCAATGCGTATTGGTAAACAAATGCAATTCTTTGGGGCTCGTGCAAACCTTGCTAAAACTTTACTTTATGCTATTAATGGTGGTAGAGATGAAAAAACAGGAAAACAAGTAACTCCAAAATTTGCCCCTATTACTTCTGAGTATTTAGACTATGACGAAGTAATGGAAAAATTTAATACAATGATGGATTATGTAGCAAAAATATATATTAAAGCATTAAATGGAATTCACTATATGCATGATAAATATTCTTATGAAGCATATGAAATGGCACTTCATGATAGAGACGTTTTAAGAACTATGGCATGTGGTATAGCAGGTCTTTCTGTTGTTTGTGATTCACTTTCTGCAATAAAGTATGCAAAAGTTAAAGTAATTAGAGATGAAACTGGTCTTGCAACAGATTATGAAGTAGAAGGTGATTTTCCAAAATACGGAAATGATGATGATAGAGTTGATCAAATAGCAGTAAATATTATAAGAACATTTATAAGAAAGCTTCAAAAGCATCAAACTTACAAAAGCTCTAAGCCTACATTATCTGTTCTTACTATTACTTCAAATGTTGTTTATGGTAAAGCGACTGGAAATACACCTGACCGGAAGAAAAGACGGTGAACCTTTTGGACCTGGTGCAAATCCTCTTCATGGAAGAGATATAAATGGTGCTCTTGCAGTTATGAATACTATTGCTAAGCTCCCATATGAATTTGCAGAAGACCGGTATATCATACACTTTCTCAATAACTCCAAAAGCACTCGGAAAAGATGAAGTTTCAAGAATAAATAACTTAATTGGAATGCTTGATGGCTACTTTAAACAAGAAGCACATCATATTAATGTAAATGTATTTGATAGAGCTTTACTTGTTGATGCAATGGAGCATCCAGAAAATTATCCACAGCTTACAATAAGAGTTTCTGGGTATGCCGTAAACTTTGTAAAACTTACTCGTGAGCAACAATTAGACGTAATAAATAGAACTATTCATGAAAAAATATAAATTATATATTAGGTGATTTTATGGAAGATAATTTTTTACAAGTTCATTCATATGAGAGTTTTGGAACAGTTGATGGACCAGGAATTAGATATGTTATATTTTTAGCAGGATGTCACTTAAAATGTAAGTATTGCCAAAATAGGGATACTTGGGATTTTAGAAGTGGTCATTCTGTTAAGATTTCTGAATTGGTAAACACTATTTTAAGATATACAAGTTATATTATGCCAGATGGTGGAGTAACTGTATCTGGTGGAGAACCTCTTATTCAAGCATATAAATTAATTTTACTATTCAAAGAATTAAAAAAATATGATATTCACACTGCAATAGATACTTCTCGGAATGTTTCAAATAACAGATTGTATAAAAGAATTAATAGATTTAACAGATCTATTTTTACTTGATATAAAGCATATTAATCCTAAAAAATGTAAGGAACTCGTACGGTTTTTCTAATGAACTAGAATTAGAATTTGCAAAATATTTGAACAAAATAAATAAGCCTATATGGATAAGACAAGTATTAATTCCTGGAATTACAGATAGCGAAGAAGATTTAATTGAACTTAAAGACTTTATATCTACATTAAGTAATGTTCAAAAAGTAGAAATTTTGCCTTATCATGATTTAGGAAAATTTAAATGGGATGATCTTGGAATAGATTATCCACTAAAAGATGTTCGTTCTGCTACTCGGAGAAGATGTAGAAAGAGCTAAAAAGATACTTGGAATAAAGTAAAAAAATTTGACATATAATAAATTTGATGCTATAATATATTTGACGTCAAAGATATTATGTTTTGCATATGTATCAAAAAAAGACTAGGACTCTCATTCCTAGTCTTTTCTTTGCTTAATCATCTAAACACTTTACAATTAAGTAAATTAGATAAAGTTTAAGCAATTTAATTATGTTTTGCATTATGTATCCTCCTTTCTACCTTTGGAGAAAGGCATACATATATTACTATATATTTTTTGTCTTGTCAACCTATAATTATCTATTTAATCCTTTTAATCCTGGATATATTGCAAGTTCACCTAAGTCGTTTTCAATGTTAAGTAATCTGTTATATTTTGCAACTCTATCTGTTCTACATGGAGCACCAGTTTTAATTTGTCCTGCATTTGTCGCAACTGCAACATCTGCAAGAGTTGTATCTTCTGTTTCTCCGCTTCTGTGTGATACAACAGCTGTATATCCATTCTTTTTAGCAAGTTCAATTGCATCTAATGTTTCTGTTAATGTTCCTATTTGATTTAACTTAATTAATATACTATTAGTTACACCTAAGTCAATTCCCTTTTGAAGTCTCTTAATATTTGTTACAAATAAGTCGTCACCAACTATTTGTATTTTATCTCCAAGCTTTTCTGTATATTTTTTCCATCCATCCCAATCTTCTTCTGCTAGACCATCTTCAATTGAAACTATTGGATAATTTTCTACTAAATGTGCTTCATATTCTATCATTTCATCCACTGTCTTTAATTCATCAGTTTTCCAGAAATAGTAGCATCCTTCTTTTCCAATTTTCTTTGCTTCATCATACATTTCTGTACTTGCAACATCTAGTGCTAAGCATACGTCAGTTCCTGGCTTATAACCGGCTTTTTCAATTGCTTCTACGATAAGCTTAAGAGCTTCTTCATCATTTGAAAGATTTGGTGCAAATCCACCTTCATCTCCTACTCCTGTAGCTAATCCTTTTGATTTTAATACGCTCTTTAATGTATGATATATTTCTACAGACATTTGCATACATTCAGAAAAGCTCTTTGCTCCTACTGGCATAATCATGAATTCTTGTATATTTACAGTATTATCTGCATGTTTTCCACCATTTAAAATGTTCATCATTGGAACTGGCATAGTTTTTGCATTTACTCCACCAATGTAGTTATATAACTCCATATCTAGTGAGCTTGCAGCTGCTTTTGCACATGCAAGTGATACTCCTAAAGTTGCATTTGCTCCTAATACACCTTTGTTATCTGTTCCATCTAGATCTATTAACATTTCATCAATTCCTGCTTGGTCATATACATTCATTCCAATTAAAGCATCATAAATTTTTGTATTAACATTTTCTACTGCTTTTTGAACTCCTTTTCCAAGATATCTAGATTTGTCTCCATCTCTTAATTCTACTGCTTCAAAGCTTCCTGTAGATGCTCCTGAAGGAACTAAAGCAACTCCTTTAAAACCTCCACAAGTTTCAACTGTAACTTGCACAGTTGGATTTCCTCTTGAATCTAGCACCTCAAGTGCCTCAACATCTGTAATTTCTAAGTAATTCTTCATATTACTTCCTCCCTTTCTTTTTTTATGTATTATTTTTTTAATATCTGGCTTTTAGGTACATGTGTCTTTTTGAATTCCATTTCTTCTAATTTGACTTCTGTCACAAATTCTAAATTATTTTTTGAATCCTTAATTGTTTTAAGTGCTTTATTTAAAGGTTTAACATAGAGTGGTAATTCAAAAATTGTTTCTTCTTGTTTTTCTGACATTTCGAATCTCTCAATTATTTCTCTTTCACTTTTGTTAAAGCTCTCAAAAGGCACTTTCAAATACCTATATGTCCAAATTATACGTTTTTCATAAATATCAAAATTTTCCTTTGCTGAATTTTGATATTCAAATATAGCTTTATATTTTAAGTTTTCAATTACTATTGTAATATTACTCCATGCTCTTTCATTATCTTCTATTTGTGCATTTCTAAGTTCTTTTATATTTGCAAACAAATCATCTGCCATTTTTAAATATTGTGTTTCGTTTATATTAAACTTTGCAGGTACTTCATATACATTTATTGGATTTTTTCTTAATACTCCTTTAGGATAATAGTAGAAAAACATTTCTCCTGTTTGTAAATTGCTTGGATGATCAACTACACACGCATACAGATATAGACGGTCCCATTTTTCAGGAACCATCGCAAATATCTTTTTTTGTATTTGTTCATGAATTTGTTTAATTTTCTGCGGATAAACCAAAATATTTCCCCTTCTTTATTATCTTACAATTAAACTTTCTCCAGTCATTTCTTCTGGTTTTTTAAGTCCCATAATGTCAAGCATTGTTGGAGCAAGATCTGCAAGTTTTCCTTCCTTTAATGTTACATTATCCATTCCGAACTAATATAAGTGGTACTGGATTAGTAGTATGAGCTGTATGTGGCTCACCAGTTTTGTAGTCTATCATCTGTTCAGAATTCCCATGATCTGCTGTAATTAATAATACTCCATTCTTTTCTTTAACTAAATCTACTACTTTTCCGAACACATTCATCTATTGCTTCTATTGCTTTTATAGCAGCTTCTAATATTCCTGTATGTCCTACCATATCTGGATTTGCATAATTTAGTATAATACTATCATATTTATCTTGATTAATTGCATCAAGTAATTTTTCTGTTACTTCATATGCACTCATTTCAGGTTTTAAATCATAAGTTGCAACTTTAGGTGAAGGTACTAAAATTCTATCTTCTCCAGCAAATACTTTTTCTTCTCCTCCATTAAAGAAGAATGTAACATGAGCATATTTTTCTGTTTCTGCAATTCTTAGTTGCTTTAATCCTTTTTTACTAATATATTCTCCAAACGTATTTTCAAGTTTTGTAGGTTTAAAAGCAACTTTTACATTTGGCATTGTTTCATCATATTGTGTAAAACATACAAAAAACAAATTCATCTTTTTGGTTTCAAATTCATTAAAATCTTTATCTACTAAAGTTCTTGTTATTTCTCTTGCCCTATCTGGTCTAAAATTAAAAAATATAACAGAATCATTCTCTTCTATTTTAGCGATAGGTTCTCCTTCACTATCTGTCATAACGATTGGTTCAATAAACTCATCAAATACTTCTTGTTCATAAGATTTTTCTACGGCAATAGCTGGATCAATTGCTTTTTTTCCTTCTCCATTTACCATGGCATCATAGCAAAGTTTAATTCTTTCCCATCTTTTATCTCTGTCCATTGCATAATATCTTCCTGATATTGTTGCAATTTTTCCAAGTCCTTTTTCACCGCATCTTTTCTACAAGCTTTGTGATATACATTTCTCCGAGATGCTGGAGGTGTATCTCTACCATCCATAAAGCAATGTACATATACATCTTCAAAGCCTTTTCTTTTTGCTGCTTCTAATAATCCAAATAAATGTCTTATATGACTGTGTACTCCTCCATCTGATACGAGTCCCATTATATGCAATTTAGAATTATTCTTTTTACAATTTTCAATAGCTTCATTAAATTCCTTAATACTAAAGAAATCGCCCTCTTCTATTGATTTTGTAATTCTCGTTAATTCCTGATAAACTATTCTTCCGAGCTCCAATATTTGTATGCCCTACTTCAGAATTACCCATCTGTCCGCTCTGGAAGTCCAACTGCAAGACCACTCGTGTGTATTATTGTTTTTGGGCATGTTTCAATAAGTTTATCAATATTTGGAGTATTTGCAAGCTTTACTGCATTTCCTTTTTCCTCTTCATTAATTCCAAATCCATCTAATATCATTAGCATGGTTAGTTTATCTTTCATCAGATTCTAATCCTCTTTCCTTTTATTCATAATTTATAATTTTTACGAAATCTTCTACCTTAAGACTTGCACCGCCTACTAAGCCTCCATCTATATCAGATTTTGTAAATAATTCTTTGGCATTTTCTCCGCTTTACGCTTCCGCCGTACAATATTATAACACAACTTGATACATTATTTCCATAGATTTTTGAAATTTCTTCTCTTATTTTCATACACATTTCATTTGCATCATCAGAAGTCGCCGTTTTTCCTGTTCCTATTGCCCATATTGGTTCATATGCAATTATTATATTTTTAACATTTTCTTCAGATAAACCGTTCTAATGCAAGCCTTATTTGTTTTGTCACAATTTCTACTGCTTTTCCTTGTTCCCTTTCTTCTAGTGTTTCACCGAACGCAAACAATTGGCTTTAAATTATTTGCTAGTGCTGCTTTTATTTTTTTATTAACAGTTTCATCAGTTTCTGCGAAATACTGTCTTCTTTCTGAATGTCCAATAATTACATATTCTACTCCAATTGAAGATAGCATTTTTGCAGATACTTCTCCTGTGTATGCTCCCTTTTCCTCAAAATGTACATTTTGAGCACCAATTTTAATATTTGTATCTTGTGCTGTTAAAATACTATAAAATAAATCTATAAATGGAACACAAAGAACAACTTCATTTTTTGTATTTTTTACAAGTGGTTCTAAATTTTGTATAAAATCTATTGCTTCGTTTGGTAACATATTCATTTTCCAATTTCCTGCGATTACTTTTGTTCTTTCCATATTCAAATTCATTCCTTTCTTGGGCTTTTTATCTGCCTCCCATTCCGTCCGGCCGTCCTCCACCGTCCGACCGTCCTCCGCCTGAGAAGCCACCGTCCGGCCTCCTCCGCTTGAAGTATGTTTTGAAAATTCTGTTATAGAAGTTTTATAAGCACTTTCTATTCCTCCACCTATTCTTCCAATCGGGTTGAAATTACTATGATGAATATATATAGGGTTCATTGCAAAATTTATTATAGGATAGTTATTGCTTATGTTTTCATTTTCCCAATACTCTTCTGCAAACACTTCTGGATATGCAGCTTTCATTTGCTTAACAACTGTATCTCCTATTCCAAGAGCAGTTGCAAAAACCAAATATTTTTCCCAAAGAATAAGGTCTGGAACAGTTTTTTCTTTGAAATTTGAAAAATCTTGCATGTAATTTACTAGCCCTTTCCATTCTGCTTTTTCTTTAGCCCCTTCTTCAGTTAGAACAGCTATTTTATTTTTTGCATACTTTTGTAATTTATAATAATATAAAAGTTCTATAATGAAAGGTAATAATATTATTAAAGTCTTAAAAAAGCCAAATCTTGCTCCTGTACCAAATGCTAAGTCAAATGTTTTACTATAAAAAGGTAAATTTATAATAATTAGAACTGCTATAGCGACAAGATATGCATAAAATAGACATGTTGATTTCATATCTGCATTTTGATATTTTTCGTGTTTTTTCTCATTTTTCTTATCTATTAAAGCTAATTTATATAAACTATTTCTTGTACTATTTACTAAATTGATTATTTTATTTCTATAATCGTCATATTTATCATGTGCATATTTTTTCAAGTTTTCTACTTCAAATTCTTTATCTTGACCCACTTTTTTTAATAACTTATATATTTCTAATTCGTCTGGTTTTAAGTCTTCACCATTTCCTATAACTTGTATAAAAACATTAGATTTTTCATCTGTTCTTAAAGTTATTTGCTTTTTTAGGCATAAATCTAATATTGTTGCAGAAACTGCATCTTGCTGTACATCCTTAGCATATAGCCTCGTTTTATTAAATTTATATAAATATGCTGCTTCTGCGGGTGTTGCTGTTTTTTCCCTTGGAATATCTCTAAAGTATTGTATATTAAATTTTTTATTCTGTTCATCGCTTTGATATCTTCTAACATTTAATATTTTAATTAAATATATTACCATAATTATAATATATATAATTATTAATCCTATTATTATATATCTTGCAATTTCTCTTGTTAAATTTGCTTCATCTGCCCATTTTTGTTCTTCACTTAATATACTAGGAAGTCCGTTATAATTTCTAATTTTGTTTATATTGGCAACATAAAATATTTTATCTTCTGTTACAATTCTTACTTCTAACCTGCTTCCTGTTCCTAATCCATCTAACTTAAATTCAACTTGATGGTTATTTACTTTGTTTATTTCTCCATTTAATTGGCCATGTCCCCAAACTCTTATATCATCAATATTTGCTACATCTTGAGGAAGAGTTATAGTTCCCGTAACTTTATTTGCAGGAATTTCGTTTTCGCCTTCTCCTAAAAATTGCCAATAAATTTCTTGAGAATCATAATAATCTGTAACAAGATCATTTATTACATAAGAGACCTGATATTTTCTTCTTGCTGAACTATTTTCTAGTCCTGTTCCCCACGCAATTTCAAACTCGTTATGTCCCAAATCTAAGCCATAATAGCAATCTGTTGTTACATGATACATCTCTTCATAAATTTGCCTTAAAGGTACATATCCATTGTTTGTTATCATTCCAACCTCTACATCTGTTATACCTGAATACTTGAAAGGTCTTAATTTAAATGTTTTAAATAAAGTATTTGTATTCTTTATGTTTATGTCCCATGTTTCTATAACTTTTGCATCTCCATTTTCTAGAACTGTAACATCATAATTTAAATTATTCAAATATAAAGTATTATCACTTGATGCTCCAATTTTATCTAATATAATCATATGAATAAAGCCAGCTATAAATATTGCTACAATAAATATTATTACAGCTCTTATTAAGACTGTTTTTACCCCTATATCTTTTAATTTTTTCATTTTTTCCCCTTATATTTAAATTTTATTTATCTTCTAAGCAATCAATTCCAGGTAAAACCTTTCCTTCTAGGAACTCAAGTGAGGCTCCTCCACCTGTTGAAATATGTGTCATCTTATCTGCTAACCCTACTTTTTCTACAGCAGCTGCAGAATCTCCTCCTCCAATTACAGTAGTTGCGTTTGCAGAAGCAAGTATCTTTGCAACTTCATTTGTTCCGCATGCAAACTTTTCAAATTCAAATACTCCCATAGGTCCATTCCACATAACTGTCTTTGCATTTTCTAATACTTTCTTAAATTCTTCAACTGTTTCAGGTCCTATATCCATACCCATCCAATCGTCTGGTATTTCACTTGCTTTTACAACTTTGCTTTCTGCAGTTTCAGAAAATTCACTTCCAACTACAACATCAACTGGCAATAATAATTTAACATTTTTGCTTTCTGCTTTTTTTAATAACTCCTTTGCTAAGTCTAATTTATCCTCTTCACAAACAGATTTGCCAATATTCATTCCTTGCGCTTTTAAAAATGTGTATGCCATTCCTCCACCAATTATTAATGTATCTACTTTTTCAAGTAAATTATTAATTACTGTAATCTTATCAGAAACCTTTTTTCCTCCTAAAATTGCAACAAATGGTCTTTCAGGATTATTTAAGCTATCACCTAAAAATTTTAATTCTTTCTCTATTAGAAATCCTGAAACTGATGGTAAAAATTCAGATACACCTGCTGTTGAGCTATGTGCTCTATGTGCTGTACCAAATGCATCATTTACATATATTTCTGCTAAAGATGCAAGTTCCTTTGAAAATTCTCTATCGTTTTCTTCTTCTCTTTTATCAAATCTAACATTTTCAAGAAGTACAACTTCACCATCTTTCATATTGCTTGTTAAAGTTTTTGCACTTTCTCCAATTATATCATTTGCAAGTTTTACATCTTTTCCAAGTTCTTTTGAAAGTTCTTCTTGAACTGGTTTAAGTGAATATTTTGGATTTACTTCTCCCTTTGGTCTTCCAAGATGTGAGCATAAAATTGTTTTTGCATTATGCTCAATTAAATATTTTATTGTTGGAACTGCACCAACTATTCTTCTTGTGTCTGTAATGTTACCATTTTCATCTTGAGGTACATTAAAGTCACATCTAACTAAAACTTTTTTTCCTGAAACATCTATGTCTCTTATTGTTTTTTTCATAAATTTTTATTCTCTCCTTCCATATTTTTTGAGTAATAAATACATAAATTTGGAGAAATCTATTCAATTTCTCCAAAATTCTCTAAAATTTATTTATTTGAAATATATACAGCTAAATCAACTAGCTTATTAGAATATCCCCATTCATTATCATACCAAGCAACTAATTTTACGAATGTATCTGTTAAAGCAATTCCTGCTTTAGCGTCAAATATTGATGTATGTTCATCATGAATAAAATCAGAAGATACTACTAAATCATCAACATATTCTATAATACCTTTCATTTCATTTTCTGAAGCTTTTTTAACTGCTGCACAGATTTCTTCATATGATACTGGTCTTTCTAGATTGCAAGTTAAATCTACAACTGATACATCTATTGTAGGTACTCTAAATGCCATACCTGTAAGTTTTCCATTTAATGATGGAATTACTTTTCCTACAGCTTTTGCAGCTCCTGTTGATGATGGAATAATATTATATGATGCAGCTCTTCCGCCTCTCCAATCCTTTTTAGAAGAACCATCAACTGTTTTTTGAGTAGCTGTTTGTGAGTGAACTGTTGTCATAAGTCCATCTTTAATTCCAAAATTATCATTTATAACTTTTGCAAGTGGTGCTAAGCAGTTTGTTGTACAAGATGCGTTTGAAATTATATTCATTGATGGATCATAGCTTTCATTATTAACTCCCATTACAAACATAGGAGCATCTTTTGAAGGTGCACTTATTATAACTTTTTTAGCACCTGCTTCTAAATGTGCATTTGCTTTCTCTATTGTTGTAAATACTCCTGAGCATTCAAGTACATATTCTACTCCATCTTTTCCCCATGGAATATTTTTTGGATCCATTTCATTATATACATTTATTTCTTTTCCATTAATTATTAATTTACCTTCTTCTCCTCTTACATCTCCTTCAAATCTTCCATGTATTGTATCATATTTTAGCATGTATGCCATATAATCAGCTGCTATAAATGGATCATTTATAGAAACTACTTCAACCTCTTTCTTTGAAAGTGCTGCTTGGAAGGCTAATTTTCCAATTCTTCCAAAACCATTAATACCAATTTTTACTGACATAAAAATTCCTCCTTTTAATTATATATGTATATTTTTTGCATATATATTCATGTTTATTCATTTCGGTATTATTGTATATCAAACTTAATCACTTTGCAAGTGATTTTTCGAAAAAGTATAAATTCAAAAGCACAAAAAATAGAGCATACTAAAACATTATATATGTTTAGCATCCCCCATTTTTGTACCGGCACTATATATTAAAATATTTTTAAAATCTAATTTCTTGAAATAAGAAGCTTTTAACTCCTTGCCATGTAATATCTTGATGCAAAAATTCATTTATTTCATTTTCTACTTTTTGTTGATATGGTGTTAACTCTACTGTAATATCTTGTAACATAAATGCCTTGAATTTGTTCCAAAATCCCAATTTTATTGGTAATGATTGATTTTCCTCCATTTTTGCTTCCTCCTTTGTATATCTTCTCTATTTACTTATTTAGTTATACTATATTTTTCTATATTTTGCAATACTTTCCTTTTATTTTAATATTAAGTTTTTATTACAGTAATGTTACGTTTTTGTTACGTTTTTTTGCTGTTTTTATAATATTACATCTCTTTTAAGTTTACTTTCTTTAACTTCTCCAATACCTAAAAAGATATTTGATTCATTATATACTTTATATATTCCGATTCTTTAATTTTGTTTCTATTTTTACTCCATTTAAAAATTTATCTAATTCATTAGAATTTATTATGATTTTTTCATTATTTTCAAATATTTCTTCAATAGAAATCATTTTCTTCTTAAAGAAATCTAAATTTTCTTTATTCTTTTCCATATCTTCTAAAGTTACACTATCACTCAAATCAAATTTTCCGCACTTTAATTCTTTTAAGTCCGAGACATTATTCCTAATTCTCCTAAATCTTTTGAAATATCTTCACAAAGAGTTCTTATGTATGTTCCTTTTGAACAATGAACAGAAAATTTTATTTTTTTATTTTCTTTATCAATATCTATTAAATCTATATCGAAAATTTCAATTTTTCTTGGTTTAACTTCAATAGTTTTTCCTTCTCTTGCATATTCATATAATTTTTTTCCGTTTTACTTTTATTGCAGAATACATTGGTGGTATTTGTTCTTGTTTTCCTTTAAATTTTTTTAAAGTATTATTTATTTTTTCTTGAGTTAAACTGCTTTCATTTACTTCTTTTTTTTCTATTATATTACCTTCTCTATCGCCAGTATCTGTCTTTATTCCAAGCTCTAATTCTGCAATGTATTCTTTGTCATGTTCTATTAAATATTTAGAAATTTTAGTTCCTTTTCCGATAAGCAAAGGAAGGACACCAGTTGCTAGTGGATCTAGCGTCCCTGTGTGCCCTATTTTTTCATTTAATATTTTTTTTACTTTATACACAACATCATGAGAAGTGCAATTTTCTGGTTTTTCTACGATTAAAATTCCGTCCAATTTAGTTTTTTCCTTTTTAATTTTTATAAATACGTTTTTACTCTTTCAATAATCTTTTCTTTTGATTGTTCAAGTGGAAAATGTATTGTACAGCCTGCAGCTCTTATATGTCCACCTCCGCCAAATATTGCGCATACTTCTGTAGCATTTACATATTCATTAGTACGAAGTGATACTTTAAATCCATTTTCTATCTCTCTAAGTAAAATAGATACTTCAACATTTTCAACATCTCTTCCTATTTCAACTAATCCCTCATGGTCGCCGAGGCTTGGCATTTGTAATTGCATCGTCTTCCTTTGTTATATATGTAAATGCAATTTTTCCATCTTCAAAAAATTCCATTCTATTCATTATTATTTTTGTAAGTTCAAAGTTTGCTTTTGTTTTTTGTTGTAAAACTTTTTTGCATATTTCTGAAACATTTACACCTGTTCTAATTAAACTTGCAACGATTTCAAATGTTTCTATTCCGGACACCTTCATATTTAAATCCGCCTGTATCTGTTGCTATTCCTGTTAAAATACAATCTCCTATTTCTTTTGTTATTTCAACTCCTAAATATCTTAAAACTATTACTAAAATTTGGCTACATGCAGGAGATGCTGGGTCTACATAGTTATAATCTGCAAACATTGTATTTGTTCCATGATGATCAATTGATATTGTAGCTTTTGCATTTTCATAACATTCTTCATAACATTTTAATCTATTTGTATCTGTACAATCAACAGCTATTCCAAGGTCATAAATAAAATTTTCTTTTCCTGTTTCTTTTATTTTATCTGCTCCTGGTAAAAAGTCAAAAGTTTTTGGAAGTTCTGGCACTACAACATCTACATCTTTTCCCATTTGAGAAAGTGCATGATACATTGCAAGAGAACTACCGTATAGCATCACCATCAGGTGACTCATGTGTAAGTATAACTACTGTTTTAGCATTTTCGATTTCTTGTTTTATATTATCTAAAGTCATAAAAACCTCCAATTTAATTTTCTTCTTTAGGCATTATTTCTTTTAAAATTTGGTCTATTTTTGCACCATATTCCATTGAATCATCTAGAACAAATATAAGTTCTGGAGTAATTCTTAAATTAATTCTTTTAGCTATTTCAGATCTAATAAATCCAGATGACTTCTTTAAAGCAGCAAAAGTTGTTTTAATGTTTTTTGAATTTAATATGCTTACATATACTTTTGCATATTTAAGGTCTGGTGTAATTTTGGCTTTAGTCACGCTTATTAAACCCGTAACATTTGGGTTTTTAAGCTCGTAATTTATGATATTACTTATCTCTTTTTTTAATTCCTCATCAATGCGACCAAGTCTATTTAAGTTTTTATTCGCCATGTTCCATTTCCTTTCCTGTATTATCATGTGATTCATGAGTTTGATATCTGTGTTTTGCTAGTTTTTTTCTTGCTTCTATTGCATGTAATTCTCTTGCTGGAATCTCTTCTGCTCTAATTCTTTTATAAAATTCTCTTCTTTGTTCATTTAATCCCATTTATATTGCTTTCCTTTCCATTATATTTAATTTCTAATAACATAAGATACTGATTATTTTTCTGGTTTTACTTCTTCCATTACATAAACTTCAAGATTATCTCCTTCTTTAATATCATTAAAGTTTTCGATTTGTAATCCGCATTCATACCCAGCTGCAACTTCCTTTGCATCATCTTTAAATCTTTTTAATGATACAAGTTTTCCGTCATGAATTACAACATTATCACGAATTACACGAACTCCTGCATTTCTTGTAATCTTTCCATCTAATACATAACATCCTGCAATTGTTCCAACATTGCTTACTTTAAATGTTTGTCTTATTTCTGCATTTCCTATTACTTTTTCTTCAAATGTAGGGTCAAGCATACCTTTCATTGCTGCTTCTACATCTTCTATTGCTTTATATATTACAGAATATTGCTTAATTTCAATTTCTTCTTTTTTAGCCATTTCTTTTGCAATTGGTTCTGGTCTAACGTTAAATGCAATTATTATAGCATTTGCAACCTTAGCAAGACTAACATCAGATTCTGTAACTCCACCAACATTTGAGTGAATAACTTTTACTTTGACTTCATCATTTGAAATTTTTTCTAAACTACTTGTAACAGCTTCAACAGATCCTTGTACATCTGCTTTTACAATTAAGTTTAATTGTTTTAATTTATTCTTTTCTATTTGTGAGAATAAATCATTTAAGCTTACTTTTGACATAGCATTAATTGATTTTTCTCTTTCTTGACGTTTTCTCTTCTCTATTAAGTGTTTTGCAGTTTTTTCATCTTTTACTTCATAGAAAGTTTCTCCTGCTTCTGGTACTTCTGTTAATCCTATAATTTCTACTGGTGTAGATGGACCTGCCTTTTTTACTTTCTTTCCTTTATCATTTACCATTGCTCTTATTCTACCAATAACAGAACCTGCAACAATTGTATCTCCTGTATCTAGTGTTCCACGTTGTACAAGTACTGTTGCAATTGGTCCTCTTGTTTTATCAAGTCTTGCTTCTATTACAACACCTTTTGCTTGTTTATTAGGATTTGCTTTTAATTCTTGTACATCTGCAACTAATAGTACCATTTCTAGAAGTCCATCAATGTTTATTCTCTTTTTAGCAGAAATTTCTACAAATACTGTATTTCCTCCCCACTCTTCAGGAACTAAATCATATTTCATAAGTTCTTGTTTTACTTTTTCTGGGTTTGCTCCTTCTACATCTATTTTATTAATTGCGACAATTATTGGAATTCCAGCATTCTTTGCATGATTTATGGCTTCTACTGTTTGAGGCATAACGCCATCATTTGCAGCAACAACTAATATAGCAATATCTGTAACTTGTGCTCCTCTTGCTCTCATTGCTGTAAATGCTTCGTGTCCAGGTGTATCTAAGAAAGTTATTTCTCTTCCATTTACTTCTACCTTGTAAGCACCAATATGTTGTGTAATTCCTCCTGCTTCTCCTTCTATTACATTAGTAGATCTAACTGCATCTAGAAGTGAAGTTTTTCCATGGTCTACGTGTCCCATAACAACAATTACTGGTGGTCTTGGAACTAATTCTTCTGCTTTATCATCTGAATCATCAAATAATATATCTTCTTCTGTTACAACTTCTTTTTTAATTGCTGTTATTCCAAAATCCTGAGCAATTAAGAAAGCTGTATCAAAGTCAATCTCATTATTAACAGTTGCCATCATTCCATAATCAAACAATTTTTTAATTATATCACTTGTTGTTTTTTTCATTTCTTGAGCTAAATCTTTAACAGTTATTGATTCTGGAATTGTAATTTCTGTAAGTTTAAATATTTTTTGCTTTGTTCTTTCTTCATTAGCATTTGCTTTCTTCTTACCTTTTTTACCTCTAACTGTTGTTAAATCATAATAATCATACATTCCGCCCTCAGGATCTGAAAACATATTAGATAATTTACTTTCTTGTTTTAAGTTTCTTAATTTACCTGAATCGAAATCTTCTCCTCTTGAACCTCTTGAATTTTTTCTTTGTCTGTTTTCTTCTTGAGCTTGTTTATTATTATTTTTTTGTTTTATCATATTTCTATTGTATTCACGCGTATTGTCTTTTTCTCCAAGATCTTGAGCCATAATATTTTTAATATTTTTCTCAATTCCTCTGTCATCAAGGCTTCTTCTATTATTTCTATAATCTCCGTTATTTCCTCCATTAAAGTTTCTTCTATTTTGGTTTCTATTTCCTTGATTATTTTTGTCATTATTTCTATCATTTCTATTTCCATTAAATCTATTATCATTATGGAAATTTTGATCATTTCTTTGCCTATTATTATTAAATCTTTGATTATCTTGATTTCTATGCATATTTTGATTGTTTTGATTATTATTTCTATTTCCCTGATTATTATTTTGTCCATTTTGATTATTTCTTATGAAATTATTTTGAGGTTTTTCTATTTTGGGCATTTCTTGAGCAACATTTTCTTCTTTGTTTTCTACTTTTTCTTGTTTTACTTCTTTTTCTTCTTTTTTATCTTCTACTGGTTTATTTTCTTCTTTTTTTGTTTTTGTTACAAAGCCAAAAAGTTCACTAGCCGTCTTTGGTTTAGATGGCTTATCTCTATACACTATATTAAATTCTTTGTTCTTATTTCTTTCTACAAATCCTACATCTTTTCTTGAAGTAGGTTCATTCTTTGATTTCTTTTCTTCTTTTTTTGCTAATTCATCATCAGAAATAATAACCTCACGTCTTATAATAACAGGTGAACTATTAGATTTTTCTTGTTTCTTTTCTTCTTTCTTTTCCTTATTCATCTTTTCTTTATTTAATTTTGACATCCCCTTTTCTATTTCATTTGCGGCAGCGATATCAATAGTACTCATGTGACTTTTTATATCAATTCCCATCTTTCCTGCCATATCCATTATTTCTTTGCTTGTTTTGTTTAATTTCTTTGCTAATTCATGTATCTTTATCTTTTCCATAGCAAATCACCCCCGATTACATTTTTCAAGTATTCCATCTGAAAAATTTTTGTCTATTATACCAATTATTGCCTTTTGTTTTTTTCCTATAATACGGCTAAGTTCTTCTATTGTACTTAATTCTATTACATTCACATCATTATTAGTACAAACATACTTTATATTTTTTTTACTTTTTTCGGATGTATCTTTTGCAACAAGCACAAGTTTTACTTTATTTTTTTCTATTCCTTCTATTACAGCATCCATTCCAGAAACTATTTTACCGCGATTTAGCGGACAATCCAATTAATCCTAAAATTTTTTCAATTTCCGTCAAATATCACACCTCTTAATTTTTCGTATACTTTGTTTTCTACATTACTTTTTAATGCTGTTTTAAGCCTATTTGATTTTTCTGCCTTCTTTAAGCATTCCTCATTTTTGCAAATATATGCTCCTCTTCCTGCCATTTTTCCACTTAAATCAACTACAAATTCACCATTTGTATTTTTCACTATACGTATTAAATCATACTTTTCTTTCTTTTCTCTGCATGCTATACATGTACGTATTAATTTTTTATTCTTCATTATTCTCCTCTTCTAAATTTTCTTCTTCATCCTCTGCTTCTTCTTGCATTTTAGATAGCATTTCTCTAAATTGTGTTTCTGATTTAATATCTATTTTCCAACCTGTAAGTCTTGCAGCAAGTCTTGCATTTTGACCTGATTTTCCAATTGCAAGTGATAATTGATCATCTGGAACAATAACTCTTGCTGATTTTTCTTCTTCATTAATATCTACTGCCATTACTTTTGCTGGAAGAAGTGCTGATGAAATAAATATACTTGGATCTTCATTCCATTCAATTACATCAATTTTTTCTCCACTTAATTCATTTATTATATTTTGAATTCTTACACCTTTTTGTCCTACACAAGAACCAACTGGGTCAATATTTTCATTTTGTGCAGAAACAGCAACTTTACATCTGTTTCCTGGATCTCTTGATACACTTTTTACTTCTATTAAACCTTCATATATTTCAGGAATTTCGAATTCGAATAACTTTTTAACAAAATCTCCTGCACTTCTAGATATGATAACCTGTGGTGCACCTTTTGCACCTTTTACTACATCTAAAACATATGCTTTTACTTTATCATTTACCTTGTATTTTTCTGTTGGAATTTGTTCTCTTGCAGGCATAATTCCTTCTAACTTTCCTAGATCAAGAATTACTACTCCTGTATCTGCCTTTTGTACTATTCCTGATACAATTTCTCCTTTTCTTTCATTAAATTCTCCAAATATCATGTCTCTTTCAGCTTCTCTTAGTTTTTGAATTATAACTTGTTTTGCTGTTTGTGCAGCAATTCTTCCGAAATTTCTAGGATTTATTTCTATATCAACTGTATCTCCAACTTTTAAATTTTTATTTATTTTTACAACATCTGCTTTTGAAATTTGTAAAATTGGATTTTCTAGTTTTGTTACAACTTCTTTTACTGCATAAATATGTGTTTCTCCTGTTTTTCTATCAACAACAACCTTTACATTTTCACTATCTTTATAATTGTTTTTATATGCAGTTATAAGTGCTGTTTCAATTTGTTCCATCATATATTCTTTTTTGATGCCTTTTTCTTTTTCTAGAGCATCTAGTGCTAGTATTAACTCATTGTTATCAATTGCCATCATTTTTTTATCATTTCCTTTCCTTACCAATTATATTTTGTTTTTATTTGTGCTATATTTTGTTTCTCTATTTTCTTTTCTTCTGAATTAACATTTAAATATATGCTTTCTTTATCATATCTTAAAAGTGTTCCGCTTAAATTCTTTTGCTTATCAATAGGTCTAAATAATTTTATTTCTACCTCGTTTCCTATGTTTTGTTCTAAATGTTTTTCTTTTCTAATAATTCTTTCTATTCCAGGAGATGAAACTTCTAAAAAATAGCCATCTTTTATATAATCCTCGTTATCTAGTACATCATTTATTGCATTTGTTACTTTTTCGCAATCATTAAGGCTTATTCCTGTTTCATTATCTATAAAGATCCTTAAAAAATAGTCTTTCCCTTCTTTTGCATATTCTACATCATAAAGTGAATATCCAAGTTCTTCTATTATAGGCTCTACAATAGTTTGAACTTTCTCTTCAATGTTAGCCATTTATTTTTGTTCTTCCTTTCTAAATATGCATAAAGAGTGGAATTTGCTTCCACTCTTCTAGTCTCATATTTGTGTTGTTAATATTTTACAACGTTTTTTCAGCTTTGTCAAGGCTTTTTTCAAATTTCCGTAAGAAAATATAGTTCTTTTATTAAAAAATAATATAATATATTATAATTCCAATTGACTCAATTATAAATAAATTTAATGTATTAGAAGCAAAAAGATTACTTGTTGCCTCTATTACTCCTTGAACATCATTTGAATTATTGCTATGATGCCTCTGCGACTCTATAAATGTAATAAGCTCTGGTATGCTTGTTATAAACCCAAGTATTATACCAATTAAAAATTGTGGTATATTAAATGTTTTACTTAAAGTTTCAAGTGTATTTCCAAGTAAATTTCCAAGAACAAATAATATTACTCCTACTCCAAGAAGTTCAAAAGCAGTCACTATTGCTTTTTTTCTATTTTTAATCCATCTTTTTTCCTCTTTAATTTTAGCTATTTCTTTTTCGCTTAATTCTGATATTTTATATACTTTATATGCATTTCCTTTTATATAGTAAAACAATATAAATAATAAGATGAATATTGGTACAATTGATAGATTTTCCTCTATTTTAAACATCGTTAAAAATACTGGTATTAGTATTGTAAAAATTACCATTCCAATTTCAATTTTTAATGCTCTGTTTTGAAATACTTTTTGATTTTTATTTTTTATTACAGAATATATATATTGTACAAAATTTATAATATTTGAACTTAATATATTATATATACTTGTACTTAATAGCCCTTGAATAGATGAAAAAAATACAGTAAGGAGCTCCGGCATAGATGTCGCAGCTCCCGCAATATTTCCAACAGCTTTTGGACTTAAATCCAAAATTTCTGCAAGTTTCCTTAAAAGCTTTACAAGAATTTTCTTTGATATATATACAATTACTAATGAGTATATTACAAACTCTATAATTTCAATTAAAAGTGCCATTTTTCCTCCAATAGTAATTATTCCCTATTTTGCTTAATTTATTCTGCTTGTTTATCATTTATCTGTCTTATTCTTTCTTCCATATTATTTAGCTTTTCTGTAAGTTCTTGCTTTCTATTCCTTATTTCTTGAACCTTTTGAACAGGTGCTTTATTTATAAAGCCTTCATTATTTAACATACCATCCACTTTTTCCATTTCTATTAATAGTTTTTCTTTTTCCTTCTGTATTCTTTCCATTTCTTCCTTAATATCTATTAATTCTTCAAAAGGAATAAAGATTTCTAAATTAGAAGAAAGAACGCTTATTGCATTTTGTGGAATATCCTTTTTGTCTTTTTGAATTATTATTGTGTCTGCAAATCCTAGTTTTTTCAAAGACTCAATAGATTTTTGAATTTCATTTTCATATAAATTTGTAACAACAATTAATTTTGTCTTTTTGGCTGGGTGTACATTCATTTTTGCTCTTACATTTCTAATTTCAGTGATAACTTTTTTTACTTCTTCAATATAATCTTCTTCTAAAGTATATACTTGTTCTTCATCATATTTAGGAAATTTGCTTATCATTATGCTCTCATCACTATTATATAAGTTTCTATAAATTTTTTCTGTAATAAATGGCATAAATGGATGTAATAACTTTAATGAATCTCCTAAAACTTTATTTAACACATATTGAGCGACTTTTCTTGAATCGTTTGTCTTATCATACAATCTAGGTTTTACTATTTCTATATACCAATCGCAAAATTCGTTCCATATAAATTCATAAATACTATCTAATGCAACACCCAAATTGTATTCATCTATATTTAAGCATACCTCTTGTATTAATTTATTCAATTTTGTTAATATCCATTTATCTTCTGGCATTAAACCTTCTATTTGAACTGAGCCATCATAATCTTCTATATTCATCAAAACAAATTTTGAAGCATTCCATATTTTATTTGCAAAATTTTTAGCGGCTTCCAATTTTTCTGGTGAAAATCTCATATCATTACCTATTGAGTTACCAGAAATTAATGAAAATCTCAAAGCATCTGCTGAATATTTATCTATAATTTCTATTGGGTCTATTCCATTTCCTAATGATTTTGACATTTTTCTTCCTTGACTATCTCTTACAATGCCATGTATAAGAACATCTTTAAATGGAACTTCTCCTGTTTGTTCAATAGCAGAAAACATCATTCTAACAATCCAGAAAAATATAATGTCATATCCAGTAACTAATGTATTTGTTGGATAAAAAGTTTTAAAATCATCTGTTTTTTCTGGCCAACCTAATGTTGAAAAAGGCCATAATGCTGAGCTAAACCATGTATCTAGAGTGTCTGGATCTTGAACTAAATTTGTTTCTCCACATTTTTCACAATGTTCAGGTTTTTCTATGCTTACATTTTTATGCCCACATTTTTCACAATAATATACAGGTATTTGATGTCCCCACCATATTTGTCTTGATATGCACCAGTCTTGTATATTTTCTAGCCAATTAAAATATGTTTTCTCAAATTTTGGTGGTACAAATCTTGTTTTTCCAGATTTAACTGCATCTATTGCAGGTTTTGCTAATTCTTTCATAGCTACAAACCATTGCTCTGATATTTTTGGTTCTATTATTGTTTTACATCTATCATGTTTTCCAACATTATGTGTTAATTTTTCTGTTTTAATTAAATCTCCTGTTTTTTCTAAGCTTTGAACAATTAGTTTTCGTGCTTCCATTATGTCTAATCCTTTATATTCTGGTACTAAATTATTCATTTTATTTTCTTCATCAAATACTTCTATTATTTCTAGGTTATGTCTTAGTCCTACTTGATAGTCATTTACATCATGTGCAGGTGTAATTTTTACACATCCTGTACCAAAATCAACTTCAACACTTTCATCTGCAATTATAGGGATTTCTTTATTCATTATAGGTAAAATACATTTTTTCCCTACCAAGTCTTTATATCTATCATCTTCAGGATTTACTGCAACAGCTGTATCTCCAAGCATTGTTTCTGGTCTAGTTGTTGCAACTACAATATATCTATCTTCTCCTACAATTTTATATCTTATATGCCATAAATTTGTTTGTTCTTCTTCATATTCAACTTCTGCATCTGATATTGATGTCTTACAACATGGGCACCAATTTATCATTCTTTTACCTTTGTATATTAGCCCTTTGTCATACAAATTTTTAAATACTGTTAATACAGCTTTTGACAATCCTTCATCTAATGTAAATCTTGAATGTTCCCAATCTGCACTACAGCCTAGTCTTTTTTGTTGTCTAACGATTGTTCCACCATATTCCTTTGTCCATTCCCATGCTTCTTCTAAGAATTTTTCTCTTCCAATATCGTGTTTATCTTTTCCTTCTTTTTTTAATTTTTCTACAATTTTAACCTCTGTAGAAATAGCTGAATGGTCTGTTCCAGGAAGCCATAAAGTATTAAAACCTTGCATTCTTTTATATCTAATTAGAATATCTTGCATTGTTCCATCTAAAGCATGTCCCATATGTAGTTTTCCTGTTACATTTGGAGGTGGCATCATTATACAATATGCCTCTTTTGTCTTGTCATTATTTGGCTTAAAATATCCTTTTTCTTCCCATTCCTTATATATCTCTTCTTCAAAGTCTTTTGGATTATATTTTTCTTCTAATTTAGCTTCTTTCAATGTTTATTCCTCCTTAAATCTGCTTAAAATTCTATATATAAAAATCATTATTCAATAACATCTTGTGACGTATTTGCATTATTCTCTGTATCAATATTGGTATTGGTATTATCACTTGTATCTGTAATTGTATCTGAACTTACACTTATATTTTCATTAGTGTTTGTATTTGTATCTTTATTAGTGTTGTTATTTGAGCTGTTCTCTTGAGATACATTATTTTCAGTTTCGTTCTTAGGTTTTGTATTTTGCTTTTCTTGTTTATTCTTTAAATATGCTGGCCAAGGATTATTGGGGTCTGGATCTGTTGGATCCCAATTTCTAACTTCCTCATCTGAAGTTATTTTCTCTGCCGTTGGCTTTCCAAGTGGTCCAGGTGTTTTTGATGAATAAAATTCAACTTTTGTACCTGGAATACAATTATCATATATCCATTTTGCGTCTTCTACTTTAAGTCTAACGCATCCTAAGGATGCTTTTATACCTAGTTTATCATATTCCCACCATTCAAGTGTGGATTTATCTTTCTTTTGATATGGAACTGAATGGAAAAGTATTGACCCTGTAATTCTTGAAGCATACTGTCCATAGACATTTCCGTTCTAATAATCTCCATGTATATTGGTCTGAAATTGTATATATTCCTGATGAAGGTGTTGCAGTTCCAATAGAGCA
The DNA here is from genome assembly GCA_947584805.1 of uncultured Clostridia bacterium. Lineage (GTDB taxonomy): Bacteria > Bacillota > Clostridia > TANB77 > CAG-508 > JAAWPK01. The sequence goes on along the minus strand of CANPWU010000006.1, from coordinate 16,640 downwards.
AATCATTGCTTTTACAGGTACTGTATAGTCTCCGGTTTTTATCTTTTTTGTATACAGTAACAACATTTGCCATATTATTTACTTTTATATAATATGGGCTATCTACAACTTTAGGTTTTTCCTGAGCAGTATTATTTTCGTGATTATCATTCTCTTTCGGATCTTCTGGTTGTTCTTCATTTTCGCTTGGATCAAGCACCATAAATCTATTTTCCACCTCATTTTCTTTGTTTTCATTTGTATATATTGTATTCAATCCTGTGCTATTTAATTCATGAGGAGTGAGAATAGAAAGTACTGACAGTCCTACTACAACTAGTATTAGCAGAATTACCGATATACATGTTAATATTATTTTTTTCTTCTTTTTTGCTATATTTTTTTTTGATTTTTTTGATTTCATAAATTTTCCTTTATACATTATAGTATATTATTAAAGCACCTATCATTGTCATAGCAAATCCTAATATTTTAAGACCAGATGTTGCTTCATTTTGGTCTCCAAAACCAAAAACTTTCTTTGTTATGCTTCTTGCATCGTAAATTAATATTACGCCAATTGTTGATAAAATAATTCCTAATATAAAAAGTATAGTTTTTATCATATTTCATACATCCTTTTTTTAATATACATATATTATCATTTTTATATATAAAAATCAAGCTTTTTCTCTAAGTTTAAGTTATTATAGCATGTATTAAATATTAAAACAAAATAAATTAATAAACTCTTTGTATAATTTAATTTATTTTTGTCCATAATACTATTAGATTAAAACACATGGAGGTGCTTAAGCTATGTCAAACGAAAAGAATAATAACAATAACAAGAACAATAATAATAACAACAATAACAGCAAAAATAATAACAATAACAACAATAATAACAATCATTAATTTTAAAAAGGATTTTAGCATAAAGCTAGAATCCTTTCTTATTTTTTTAATAACTTTATTCTAAATACTTTTTCAAGAATTTACCTGTATAGCTTTTTTCATTTTTTACTACTTGTTCTGGTGTTCCAACTTGTACAACTGTTCCTCCTTTTTCTCCTCCTTCAGGACCCAGGTCAATTATATAGTCACAAGTTTTTATTAAATCCAAATTATGCTCTATAACAATTATGCTGTTTCCTGTATCAACTAATCTTTGTAAGATATCAACTAATCTATGAACATCTGCTATATGAAGACCTGTTGTTGGCTCATCTAAAATATATAAAGTTTTTCCAGTTGCCTTTTTAGAAAGTTCTGCTCCGGAGTTTCACTCTTTGTGCTTCTCCTCCCGACAAAGTTGTAGAAGGTTGTCCAAGTTTTATATAACCGAAGTCCTACATCATAAAGCGTTTGAATTTTTTGCTTTATTCTTGGCATATTTGCGAAAAAGTCTAGTGCTTCTTCTACAGTCATATCTAATACATCTGCTATGCTTTTTCCTTTATATTTAACATCTAATGTTTCTTGATTATATCTCTTTCCTTTGCAAACTTCACAAGGGACATATATATCAGGTAAAAAATGCATTTCTATCTTTAAAACGCCGTCTCCTTGGCAAGCTTCACATCTTCCTCCTGGTACATTAAAACTAAACCTTCCCTTTTGATATCCTCTCATTTTTGCTTCGTTAGTTGTTGCAAAAAGGTCACGTATTAAATCAAACACTCCTGTATATGTTGCAGGATTCGAACGCGGAGTTCTTCCTATTGGAGATTGGTCTATATTTATTATTTTATCTATATTTTCTATTCCTTTTATTTCTTTGCATTTTCCTGGTTTTTCATTTGATTTATTAATTTCTCTTGCAACATTTTTATATAATATTTCATTTACTAAAGTAGATTTTCCAGAACCTGATACACCTGTGACACATGTAAATACACCAAGTGGTATTTTTACATTTATATCTTTTAAATTATTTTGAGTTGCACCGATTATTTCAATTGATTTTCCATTTGATTTTCTTCTTTTCTTTGGAACAGGTATCTTTTTCCTTCCGACTTAAGTAATCTCCCGTTGCTGAGCCTTCTACTTTCTTTACTTCTTCTGCTGTTCCTTGAGCTATAACCTTTCCTCCATGAACTCCGAGGTCCGAGGTCCAATATCTATAATCTGGTCTGCTGCATACATTGTATCTTCATCATGCTCTACGACAAGAACTGTATTTCCAAGATCCCTTAATTTTTTAAGAGTCGCAATTAATTTATCATTATCTCTTTGATGAAGTCCTATACTTGGTTCGTCTAAGATATATAATACCCCTGTTAAGCTAGATCCAATTTGTGTTGCAAGTCTAATTCTCTGTGCTTCTCCTCCTGATAATGTTCCAGCAGCCCTTGATAGTGTTAAATAATCTAGTCCAACATCGATTAAAAATTGTAATCTCTTATCTAATTCTTTAAAAATTTGATCTGCTATCATTCTCTCTTTTGCAGTTAATTCTAGCGAATTTAAGTATTCTTTCATACTGCAAATTGGCATATCTGTTAGCTCATTTATATTTTTGTTACCAACTTTTACACATAAGCTTTCTTTTTTAAGTCTTGCTCCACCGCAAGTTGGGCAATCACTTTCACTCATGTACATTTCATAGAAATCTCTCATTCCTTGTGATTTTGTTTCATTATGACGTCTTTCAAGTGTTGGAATTACTCCTTCGAAAGGTGCTGTAAATTTCCTTATTCCAATTGAAGATTCATATTCAAAATCAATTGCCTCGTTTCCTGTTCCATATAAAATTTTATCTAAAAATTCTCTTGGTAATTTTTTAATAGGCTTTTTTATATCTACTCCATAATGCTTTCCTATGCTCTCGAAATACATTTTAGCCATTGTTTCGCCCTTTTTCATTGTGCTAGATCCAAAGGCTTTTACTCCATCATATAAAGTTTTATTTTTATCTGGAATTATCAAGTCTTCATCCATTCTCATTAAAAAACCAATACCTGTACATGTTGGGCAAGCTCCAAATGGATTATTAAATGAAAACATTCTTGGTGACAATTCACCTATACTAAATCCACAATCTGGACAAGCATAGTTTGCACTATATATTTTTTCTTCTTTTCCGTTTATATCAATTAAGACTAAATTATCTGCATTTTTAAGTGCAACTTCTACAGATTCTGCAAGTCTATTTCTTATTCCGTTCTTTTATAACTAACCTATCTACAATAAGTTCAATGTTATGTTTTTTCTTTCTATCTAAAGATATATCATCAGTAAGTTCATAAATTTCTTTATCTATTCTTACACGTACAAATCCTTGTTTTTGATAATTTTCTAGTTGCTTTACAAACTCTCCTTTTCTTCCACGAACTATTGGAGCAAGTACTTGAATTTTTGTTCCTTCACTAAGTTCAAGAATATTATCTACAATTTGGTCTAAAGTTTGTTTTTCTATTTTCTTTCCACAGTTTGGGCAATATGCAATTCCTATTCTTGCATAAAGTAAACGAATATAATCATATATTTCTGTAACTGTTCCAACTGTAGAACGTGGATTTTTAGAAGTTGTTTTTTGATCTATTGAAATTGCAGGAGACAAGCCTTCAATTTGTTCTACATCTGGCTTTTCCATGATTCCTAAAAATTGACGTGCATAAGAAGAAAGACTTTCTACATATCTTCTTTGTCCTTCTGCATAAAGTGTATCAAATGCAAGAGAAGACTTTCCAGATCCTGAAAGTCCTGTTATTACAACAAGTTTGTCTCTTGGAATTTCTAAATTTATATTTTTTAAATTATGTTCTTTTGCTCCTTTTATAACTATTTTATCGTTCATTTTTGCCCCCAATTAATTTAACAAGTTTCAGAAGATATTATACATCAAAAAATAATAAAAAACAACTTATCTTTTCAAATAAAACCTAAACTCTTCTTGACAATATATTAAAAATGCTATAAAATATTTTTGAAAATAATTTTTTAATTAAATATATTTACTTATGATTAAAAATTGGAGGTTATTATGAACAAAATTTTTAAAATTTCACTTGTTTTTTTTGCAATAATTTTCTTAGCAAATACTATCGTTCTTGCAAGTGATGTAGATGCAAATTTACCAAACGATAATGTAGATAATGATCAAACAGTTTATGGAAGTGATTACGATGCAGTAAATGAAGCACAAACTCCTGAACCTCAAAATAATGAGCAAGATTTAAATGCTGAAGTTTCTAATGTCAATTCTTCAACAACAGCTCCTATAAACGTTGGTTCTACTGCTTCTCTTAGTTCTTCAAGTTTAAGTTTACCAACAATTGTAAATATAATTCTAATTGTCATTGGTATACTTTTAGTATTACTAGGAATTGCAATTTTAATTCGTTTACATTAAAATAATATAAAATTTAAAATCTTTAAAACACTAAAATGAAAAAAATTACATTTTAGTGTTTTTTTGTATGTATATTTTCTCTTGTATTTATGCAAAATAATATTGTTTATATAAAATTTTCTTAAATTTACAAGGGAGGAACAAAAAAATGGCAAAAAAATCTTTAATTACATTTTTTGTTTTTTGCTTAATAGCAGTAATATCAACAAATGTATTTGCTATGAACATATCTGAAGGTGCAACTAATACTTTAAATGGTATAAGAGATGGCGTTCAAAATATGGCAAATGATGCTGGTGGTGCTCTTGAAAATGCAAAAGACGGAATAGAAAATATGATGAATAATGATGGAAATACAACTGGATCTACAGATAATGATGCTATGGGTATGACAGATAATAGTACTGATGAAGGAACTACAAACAATGGGGCAACTGCTGGAGATTATACAGCATCAAGAACTACTGCTTCTGATGTAACTAATAGAAATGGTGCAGCTTCTGCAACTACATGGATTGTTTTAGCAATCGTAGGTATTGCAATTATTGCACTTGTATGGTATTACGGAACACAAAAAACAGACAGAGATAATTATTAAAATTAGTTAATACAAAATAATATGTTTATTATTTAAAAAATTTTCGCCTATCTTTGATAGCTGAATACAGCCTTTAAATAATAAACATATTTTCTTTTATTTACATATCTTTAATTTTGTATTATAATATTTTTTAGAAAGGTGGAATAAAAGTGAGTGTTACAATTGCTAAAAATCCATCTGCAAAACATAACTACGAAATTTTAGATACAATTGAAGCTCGGAATTGTGCTTTGTGGAACAGAAATAAAATCAATTAGAAATCGGTAAAGTTAATTTAAAAGATAGCTATGCTTCAATAAAAAATGGTGAAGCATACATATATAACATGCACATAAGTCCTTATGAACATGGTAATATTCAAAATAAAGATCCTTTACGTACACGTAAGCTTCTTTTAAATAAACGTGAAATAAATAAACTCGTTCGGACAAATACAACAAAAAGGTTATTCTCTAATACCTATGAGTTTATATTTTAAGAGAAATTTTATAAAAGTAGAACTTGGTATTGGTAGAGGTAAAAAACTTTATGATAAAAGACAAGATATGGCAAAGAAAGAATCTGAAAGAAAAATTGAAAGAGCAATGAAACAAGCTATTTAAGCTGATATAATAAAATATATAAAATAATGAATATAATTAATTTATGAAGTGCCTTTTATTAAGCAGAAGAGTAATATATTTATTTAAAAAAGCTGCGCCGCGAACAGTGGCGTACGCCACCAACCGGAGCGAAGCGCAGGGCGAACGGCACAGCCCTCCTTTCTTTTAATGGAGGCTGTGCCAGCGAAGCTTTTGAAAAATAAATATATTACTCTTTTGCTATATGATTCTTATTAATTTTTACTAAATTCCATTTCCTTAAGCTTTATTACTTGAACAAAATACATCTCTTATTTTATGTCTTACAACTTCTTTTACCTTATCTCTTGCAGGTGTCAAATATTTTCTTGGGTCAAATACATCTGGTTCTTCTGCAAGAACTTTTCTTATTTCTGATGTCATTGCAAGTCTTAAATCTGTGTCAACATTTATCTTTGATACTCCTCTTAAACTTGCCTCATGTAACATTTCATCTGGAACACCTTTTGCTCCAGGAATATTTCCACCATATTTATTACAAGTTTCTACAAGCTCTGGTATTACTGTTGAAGCTCCATGTAATACAATTGGAGTATTTGGTAATTTTTCCTTTACTTTTTCTAAAATGTCAAATCTTAATTTTGCTTCACCTTTAAACTTATACGCTCCATGGCTTGTTCCGAATTGCTATTGCAAGCGAATCACATCCTGTTTTTTCTACAAATTCTTTTGCCTGATTTGGATCTGTAAACATTGCATCACTTGCAGAAACATTAACTTCATCTTCTATTCCAGCTAATTTTCCAAGTTCAGCTTCAACAACTACTCCTCTTTCATGAGCATAATCTACAACTTTTTTTGTTAAAGCTATATTTTCCTCAAAATCATATTTTGAACCATCTATCATTACAGAAGTAAAACCTGCATCTATACACATTTTGCAAGTTTCAAAATCTGGTCCATGATCTAAATGCAAAGCAATTGGAATATTAGATTCTTCAACTGCAGCTTCTACCATCTTCATCAAATAATTTATTCTTGCATATTTTATTGCACTAGAAGATGCTTGAAGTATTACTGGAGAATTTTCATCCTTTGCTGCATCAACAATTGCTTGTATGAATTCCATATTATTTATATTAAATGCTCCTACTGCAAAATGATCCTTCATTGATTTTTCAAACATTTCCTTTGTAGTAACTAATCCCATGTTTTATTCCTCCTTAAATTAATTTATTTCATTATATCATAAAAATTTTTAAAAATATAACCTTGTTCTCTTAAATAGCTAATTACTTCTGGAAGTGTATCTGCTGTGAGCTGTTTTGATCCTGTATCATGCATTAAAACTACTATTTTGTTTTTTCCATTAGAAGTAGTTTTTAAATCTTGAACTAAACTTTCATGTGTAGGTTTTCCAACTGCATCATTTGTTAAGGCATTCCAATTTATATATAACACATCATTTTGTTCAAGTACACTCTTTGCTTCATTTTTAATTTTTGCATATTTTCCACCTTCACTTCCACCTGGGAATCTAAATATGTGGCTTGAATATTCAGGGACTCCTATTGCTTCCCTAATTTTATTTTCTGTAATATTATATTCATTTAAAACAGCTTGACTAGACGCATAAACATTGCCATATTCATGAGAATATCCATGATTTGCTATATAATGTCCTTCTTCATATTCTTGCTTTACAAGGTTTGGATATGTTGCTACTCTATTTCCTAAAACAAAGAAGCTAGCTTTTATATTCTCATTTTTTAATATTTCTAATATTTGAGGTGTTATTTGTTTTGATGGACCATCATCAAATGTAAGGTACGCAACTTTTTCATCATTGTTTGACACATATATATTCTTAAAGTTTTGTTTTGCTTCTTCTGAATATACTGGAAGCCTTGGTTTATTTTCTTCTACTTGATTATCTTGGTCTGCATTTTGTCCTTGCTGATTTTCCCCTTGAACAGTTTCATCTTGTTTTTTTGCTATTTGTTCTTCTTCTTTTTTTCTCATATTACTTGCAACAAATATTCCTGCAATAGAAGATGTAACAATTACTACAATCGCAATTGTTACAATTACAAGAATTCTATTAATCATTTTATGATCTTTTACTGGTATTAATTTAAAATTTTCTGCTATTTTTTCTTCTTTATCTTTCACTTTATATCCCTCGTTTATTCGTTTTTAAATGTATTTATTTTAAACAACTTTAATATTTCTACAACTACCAAAGGTAAAAGTACTAAAACAATTACTTCAAATATGTTTTCAATTGGTAATTTTGCTATACTAAATATATCTCTTAAAGCTGGTACAATTAGTATTACCAAAACTAATGCACACGATACGCCAATTGCAAGTAATAATTTTGTATTATTAAATATTCCTGTTTTAAATATTGATTCTTTATTGTTTCTAACGTTAAATACATGTACAAGTTCTGAAAGTGCAAGAACAGTAAACGCCATCGTTTGTGCAATTTTTATTCTTTCTAAGTCTTCCATTCCTTTTGTACTATTTAATCCTACCATAAATGCAAATAATGTTAATAGTCCAATTAGAATTCCTTGATAAATTATTCTATAAACCATTCCTTTTGTAAAAATTCCTTTTGAATTTTTTCTTGGATGTCTTCTCATTATATTTTTTTCAGCTGGATCAACTGCAAGTGCTAATGCTGGAAGTGAGTCTGTAACCAAGTTTATCCATAGAATATGAATTGCAAGAAGTGGAGTAATTGCTGATACATTAGAAATACCATAAAGACTTGCAAATAAAGGTGTAAGCATTACTGCTAAAAATAGTACAACTACTTCTCCAATATTACTTGAAAGTAAAAATTGTATTACCTTTAATATATTATCATATATTCTTCTTCCTTCTTCAACAGCAGTAACAATTGTTGCAAAATTATCATCAGTTAATATAACATCTGCTGCTTCTTTTGCAACATCTGTTCCTACTTTTCCCATTGCACATCCAATATCAGCAGTCTTAAGAGCTGGCGCATCGTTAACTCCGTCACCTGTCATTGCCACTATTTCTCCATTGTCTTTCCAAGCATTAACAATTCTAACTTTGTGTTCAGGAGAAACCCTTGCATATACACTATATTTTCTAATATTTTTTGTAAGTTCTTCTTGTGACATTTTTTCTAGTTCTGCACCAGATAAAGCTTCTTCATCACTTTCTAATATTCCAAGCTCTTTTGCAATTGCAACAGCTGTTGCCTTATGGTCTCCTGTAATCATTACAGTTTTAATTCCTGCGCTTTTACATTTATCTATTGCTGCCTTTACTTCCATTCTTGGTGGGTCTATCATTCCACACATTCCAATAAATGTTAAGCCACTTTCCATTTGTTTCATTTCTTCATCTGTTGGAATTTTGTCAATTATTTTATATCCGCATGCAAGTACTCTTAAAGCTTCTTTTGCCATTTCTTCATTTCTTTCAGTAATTACTTTCTTGTATTCTTCTAAATCTGTTTTTATTCCATCTAATGTTTCATAATTTACACATCTTGCAAGTAATTCATCTACTCCGCCTTTTGTATAAACAAAATATTTATCCCCAACTTTATTTACAGTTGTCATTAATTTTCTTTCAGAATCAAAAGGTATTTCTTTTTCTCTTGGATTTACTTCTAAAACGCTTTTTTCATATCCTAGCTTAAATCCCATATCTGTTAAAGCTGTTTCAGTTGGGTCTCCTGCTAATTCTCCATTTTCAGTTATTTTTGTATCGTTACAAAGCATATTTGCATAAACTAATTTTTCAAGTAATTCAGACTTTGGAACTTCTTTTTCCATTTCATAAATTTCTGAATTAAAGAATAATTTTTTTACTGTCATTTTATTTTGTGTCAATGTTCCTGTCTTATCTGAACAGATTACAGAGCTACTTCCTAATGTTTCTACTGCTGGAAGCTTTTTAACAATAGCATTTTTCTTTGCCATTCTTTGCATACCTATTGCAAGAACTATTGTAGACACAGCAGCAAGTCCTTCTGGAATTGCTGCAACTGCGAGACTAACAGCTGTCATAAACATATCAATAGCATTTTTACCATAAGCAATTCCAATTAGAAAAATTACGATGCATATTACTATACAAGCAATTCCAAGAGTTTTTCCTAAAGAGTTTAGCTTTTGCTGAAGTGGTGTTTCTCCTTCTTCTACTTGATTTAACATATCTGCGATTTTTCCAACTTCTGTCTGCATACCAGTTCCAACTACTATTCCTTTTCCTCTACCATATGTTACCATGCTAGAAGAAAATGCCATATTTTTTCTATCTCCAATTCCTGTTTCTTCATTTTCAATTTTTTCTGTATTTTTCTCACTTGGTACTGATTCTCCGTGTAAGTGCTGATTCTTGTATTTTTAAATTTACTGCTTCTGTAAGTCTTAAATCTGCTGGCACATAATCTCCTGTCTCTAATGTAACAAGGTCACCTGGCACAAGCTCTCTTGCAGGTATTACTAAAAGTTTTCCATTTCTTGTAACCTTGCATACATGTGCACTCATTTTTTGTAAAGCTTCAAGTGATTTTTCTGCTTTGTTTTCTTGAACAACTCCAATAATTGCATTCATTATAACAACTATAAGTATTATTATAGAATCTGTTATTCCTTCTCCTTCTTTTATTCCAATTATTCCAGATACTATTGCTGCAATTATTAAAACGATTATCATAAAGTCTTTGAATTCATTTAAGAATTTTACTAAAAGACTTGTTTTTTTCTTTTCTTTTAATTCATTAAATCCATATTTTTCACGTTTTTTATCTATTTCTTCATTCTTTAATCCGATTAATTTTATCGGTTTCAAATTCCTTTTCTACTTCTTCTACTTCTTTATTAAAATAATTCATATTGCATGTCCTCCGATTATAAAAATAATAAATTTTTATCTTCTATCCTTTTGCATAATTATTTTAACACAATTGGAATTTTATATCAATAAATTTTGATAATTTGTTTTAAGTATTAAAAGCAAAAAAAATCAGGGGAGGCATTTGCCTCCCCATTGCTTGGGAAATCAGTTTTTGCTATGCGTGGCACCAAGTCGACTATTTTGACGACTTTTTTGGCCTTGGAATTACACATTTTGTAATTTCATTGTAGAAATTACTACAAAAGTGTGAAGGTGCTAGGTGAATCCTGATGTGCGTCGCATGATTTTCTCTCCTTTTGGCGGCAAGGTGGCCGCAGATGATGTTTTGTTTTTTATTTTAGAGTGCTAGAGAAATCCTGATGTATACCGTTTCATGGTACCTCCTTATTCCGTTTGGATCTTATTTATAGGCTACCAAGGATGGCGCCTATTGGGCCCGATATGCCGGGCCGGCGGCGGATCGTCATTAAGTATTTTTGAAATAGTTATGACGACATCGCATAGATTTTTCCCTCCTTTAAAATAGATTATGAGTGTATTATACATCATTTTTTAAGCTCTGTCAACATAATGTTGGGATTTCATACATCATCAATTACATCTATTATCTCTTTGCATTCTTTCCAAGTTGAAACTTTTACATATTTATTTTCTTTTTTGAATTGTTTTAATTTTTTTAATGTATTATCTTTCGAATCTAAATCTGTGAGTATTACTTTCTTTATTATATCTTCTTTGCCATACATTATTTTAAATAAAATCGAGTGTAAAGCCCCATCAACAACTTTTTCTTGATTTTTAGCCCCTATTATTATGTATATACCGGTCTTCGCTTAAATTTGTATATTCCATTATGTAAAAAATTGTTTTAATAATTTCAATTAATCCATATATTGCAAGTACATAGACTAATGCATTAAGTATATAATCTAACATTTTGATTAAATTCCTTCCTAAAGCGCAAATTTTTCTTAGTTTTGTGCTTTCATACATTAGTCTATGATACAAAAATTCATTATGTGATTACATTATTCCCATTTTTTTAGCCATTTGTTTACCTTTTTTCATTATTGTTCTTTTTGTTCTATTTGTACTATCCATGTACATCATAGCAATTCCTGCTGTTGCCATAACACCAATCATCATACCTTTTACAAATTTCATAGCTTTTTTACCTATCCTTTCTTTATCTATTTTTACTCTATATATAGTTATTATTGCTTCTTTAAATCAAATCTATACTATTTTGATTTTTCTTTTTTAAAAAATGTTAAAATTTCTACTCCTGCAATAATTAGTAAAAATATTCCAAAATACATTTTTAGAACTTTTGTATCTAAACTTACTGATATTTTTGCTCCGAACTATTGCTCCTATAATTCCGGAAGCTATTACAACTAGTCCTATTTTCCATTTTACTAATTTTTCTTTTAAGTTAGTTATAATTGAAATAATTGAGGTTGGTACAAAAAATATAAGATTAGTGCCCTGTGCAATATGTTGGTCTTTCCCTAAAAACAAGGAAAGGCATAATATAAGTATAGTTCCTCCACCCATTCCCATACCAGAAACAAGTCCTGAAATTATTCCGTACTAAAACATTTATCATATTTTTTACCTTTCTTTAATAGTTCAGTAATTTTGTTACAAGATAATGGTTTTATTTAAGATATTATAAGCCTACCTTTGAAAGTAATATATTTAATTTGACTCGTTCCTTGTTGGTCGTCTCCTAAGAGGACTGTATAAAGCTTCGCTTTAACAGCCTCTAAGTCGCTTCCATGCTACGCGTCACTTCGTAAATTAAATATATTACTTTCAAACGGCTTTACAACAGCCTTTATATTAAAACCATTATCTTGTAATGTATTTTATCAATTTCCCATTATTAACCTAATACTCACATAAATTAGAAAAGCTATAAAAAATAATTTTAAAATTTTATCTGATAATTTCTTGAGAAGCTTTGCACCAAAGAATCCTCCGGATTGTACCTCCGAATAGCGCATAATATTGCTGTTTTAAGCTCTATATATGAAGAATTAAAATAAAATATAGAGCTAACTGCAACTAATGGAAGTATGCAAAATACAGATGTTGCTCTTGCTTCCTTTTCTCCAAGGTTTAAGATATAAGTAAAAGCTGGAACGAGTATCATACCCCCACCAGAACCAAAAAGTCCGGTGACCATTCCAGCTATAATTCCAATTAATATTTTTTTTAGCAAATCTATTTTCATTTTATTAGTATGCGCGGTTTTCTTTAGAATATTCATTATTTATTTATGGCCAAAGTCCTATATATTAATATTTAGCAGTCAAGACCCGATTGAGAGACCCAGAATATGGTTTGACAATAAATATTAATATATAGGACTTTGGCAAATTATCAACTATAAAGAATTTAATCTTTCATTGCATCTAAAAACATCTTATTTAGCATTTGTGGATTTGCTTTTCCTTTTGTCTCTTTCATTGCAAGTCCTATTAAAAATCCTAATGCTTTATCTTTTCCTGCTTTATAATCAATAATAGATTGTGGATTATTCGCAACTATCTTATCTACTATTTCTTTTATTGCACCTTCATCAGAAATTTGAACCCATCCATTTTCTTCTATTATTTTGCTTGGCTTCTTTCCTGGATTTTCAAACATTTTTTCAAGTACGTCTTTTGCAATTTTTGAACTTATTGTTCCTTTTTCTATAAGCATAACAAGTTCTGCTAAATCTTCAGGTAAAAAAGGTATAGCTTCTGGCTCTTCTTCATTTTCATTTAGAATTCTTGCAACATCTGACAAAAGCCAATTGCAAACTGCTTTTGGATTTCCAGAAATTTTTGATGCTTTCTCAAAAAATTCTGATAAATATTTTGATGCAGTAATTGTTCTTGCCTCTTTTTCTGTAAGATTATATTCTTCTAAATATCTAGCTTTCCTGCTTTCAGGTAACTCTGGTAAATTCTTTCTTATATTTTCGATATATTCATCAGATAATCTAATTGCAACTAAATCTGGCTCAGGGAAATATCTATAATCTTGTGCATCCTCTTTGTCTCTCATTGAGAATGTCTTTCCTGATACTTCATCCCATCTTAAAGTTTCTTGCTCTATTTTTCCTCCTTTTTCTATTACATCTATTTGTCTTTCTACTTCATATTCAATTGCTCTTGTAATAGATTTAAAAGAGTTCATATTTTTCATTTCTGTTCTTGTTCCTAACTTTTCTTCGCCTTTTTTTCTAACAGAAACATTTACGTCTGCTCTTAAAGAACCTTCTTGCATTTTGCAGTCTGAAACTTCAATATATTCAAGTATTGATTTTAATTTTTTTAAATATTTATCTGTTTCGTCAGCAGAACGAAGATCTGGCTCAGAAACTATTTCAATTAGTGGAACTCCTGCTCTATTTAAATCAACTAAGCTTCCTCTTCCATAATCATCATGATTTAGTTTTCCTGCGTCGTCTTCTATATGAATTCTAGTAAGTCCAATCTTTTTCTTACCATTTTCAGTTTCTATTTCTACATATCCTCTTTCACAAAGAGGTTTATCAAATTGTGATATCTGATATGCTTTTGGAGTATCTGGGTAAAAATAATTTTTTCTATCATTTTTGCTATCTCTTGATATTTCACAATTTGTTGCAAGTCCTGCTTTTACAGCATATTCTACAACCTTTTCATTTAAAACAGGTAAAGCTCCAGGCATTCCCATACATACAGGACAGCAATGAGTATTTGGCTCTCCTCCAAATTCTGTAGAACATGAACAAAATATTTTTGTCTTTGTAGATAACTCTGCATGAACTTCAAGTCCTATAACAACTTCATAATCTTCTCTTGCCATATTAGTTGCCTCCTTTAAATGTAGGTTTATAATTTTCTCTAAACTTTACTTTTTGTTCAAAACAATATGCTGCATTTAATATTTTTTCTTCTTCAAAGTGGTTACCAATAAGTTGCATACCGATTGGCATTCCGTTTCTATCTACTCCGCAAGGAAGAGATATTCCGAGGAAGTCCTGCAATATTTACAGAAACTGTACATATATCTGATAAGTACATTTCTAACGGATTTTCTGTCTTTTCTCCAAATTTGAATGCAGTAATTGGTGAAGTTGGAGTTAAAAGGACATCATATCTTTCAAATCCTCTTGAAAATTCATTTTGTACTAAAGTTCTTACTTTTTGAGCTTTTTTATAATATGCATCATAATATCCTGCACTTAATACGTAAGTTCCAAGTATTATTCTTCTCTTTACCTCTGCTCCAAAGCCTTCACTTCTAGAATTTTTGTAAAGATCTTTCAAGTTTTCAAAATCTTTTGCTCTATGTCCATATCTTATTCCATCAAATCTTCCAAGGTTTGAGCTTGCTTCTGCACATGCGATTATATAATAAGTAGCTAAGGCATATTCTGCAACATCTATTGAAATTTCACCTATTTCTGCTCCAAGTTCTTTATATACTTCTATTGCTTTTTCTAAAGCTTCTTTTACATCTTTATTAATTCCATCACCAAAGAATTCTTTTGGAACTCCTATTTTCAAGCCTTTTATATCTTTTTTAAGATTTTTTGTATAATCTTTTTTAGGAACATTTGCAGATGTAGAATCCTTTTCATCATGTCCTGCAATAAGTGATAGAAGTATCGCACTATCTTCTACATCTTTTGTAATTGGTCCAATTTGATCAAGTGAAGAAGCAAAAGCAACTAATCCATATCTTGAAACTAATCCATAAGTAGGTTTTAATCCAACAACTCCGCAAAGTGAAGCTGGCTGACGTATACTTCCACCTGTATCTGAACCTAATGCCCATGGTACCATATTAGCTGCAACAGCTGCCGCAGATCCTCCTGAAGACCCTCCTGGTACTCTAGATAAATCCCATGGATTTTTTGTCTTTTTGAAATATGATGTCTCTGTTGAACTTCCCATAGCAAATTCATCCATGTTAAGTTTTCCAAGTGATATAAGGTTTTCTTCATTCACTAATTTATTTACAACAGTCGCATCATATGGTGCTATAAAGTTCTCTAGCATTCTAGAAGAGCATGTTGTCTTTACGCCTTTTGTACACATATTGTCTTTTATTCCAAGTGGGATTCCTGCATAACTATTTTCTAATTTTTCTGAATTTTTTTCTTTATCAATTTCTTTTGCCTTATTTAACGCCTCGTCTAACGTTGTTGTAACAAATGCATTAATATCTTTTTCTTTATCATTTATTCTATCTACATAAGCTTTTGTAATCTCTTCAGATGTAAGCTCTTTTTTATCTAATTTTTCTCTAAGCTCATGTACAGTTAACTCGGTAATATTCATTTTAAAAATTTTCCTCCTTATTGATTTATTACTTTAGGTATTTTAAACATATGCATCTCTTCTTCTGGTGCATTTTGAAGTAAAGCTTCCTTATCTTCAAAATCTATAACCTCATCTTTTCTGAATACATTATAATTTGAATTTGATGCAATTGTTTCTTTTAAATCATCTACTGGAGCTTCATTTACAATGTTTGCAAAATTTAAAATGTCTGTTAAATTTAATAAATATTTATCAATTTCTTCTTCCTTTATCTTTAAGTCTGCTAAATTAGCAATATGGAGTAATTCTTCTCTAGTAACTTTCATAAACTTTCCCTCCTATATCAATATTTCTTTATTATATACCGAAAATACAAAAAAAACAAGCCTTAAGCTTGTTCTTTTTATTTAATTGTATGTTTCCAAGTAAATGTAGGCTTTAATACATTTTTATTATCTCATAAACATTTAGTTAATATTTTCTTTTATAATTTTCTCAACCTCTTATTTACTTATCTCAAACTACTTTTCAAATTACATCTATTTTATCATCAACACGGAATTCTGGCTTATAGTTTATATTTTATTTTTTGACCGCGATTGTATACTCTCCTTCTCCTCCTTCTGGTATTTTTATTTCACAGGATGTTAGAGGGATTGAAACTAGGGGGCGAACCGCATACGCAGAGATAATAGTGAGAGCAGCACCACTGTTGCAGCGGTACAAGGCGTAGTTGTGCACGCTACCGCGAGCCCACAGCCTGCAAGCCGAAGTAGCAAAGACTACTGTTGTAAGGCTGCACACAGCGGGAAGCCAGCCAATACGTTGGAAGGTTACTAGAACTGTTATCAAATATCATACTTGCATATGCTTTTGCTTCGTCTGATTCTCCAAAGTCTGTA
>CANPWU010000005.1 GCA_947584805.1 uncultured Clostridia bacterium | reverse complement strand
CCAAAATTTTGTCTTTCCCCTTCCATATACTTCCTCCTCTCGTTTCGCTAATATTATTTACTTTAATTGGAAAAAGTATACAAAATAATTTTCAAAATACTTCACAAATTTTTTCCGCTGCATCTCTTCCAGACTTTGCTGCCCAAGCAACTGTTGATTTTGTGCCAATTAAGTCTCCTGCTGCGTAAACATTTTCTTTTGATGTCATTTTATTTTCATCTGTCTTTATATACCCCCATTCATTTAGTTCTAATCCTAAATTACTTAAGATCTTTATGTCTGGTTTTGATCCAAGAGCCATGACAACAATATCTGTTTCTAGTTCATAATTTGAGCCGTCAATATTTATTGGTTTTTCTCTATCGCCTTCAACTTTTACAAGCTCTGTTTTTATACACTCTACTTTTTCTACTTTATCTTTGCCTAAAATTTTTGTAATGTTATTTTGGAATAAAAATTTTATACCTTCATTCATTGCAGATTCTACTTCACTATCTTCTGCTGGCATCTGCTTTCTTCCTCTTCTATATATTACAATAATCTCTTTTGCTCCTTTTCTTTTTATCTCTCTTGCAGTATCCATAGCAGTATTTCCGACCACCAATTACAGAAACAGTTTTTCCTGTAAAATCCGGAAATTCTCTATATTCTAATAACTCGTTTCCACCATATACTCCGCTTTAGATCTTCACCTTCTATATTCATTTTAGAGGAAACATTTGCTCCAAAACATAGCAATACTGCATCATATTTATTTTTTAGCTCATCTAGTGTAAAATCCTTTCCAAGCTCCTTTCCAAGTTCTACTTTAATTCCTAGATCTAACACTTTTTTTATTGTTCCATCTATAACTTCTCTTGGTAATCTAAAATCTGGTATTCCATGAACTAGAAGACCACCGTAGATTTTCATGTTTTTCATATATGCATACATTAAATCCATTTTTCGCAAGGAAACTACTTGCAGTTATTCCAGCAGGTCCTCCTCCGAACTACAGCTATTTTTTTATTATTCTTTTCTTTTATTGTATTAATTTTCCAACCTTCTTTTATTGCCATATCACCGATAAATGCTTCTAATTTACCGATACTTACTGATTCTCCTTTAATTCCTCTTATGCATGATCCTTCACATTGTTTTTTATGCGGACATATTCTTCCACATATTGGTTGAAGCACAGTAGTATCAAGTAATAATTCATATGCTTTTCTATATTCATTATTTTTTATATATTTGATAAAACCCGTTATATCATTTGAAAGTGGGCAACCGCTTTTGCAAGGCTTTGCAGCACAGCTTAGGCATCTATCTGCTAATTCTTTTACTTCTTCTATTTCCATTTTTAAATCGCTCCTTAAATTAAAATGCTATATTGCATAGTGCAATTAAATTTCATCTAGCCTTAATTTTGCCTCCTTTAAATCTTTCCAGAAGTCTATTTTCTTTGTCTCATCCCTCAAAAGTGCTGCAGGATGCCAAGTTGGAATATACATTATTCCATTTTTTTCTATCCATTTTCCCCTTGCAGATGTAATTCCATAGCCTCCACCTAATATGTTTTTTAGTGCAACGCTTCCAAGTAATACAATTATTTTGGGTTTAACAAGCATCACTTGTGTTCTTAAATAATCCATACAGGCCTTTGCTTCATCTAATTCTGGATTTCTATTTTGCGGAGGTCTACATTTTACAATATTTGCAATATATACTTCTTCCCTATTTATTCCAAGACCAACAAAAGCCTTGTCCATAAGCTGTCCCGCTTTACCTACAAATGGTATTCCGCTCCCTATCTTCATCTGCACCTGGCCCTTCTCCAATAAACATCATATCAGCATTTCTATTTCCGAACTCCTAATACTATATTTTTTCTTGTAGTATATAGCTTACATTGCTTACAATCTTTTATTCCTTCTTCTAATTCTTCCCAAGTGCTATACATATTTTAACACCCTCTATTCTATAACTAAACATTCCTCTAATAATTTTATTTTTTCTTTTTCTGCTGTATCAATTCTTGCTTTTACTCCAATTGGAATTACAGTTTTAAATATTCCATGTCCAAAGTTATCTGATTTTATTATAGGGAAATTATATTCATTTTCTAAGACATCTTGTACAATTTGTTCAAGTGTTATCATACTTTCGTGTTCATAATTTCCTATCCAAAGTCCAACAATTTCATCAAATACTCCATTCTGTTTCATTTTGTATAAATAATTGCTTATCATTCCGAGGAGGTGACTCAAATCCTAAATCTTCAATAAATAGTATTTTATTTTTTACATTTACTTTATATTTTCCAGTTATCAAATTAGAAAAAAGTGAAAGATTTCCACCGAACTAAAACTCCTTCTGCTGATCCATCTTTTATAACTTTAAATTCATTTTCTGCATCTTGACCAATTTTTAAATCTCCTTGAATAAACCTTTTCTGCATTTCTTTATAGCCATAATCTGTTTCTTCTGTGCTATATGATTTAAAGTTTGGTCCATGAAATGTAACGAGCCCTGTTTTTGCATAAATTACATTTATTAAGGATGTTGGATCACTATATCCGCATATGATTTTAGGATTATTTTTAATGGCTTCAAAATCTAAATAATCAAATACAGAATTGCAGTTATATCCACCGCTGTGCACAAAATATTGCATTTACTTCTTTATCACAAAACATTTCATTTATGTCTTCTGCTTTATGCTTTGCAGTTTCTCCATAACCAGTTGGATTTTTAAAAACATGCTTTGCAAATTTTACATTAATGCCAAGCTCTTTTAACTTTTGTGTTGCAAGCTTTATTTCTTCCATGCATTCTTCTGTTATTGGTTCAGACTGTGCAACAACTCCAACTGTATCACCTTTTTTTAGTCCGCTTCGCTTTCATTTAAAAAACCAACTCCTTATTTTTATATTAAAGCAATGAGTCCAGTGTTCCTTCCTGTAAATTCCTTTTCTACTCTATATGAATGAAGTTTATCAGAATTACACTTTGTACAAATTCCGCTATCTATGATATTATCTTCTTTTAATCCTTCTTCTTTTAATATTATCTTATTTATTAGTATTGTGTCAATATAATACTTGCTATTTTTGCATTTTATAATTTCATCAATTCTACCTGTATATTTAAACTCTTCATAAAACATATTTTTTACGTCTTCTTTTACTTCAAAGCAACAATCTCTAATGCTCGGACCCATACAACATATTAAATCTTTTGTATTTACACCGAATTCATCTTTTAATTTTTTTACTGCAATAGCACCAATTTTTTGATATGTTCCTCTCCAACCAGAATGAACCTCAGCAATTATATTTTTTACAGGATCATAAAAATATAATGGTATGCAATCTGCATAAGTAAGAGAAAGAATTTTGTTTTTTTCTTTTGTAATTAATCCATCAACATCTTGAAAACCTTCTCCAAATATTAGTGGTTCTTCACTTTTTATTGTTTTTATATTACATGAATGTGTTTGTTTTGGTCTATATATTTTTTTATAATCTAAGTTTAAAATGTCACATATTTTTTTGTATTCTTCTTTTGCTTTTTCCATATTTAATGCTCTAAAATCTTGAGATTTCATAGTAAAACAGTGATTTATATATTTTGAATACTCTAAAAATTTTCTAAACTGCAAATATTCTAAATCTCCATTATATAAATGTATAACATTTTCATTTGAGAGATTTTTATTTTCTAGAATTTCATTTATTTGCTTATCTAAATCTGTATGTTCCTCATTTGTTATACAAAACTTGCAATGTACTTTGAAAAAATTTGTATCATATTGACTTTCTAATCTTTTTTTGGCTTTTTCTTTATCTACTCCATCGCGATAGCAAATTCTCTCTATGCATGTTTTTTCATCTGCAATTACTCCAATTGTTATATTGCAAATTTTATCCAATCCTGTTTCAAACAAAAGTGGAGCATCTATTATTACTGGTTTAGATTTTGAAATTTCTTCTGCCTTTTCTCTTATTTTTCCTCCAACATATTTTGTTGTTAATTTATCAATTTTTTCTTTTTTAGCTTTATCAGAAAATATAATATCTGCAAGTTTTTTTCTATCAATTTCTTCCGTTTTTTCGTCTAATATTTCTTTTCCAAAAATCTCTATTATCTTTTCATAATATTCTTCTCCGTTTTTTGCGCATTGCTTTTACTAATTTATCTGAATCAATATATTCTGCATTTTTCATTTTTGCAATTTTTGAAGCAACTAAGCTTTTACCTGCTCCAGAATTTCCCGTAATTCCAATTATCTCCAAATTTAGATTCCTCCTAAAAAATTATTTGTTTATTAAAGTAATATTTCAGCCGTTTAGAAGTAATATATTTAATTTACGAAGCGACGCGTAGCATGGAAGCGACTTAGAGGCTTTTGGAGCTTTGCTCCATACAGTTCTCTTAGGAGTCGACCAACAAGGAGCGAGTCAAATTCAAATATATTACTTCAAAAGTTAGGCGGAAATTTTTGAATATACCATTATTATTTCTCTTCAATTTTTTGCAAAATCTCCTCTTTTGTAAGATTTGGAATATAATTATATTCGTTCGAAAATTTATTATTGTCAAACCCACATATTGCTTTGTAATTGCAATACTCACAAGGAGTTTCTTTGTTCTTATAATATGGTTTTATATTTATATTTCCACTTAATATTTCTTTTGAAATGTTTTTAATTGTTTTTATAATATATTTTTGTAGCATTTTAAAGTTATCTCTTGGTAAAACACTTGATTTAGATTCTGCAATTTCTCCATCACTCTTTATGTATGCTGGGACAATATTTGAACTACCAGTTTCAAGTGTTTTATCCATCATTTTTATAAGCTTGACATCTGCAACAAGCAAGCCTTTCATTCTAAAGTTTTTCTTAATCTCTTCTTCTATCTCTTCTTTTGTTTTTCTTTTATCTAATTTTTCTTCAACTAAATTAAAATAAAGAACTGCTGCAGGTTCTACATTCTCCATTTTGCAAGCTGCATCAAGATATGTTAAAAGTTGAAGTTTAAGGCCATATACAACATCATTTAATTTAATAAAATTATCTGAAGATTTATAATCTATAATCCTTAAATATTTTCCGTTTTCATCTTTTGCAATATCAACTCTATCGATTTTTCCTATAATTTCTACCTTTTTCCCTCCATCTAATTCTATTTCAATTGGAGGATATTTCTTACCTTCTCCGAATTCCACTTCATGTCCAAATACTTCAAAATCGCTATCTACAATTGATAATATTATATATTTCATTGCTTTTAGAATTAGTTTTTTAAGCCTAAATGTTTGATTTCTAAACTTTGCAGAGCTAATGAAAATTTGATTTTGTCTTAAATTTAGTTTTTCATCTATTATTTTATCAATTATCTCTTTTAATTTTTTATCATCAATTTCACTTAAAGCTAAACCTAGGGTATCTACCTCTTCAAAAAATGTATCAATTACATCATGCATAAAACTTCCTGTATCTAGGCTTTGCAATTTAAATGTCTCATCTTCTTTTAATTTTAATCCATATTTTAGATAAAATGAAAATGGACATCTTTGATAACTTTCAAGTCTTGATACACTAGTTTTAAAAGTTTTTCCATAAAGTTTTTCTATATTTTCTTTTGTTATATTTTCTGGAATATTTGAAAAGTCTAAAGCTTTTACTGCTTCTCTTAATCTTTTATTCCAATTTTCATCTTGCTCAAAAATTTTATAAACTTCAAACCAAACTTTATCTATTTCTTTTCCATCTCTAAAATTTCTAATGTTAATTAATAATTCATCAAATACTGCATCCGGCTTAGAAATTATAGTTTTTCTTGTAACAACATCGCTTTCTTCTTTTAAATTTGGGAAAATTTTCTTTATTTTTAATAAAAGTGTAGAAGGTTTTTCTGCATTTCCTTCATTATTTGATGATATATATGAAAGATAAAGCTTTTCTTCACTTGTTGTAAAAGCCTTATATATGTTAAATGTGTCATCGAATATTGCTTCTTTAGTTGTTTTCGCAAGTTCAATATTCATAGATTTTAGTTTTTCCCTATCACTATCTGATAAAAATCCTTCATCATTATTTATACTTGGAAAGCTACCATCATTCAATCCGAACAATAAAAATCACTTTTGTCACTTTGCTTCTTGACCTATCTACATCTCCAACTGTTACTTGATCAAAACCTGCAGGTAATTTTCCAAGCCCATTTTCAGAAAAAGAAATTTTTAAAAATGATACATATTTTTCAAATGTAATTTTCTCTTCTCCAAAAACTTTTACAATTTCATCAAGTATTTTTATAACTGTATTAAAACTTGCTTCATATTCAGCTGCTAAATCTTGGTTATATTCTTCTAGCTTTTTGGCTTTTTCTTGTAATTTTTTATCAATACTGTTTTCAATAAAAAATTCATAAATTGCTTTACTTAAATTTTTTGCATTAACATTTTTATAGCACTTTTCTTTAAATTCTAAAAGAGGTCCTACTGCTCTTTTTCTAATATCGTTTAGTACCTTAAGTTCTTCTTCACTTTCTCCAAATTTCCAATCTTCTTTATACCATTTGCTATATTTTATGCCCCACTTTTTTGCATAATTTTCTATTTTATAAATTTCATCGTCTGTTAAATCACAAAATTTTGTCTTTATATATGCAATAACACTTTCATATGACCAATTCTTAGCAAATACTTCTAAAAGGCATGTTATATATTTTATTAAAATATTTTGACTTAAATCCTTCTTTTCATCAATATATACAGGTATCTCATATTTAGAAAATATTGCTTTTATTAATCCTGAATATGTGTCTATATTTTTAGTAATTACTCCTATTTCTCTATATCTATAACCATCATCTCTAACACACTCAATAATTTTTTGTGCAACATGCTCAATTTCAGAATATGGATTTAGTGCTAAAAATAGCTGTATATTTTTGTTTTCTCCATTATACTTTTTATATAAAGAAGCATAAAGGTTTTCTTCTAAAGCTTTTAATTCATCATTTTTAAACCTATAATTTTTACTTAAAATAACAGGCTTTTTAAATTCAATATTATTTTTTTCTGCAATTTCAATAAGTCTAGATGCAGTTATTTTATTACTATAAAAAACATCTCCATCATCATTTTGTATGTCTTTACCTAAAGTATCTGCACAAATTGTTATATAAATATCTTTTGAAACTTTCAAAAGTTCTTCTATTACTCTATATTCTTGAGGAGTAAATCCTACAAATTCATCTATAAATATGCAAGAGTTATCAAACATTTTTGATATTTTGATATTTTCTGCAAGATATGTTAAAGAATCATTTTCGTCCAAAAATTTTTCGCTTATAGCTTCTTGAAATTTGGCGTAAATATTTTTTAGATCTTCAAGCTTTGCCTTTAGATATTTATCTTCTATGTTTTCTGTAACATCTGAAAGCTTTTGACTTGTGATATTATGTTTTTTAAATTCTGTTATACTTCTCTCTATAATTTCTACGTTTTGCTCATTCTTTCCTAAAAATTTAAGTTCTGATTTAGAAGAATCTAAAATATCATATATTAGCATTGATTTGCCAAAGCCTTCTATATTTTTCAAGTTACTTCCAATTTCATTTAATACTCTATATGCCATACGAGAAAAAGTCAAAACTTCAGCATTGACTGTGCTACCAGTTTTGACTGTTTCTAAAAGTTTTTGTTCTGCTGTAAAAGAAAATTGTTCTGGAGTTATTATATATACTTTTTCTGGATTATTTATTATATCTTTAACTTTTTCGAAAATATATGTACTTTTTCCAGTTCCAGATCTACCACAAATAATATTTAATCCCAAATTTTATTATCCTTTCTTTTTATCCTATATCTCTTCTTTGGTAAAATAAATATTGCTGTGCAAGTCCTGCTAAATCTTTATATTTCTCTTTTGCAAGAGCTTGCAAATATTCTTTTTTAACTTTTGTTTCGTCTTCTTCTTTTATATATAGCTCATTCATTACACGTCTAACCCATACATCTACTGGGAATACGTTGAACTTTTTTAGGCCAAATAGCATTATGCAATCTGCAACTTTTCCTCCGACACCTGGAAGTTCCATTAATTTTTCACGAAGTATATCTGTATCTTGTTCTTCTTCTAGTTCTTTTAATGTCATTTTATTATCTAAAAATATTTTAGTTGTATCGTATACTCTTTTATCTCTAAAGCCAAGTCCAAGTGCTCTTAGGTCTTCTACAGTAGCTTTCCCAAGTTCTTGAATTGTAGGGAAAGCATAATATTCTTTTCCATTAAATTCTATTTTATTTCCGTATTTTTTAGAAATTCTTTCAATTATTCCTTTAATTCTAGGAATATTATTATTTGCAGAAATTATAAAAGATATTATTGTCTCCCAAAGGTCTTGATGAAGAATTCTTATTCCTTTTCCATATTTTGTGCTTTCTTTTAAATAGTCATCGATTTTTGCAAGTTTTTCTTTTATCTCATCATAATCTGTATCTAAATCGAAATAATCTCTGCAAACTTCTTTTATATCTCCTACACATTTGCCTTCAAAAATAACTTTATTATTTTCTTTTTTTACATTTAATACATTACCTTTGAACACACCTGTGTATGAATTTTCATTTTCTTCTTTGTTCCATCTGAAGCATTGTCCACATTCAAATATATCTTTTAATTCAAAGGAGTTAGAGTTTTCTAAAATATATTTTTGTTCTTTCATTTTTTCTTCCTTTTTATATATAAATTGAACATAATAGAAATTTAAGGGCAAAGTGAATTTAGAGTAAACAAACTAGAATTTCTATTATGTTCAATTTTTAAAATAAAGTAATTATATAATTTAAAATTCGAGAATTACTCTGGTTCTACTAATCCATAATTCTTTCCGTCTTTTAATCTGAAAATTACATTTACTTTTCCTGTATCAACATTTAAGAAAGTTAGGAAATTATTTCCTTTCATATCTTGTAATTTTAGTTTTGCATCTTCTGGTGCAATTGGTTTTATGTCATAATATATTGTCTTTAAGATTTCATTTTCTACTTCTTTTTCTTGGTTAAACATTATATTTACAGCTTCTTTTGTTTTAATTGAATCTTCTTTATTTACTTTATCTCTTTTAGTTTTTGCTTTTCTGATTTGTCCTTCAAGTATATCAATATCTTTATCAATTGAAGCATATAAATCTTTATGCTCTGTTACTGCTCTATATGTATTTGCTCTTGTAATAACATGCATTTCTGCAATTTGCATATTTTTTTCTGTTCTTATTGTAACATTTACATCAAAATCTTCATCAAAATATTTTTCTACTCTTTCAAGTTTTTTCTCAACGTAATCCTTAATTGCCTCAGTTGCTTTTAGATCTTTTCCTGTTATTTTAATGTTCATTCTAACTCAACTCCTTTTTTATTTCTACCCTTATTATACATTAAGGAACAATATTTAGCAAGCTATTTTGAAAAAAGAATATGAAAAAATCTTTTAATTATATTGATAAATTTCTTAAATATTGGCTCTCTATATTCTACCATAGACATATTAGTTGCAACTACATTTTCTGCCAATTCTTGTTTTTGATTATACTTTTTTAAAATAATATCTGGATTATATTTTTCTATTAATTCTTGTTGATACTTTTCTTCATTATCTTTTAATATTAATCTTATATTGTTTTTTTCCTCATCATCGCATAAATAATTTAAATATATCATGCTTATTATTGATTTGGTTTTCTTCTTTAAATCCATTTCATTTATTGATTTGTTATGATCTAGTTTAGGCTTATATGTAGTAGATTTATTTTTCTGCCAAAATTCTATTAACTTTTTGGGTATTTTTTCTATTATATTATCATCAGAATATTGCAGTATTTCTAATACTTCTACTATTGCCTCACTATATTCAATGCTAACCATTACTTTTCCTCCTCATTTTTATCATTAGCTTGTCCTAACTCATCTTCTGTCATAACACCTTGTACTGTTTCTCTTGTTACCTCATTGGTAGTTCCCATTCTATCATTAACAGCTACATTGTGAAATTCATCTAAACTATGTTTTTTCTTTTTAAAATCTACGTTGTTAAATTCCATCTCTTGAAATGGATTTTCTTCATCGGGTATTTGTGCTAACAATTTAGAGCTAGAAATATATCTTTCCCTATACACTTTTCTTTCTTCTTCTGAAAATAATAATTCTAGCAATATTTCCATTTTCTCTTGTTCAGGAATTTCTTCTTTTAGACGTGTCTTTAAACTTAATAATCTTTCATCTTCTTCACTATGTTCTGGTTGTTTTTCAATTTCGGATAGTCTTTGTGATATTTGTACTATTCTACCATATAGCCTTGCATTTTCAATCCAAGTATCTGGATTAATAGTTCCATCTGATATTCTAAACTCTATTGTGTTTTTTCCGTTATTGATATTTAATGAATTTAGTCCAGAATATCTACTATCTTGAACTTCTTGTATTTCACTAATAAATTGTTCTAAATCTTCATCACTTTCCAAATTTATGATTTCACTCTCTATAGCTTCACTTAATTTTGTTGAAAAGGGAGCAGCATATGCTTGTAATCTCATTCTTGGTATAGTACCTATTTCATTGCTCATTTTATATATAATTCTTTCTGCATTTCCCCATATTTCAAATAAATTCACATAAGCCTCTTTACTTGTTAAATAATCTGCGCCTATGTGTATATGTCCTCCACATCTTTGGCTAATTCGTTGTCCACATTTTTTCAAAAATGAACATACCATATATATATCTTCTATGTCTTGTTGGCTATCAGTTAGTATAGGAGATACTAACTCTACCCCATCGTTTAAACTGCCATCTTCTATAGCATTCCATCCTTTTGTTGCTCCATTTCTCTGTTTTTGGGCAATTATTGTTTTTATTAATGGACTCATTGCTCCTTCGGATTCTATTTCCATACCAATAGTTATCCTTGAATCTAATCCTATTTCTCTATATGTCCTATTCTCTTTTAAAAGATTTTCTTTTAAACTATTTCTATTATTTAATAAACTGTCTTTTAATGGTTTATTATTATCTTGTAATGTTTCAACTACAATTGCTATAATCTCATCAGTTAATGTTTCTAATGCTTTTATCTTTTTATTATCGTCATGCAAGGTTATTATAACTTCTGCTTTACAAGCCTCATCGCTTAATGTTTTTAATGCTTCTATTTTTTTATCATCGTCTGCTATCGCTACTATAACTCTTGTTTTACGAGCGTCATCACTTAATACTTCTAATGCTTTTATCTTTTTATCATCATCTTGCAAGGTTTTTATAACTCTTGCTTTACAACCATCATCACTTAATACTTCTAATGCCTTTATTTTTTTATCATCATCTTGCAAGGTTGCTATAACTCTTGTTTTACATTCCTCATCACTTAATGTTTCTAATACCTTTATCTTTTTATCATCATCTTGCAAGGTTTCTATGACACTTGCTTTCCACCACTCATCGCTCAATATTTCTAATGCTTTTATTTTTTTGTCATCATCTTGCAAGGTTAATATAACTCTTGCTTTATCATCCTCATTCCTTAATGTTTTTAATGTTTTTATTTTTTTATCATCATCTTGCAAGGTTTCTATGACACTTGCTTTACATACCTCATCCCTTAATGTTTCTAATGCTTTTATCTTTTCATCATCATCTTGCAAGGTTTTTATAACTCTTGCTTTATCATACTCATCACTTAATGCTTCTAATGCTTTTATCTTTTTATCATCGTCTTGCAAGGTTAATATAACTTTTACTTTATAAAAATCATCACTCAATGTTTCTAATGCTTTTATTTTTTCATCATCTGATAATAATTTTAATTTCTCAATTTCATCCATAGTATTTTCCTTTTTAACTATTCTTTAAATATTTTTTCATTATTTCATTAGCAAATTTATTAATTATTATGTAATTATCCTTTATATTTTCTTTATTGATATATTTTCCAAATATATTTGCGTCTGTTTTTTCTAATAAAATTATTTTATTAAATTTTAGCATAGATAATATATAAGTAATTTCATCGTATAATATAAATGCATCTTCATCAAAATTCTCTGTTTCTTTCTCTAATGTAATAACTTTTATATGGTTTAACATAGTGTTAGCTACAGTTTTCTTTTCAAGTTCGATTTTTCTTTCTTCTTTTGACATATCAAAGTAATTTTTATTTATGAACTTTTCAATTAAACTTTTTGTATCTTTATACTGATATTTTTCTTTCCCTTCTATAGCAATTAGATTTTCCATTACTTTAAACCTCTATAATTATAAATTAATTTTATTATATTATATACCAATTGGAATTGCAAATACAAATAATTCCTATTTATATTCAATACTTTTTTCTTCCAATAACTTGAAATTACAACTCAAATCTTTATAAAATTTAGACATTTTACTTTTATGTGGCTCAGTAACTATATTGTAAAGCTTCTCTGATTTTTCTAAAATTTTTTGTTTGTTTTCAGGTTTATTTATATACGAATATTGTTCTGAAAGTAATCTTTTATATCCATAGCTTTGGCTTTTAATGTCTAATAGATATACACATTCTTGAGGTACAGGTATCATATCTGAAAATCTAATAATTCCTAAATTATTTTTTGTTTTGGTATTTATTATTTTAAAGAAAGTTAAATTATCTTTATAAGTTTTATGTTTTTGTTTCGGAGAAAATAAAGGTGCAAAATAATAATTTCCTTTAACAACTATTACAACACCTATGTATGGTCTTTTTTGATTCTTATTATATGCAATATGTTTATCAAATTCACTTAAATAATTAATGTAATTATCATCTATAATATAAAAATTTAATTTTCTTATTGCTTTTCATAAATTCCTCCAATTACAAATATAGGGGATACTTTTTAGTACCCCCATAATTTTTCTGGAAACTCGTTTATAGTTTAACCTAAAGGCTCGTTTCTAACCTAATGTTAAATAGGATATTCGTTTATAGAATTTTCATTCTAAAGGCTCATATCTAACCTAATGTTTGAATTGCACTTATTTATGAAGTTAATCAAAGGTTTGTGCTAACCTAGTTTATTTGATAAATTACTTTATCAATATTAGTATATTTATTATACTTGATTTTATTTATAAAATCAAGTATTTTAATCAAATTTTCAGATTTTTTGACTTCCCTAATTGGGAAAAACAAACTAATGAAAAATATAACTGTTAAATTTGTGTAGTGAAACATTTTCTTGTTTTTAAAAAATCTTTCACTTATATTGAAAATTTTTCTGACATATTTTAGCTTATGCTTCCATTTCTATAATATTCCAATAGCTCTGTTAAACACGCAATTTGTTCTTTTAGCTCTTTTCCTATGTCTGTGTCTCCTACTCTCCTTCTCTTTATGGACTTATCATTTACTACAATTTCTGTTGGCACTTCGTTTTCAGTTTCTATAACTTTTTCTATAGTTTCAAAAGTTTTATTTGCAGTTAGTACAAGTCCATATGAATTATATGAAAGTACATAACCTGCTTCTCCTGTTTTTTGTCTATAGCTTTTTGCAAAGCCTCCGTCTATTACTAAAAGTTTTCCGGTTTGCCTTTACTGGACTTTCTCCATCATTTGCTTTTACTGGTACATGCCCATTTACTATGTGTGAAAATTCTTCATTAATTCCAAAATCTTTCAAAAGTTTTTTGCAATAGTTTTCATCTAATATATATTTGTAATAAGGTATTTTGTTTTCTTTTCTAACTTCTTTATCTTCAACAAAATATTGTTCAAAAGTTGTCATTTTATCTTTTCCAAAGAATGGCGAATCTTTTCCACACCATAGATACCACATATAGTCTTTAGCTTCTTGATTATCTTCAAAATATGCTTTTCTAATAACTTTATCTAGATAATCTAAATATTCTTTTCCTTCTAAAGTCTTTCCAAGCAATGTAATTTTTGTATAGTTTCCGTCCTCTTCTATTGGAATACACGCGTGTATTAATAAATTAGAATTGAATATTTTGTAAGTAGAACCTTTTGCATACAAAAATTTTATGTGCTCTTGAAGTTTTGTACTTGCCATAAAAGATTCTTTTAATCTTCCTATTAGTTCTTCCTCTTTCTCTGTAAGCTTATATGGATCGTTTTTATCAATTGTTGGGAAATTTTTATCATTTAATTCATACTCTTTTCCTGAAATTATAACTGTTCCTTTATCATAATTTATTTTATCTAAAAGTAATCTGTCTTCCATCTTATATTCTGGATGCTTTTTTATAAGCTCGCCTTCTATTTTAAATTGTATAACAGCAATTGCTTTTTGTATTTTTGCAAGAACTATTTTGTCGCTTTCTCCATATTTGTTATAGTCAAATTCTTTTGGAAGAAGCCAATCTGATGGCTTTTCAATATATGTATCTAATGCAAATATTGAAAGTGGTCTCATGTTTATTCCATATGTATCTTCTAGAATTCTTATATTTCCATATCTTGCGCATATTCTAATAACATTTGCAATACATTGAATATTTCCGCATGCTGCACCCATCCACAATATATCATGATTTCCCCATTGTATATCAACACTGTGAAATTTCATAAGCTCTTCAATTATATAATCAGGATGTATTCCTCTGTCAAAAATATCTCCAACTACATGTAAATGATCAATTGACATAGATTTTATTGCATCTGTTATTGAAATTATAAACTCATCTGCAATTCCAAGTTCTACTATTGCTTTTATTATTGAATTATAATACTCTTCTTTATTATCTACTTCTTCTGGAACATGTACTAATTCATCTAGAATATATTTAAACTTTGGGAATGCTTTTCTTACCTTTGAACGAGTATATTTTCCTCCTGCTCTTCTGCACACTTCTACTAATTTTACTATATTGTCTTCATACCACTTTACTATATTTGCATTCTTTTCTTTTTCTCTTTTTATTTTTTCTTCTGGATAATATATAAGTGTTGCAAGCTTATTTTTTTCAATTGCAGATAATTTATCTCCAAATGCTAACTCGATTTTGTTTCTTACTCTTCCTGCACCGCTATTTAATACATGTATAAATGGTTCATATTCTCCATGTATATCACTTAAAAATACTTCTGTTCCTTTTGGAAGTTCTAATATTGACTTTAAGTTTATCATTTCTTCTAGTACTTCATTCTCGTTTTTAAATGTTTTACTTAATAGCTTTATATATGCTTCTCTACTGCTTTCCATAATTTTTTCCTCTCTATGTATATATAATATCTAGAAAAAAAATTTATAATTTTTAATGCCTTGCCGATATGTTATAGTCGGTCTTTCCATCAGTCGATTTTGTTATCTTGCAGTTTGTTAAAGGAATAGTAACTATTGGGCGAACAGAATTCATACCAGAACGTATTTGTTGAGCTCCTTTACCATAAAACCACATAGTCGCGCTATCTACGCCGCAACCGCCCACCTTACACATCTGGAAGTAACAAGTGGCGGTACTCTGAGGATTAACGCTACGCGACGCCAACCAATAGACAAACGATGGATCTACACTCAAGTTCTTTGGAGGGCCAAATATCATATTTGGATATACTTCGCCCAAATACGTATCAGAAAAGTTAGTGTAACCTTCCTGATCAGCAAAAGTATGTCCCCAATAAGAAGAGATCGGATTCGAATATGAAGTTGGTTGTGTTTGAGAATTTGATTCTATCAAATTAGGTTGTATACTCCTACTCATAAAAGGTATTCCAGTGCTACGATCCCAATTTGTCCAAGTTGTTGGCCATGGATAATTAATGCTAAATAGAGACGCACCATATTCGTTATAGCTTCTATAATTATATGTCATTATTCCTTTGTCATATAGCTCTTCTATGTCCCTTATATTCATACTTCTTACTGATACTCCACTATAGTTACTATCTGTATAACATGTCCTACATATTTCATTTAGTATATATACTCCATTATTATATCCTTGTGCTCCGGATAATCTTAATGTTGCTGAAGTTGCTGTTGCTGATATTAAATAAATGTTATTACTATCTAATCCCCAAATTCTCCATCCCAAATTTTCGGTGGTAAATGGTTCACTACTGCTAGTTCCTGCATACTGTGAATCTGGTGTATAGCCACTGCTATTAGTTGTTCCTCCCTTTGTGCCTGTAGTTGTATTTAATTTTGGATTATATCCTGCTACTGTTTTTCCTATCATTGATTCTGTTGGTGTTATTCCTGCTTCTTCTGTTGTTTCATTTATTTTTCCATCATTTGATGAACTCCATCCTGCATTATCTGTTACCGTTACTCTAAAATAATATGTTGTTGAAGCTTCTAATCCTTCATATTCATAATCACATGTGTTTTGGTTTAATGTACTTTTAAATCCTTTATCTGTATTTGTTGGCGTTTTCCATGGTCCACTTGAACTTGTGCTATACTCAAATTTGTAACTTGCAAGTCCTGATATTGTATCTGAACTTCTGGCTGTTACTTTTATTGTATTTTCTGTTTTCTCTCCTACTGTTATAGATGGCGTATCTGGTGCTGTCACATCCCTTTTGAACGTTTTAGTTTCTATTGGTCCTCCTCCATTTAATCCTACCATGTTTGCTGTTACTTTTATTTCTCCTTCTGCTGATGTAAATTCTATTTTTGTTTCTCTTCCTTCTGGAGTTCCTGATAATACTTTTAAATTGCTACCTGTATTAGTTATTTTAGCTATTGTATAGCTTATTCCTGTTGCTCCAGTTGTATTTTCTTCTACTGGATCTTTTATTGTGATTATTACTGTTCCTGTATACCATTCTTCATGCTTTTCTCCTTGATTTTTTTCTTCTATAGTTATTATCGGTTTTTCTAGTTTTCCTACTGTCGCACTTGTTACTGTCTTTGATCTTGTATTTCCTGCTGGATCTGTTACATCTATTCTTATTTCATATTGCATTTTTGGATTTAATCCTGTTATATTAAATATCCCTGTTTTATTTGTTTGTATTTCTCCTACTTTTTCTTTATTATCACTTCTTGTTACTGTACATGTATATGTTATTTCTCCTCCATTTTCTGCATTTCCTGATAAGTTATCATTTGCTTGTGTTTCTACTTTAAAGCTTGTTGCTGCTTGTTCTGTTACAGTTGGATCTTTTGTAAAGTCTGGTGCTGTTTTATCTAATTGTATTGTTACTGTTTCTTCTTCGGAATGATTCTCTGCTACATCTAGTCCTCTTATTACTACAACATTCTTTCCCTCTGTTTGAAATATTATTTTATTTTTTTTATTTCTCTTTGTCCAACTCTCTTCATCTGTTTCTTGCCCATTATTTATCATGTATTCATATCCATTCTCACCCGAACCATTTTCGTCTTTTACATCTACTATTACTTCTACATCTTCTTTATACCATCCGCTTGTCGGAAGTTTTGCATCTGTTTCTGTTCCTCTTATCTTTTGTGTTACTGTCTTTATTGGTACTATCGTATCTATATTTACTATCTCACTTGCTCTTCCTTCTGATTCATTTCCTTTTTCATCTATTTCTACTGCTATTATCCTCTTGGTTCCTTCTCCGCTTATTTGTACTTGTGCACTTTTTTGATCTACTACTATCCCGTCTTCATTTGGGTCATTTGTTAATTCCGTACTTATCCAATATTTTATTCCCTTTGCACTATTACTATTTGCTGTTATTGTTGCTGTTATTTTACCTGATTCTTTATTATACCATCCACTCTCTGTTCTACTTCCTTTTTCTGCTGTTATTACTATTCTTGGTGCGTTTAGTTTATCTGACGTTGATATTACTCTTATCCAGTTATATATTGTCTTTCCACTACTTGATGTTGCTTTTATTATATACCACCCTGTACCTGTTTCTTCCGCATTAAACTCTATATTTTCACTTGGCTTATCTTGCTTTTGTTTTACTACTCCTCTATATATTAATTCTACTTTCTCTATTGTCTCTCCACTTTCTGCTTTGACTTGTCCCATTATTTTTGCTCTGTCATACCTCATATTTAAACTTGGAAAACCTTTTCCATCATCTCTTCCTATATACTCTGTAAAAAGTACTCCATACACTGGATCATAATATACCTGATATGTGCATTTGTTTTCTACTGTTACTATCATATATTCATTTACTTTTTCTGCTTTCCTTATCCAAGATGTCTCTGTTTTATTCATCTCTTCTGTTATTCCTGTTATACTTGTATCTCTTCCTCCTGCTGTATTTTTTAATATGATATTTCTTGCTGCTGCATCTACCTGCTCTTTATATGATTTTATTGTATATTCATCTGCTGTTGATAATGTTGTATTTATTAAATTATCTCCTGTTACTCCTTTTATTACTACTGCTGATAATATGATTAATATCATTATCATAATTATTAGTACAATTAATGTTATTCCTTTTTCATTTTTAAAATTTCTAGTTTTTTTCACTCCTTTTCCTCCTTTGATTTTCTATCTTTCTCAAAATTTATGACTTACTTATTGTTTTTTAGGCAAGCAAAAAGGACATATGAAATTTGTATATCAAAATGACATACCAATTCCATATGTTCTCATATTTACTATTTCTATTTTATTACATTTATTACATTTTAAATATTCATTAGAGCCACCTGCACTTTGTATGTGTAAACAGCTACAATAATTTTGCCTTTGTATTCTCAATATTTTCGTCCTTTTCTTTTACTTTTGTATTGACACTTTTTATTCAATACAATTTTATTATACATATACTAAATTAAAAAGTCAACATTAATTATTATTTTTACAAAAAAAATGGAGATTTTTAAATCTCCATTTTTTATATTTTAACTTGTTTTATTATTTCATAGTTTTGTTTTTTCTAAGGAAAGAAGGGATGTCTAAATCTGTAGAACTTCCATTTGTACTTTCAATTGAAGATGGAACTGATGTGATTTTCTTATCCCATGCTTTTGCTACAATTTGATCTACGCCAAGATTTGAAGTTGGTCTTTCTTTGTCAAATCCTGTTGCGATAACTGTTATAACAATTTCATCACCTAAATTTTCATCAATTGCTGTACCAAATATGATGTTTGCTTCTGGATCTACACTTCTTTGAACAAGCTCTGCTGCAGTATTAATTTCTTGTAATCCTACACTTTCAGAACCAGTAATGTTAATAATAACTCCTCTTGCTCCTTCGATAGATGTTTCAAGAAGTGGGCTTTGAATTGCTTGTTTTGCAGCGTCTTCTGCTCTGTTTTCACCTGTTGCACGTCCAATTCCCATGTGTGCCATTCCTGTATTTAACATTATTGTTTTAACATCTGCAAAGTCCAAATTAACAAGACCTGGATTTGCAATTAAGTCAGATATGCCTTGTACACCTTGTCTTAATACATCATCTGCCATAATGAAAGCGTCTATCATTGAAGTTTTTCTATCTATAATTTGTAGTAGTTTATCATTTGGTATAACAACCAATGCATCAACTTTAGATTTTAAACTCTCTATTCCACGTTCTGCTTGTGCTAATCTTTTTTTACCTTCAAATGTGAATGGTTTAGTAACTACACCTATTGTAAGAATTCCCATTTCTCTAGCAGCTGCAGCAACTATTGGGGCAGCACCAGTTCCTGTTCCTCCTCCCATACCAGCAGTTACAAATACCATATCTGCTCCGCGTAAACTTTCTGCTATTTCTGTTTTATTTTCTTCTGCTGATTGAGCTCCAATATCAGGATTTGCTCCGGCTCCAAGTCCCCTTGTGATTTTCTCTCCTATTTGTATTTTTGTACTAGCATTTGAATTTTTAAGAGCTTGTCTATCTGTATTTACAGAAATAAATTCTACTCCTTTTATTCCGCTTTGAATCATTCTATTTACGGCATTATTTCCAGCTCCACCAACACCTATTACTTTTATTATTGCATTTTCACTTGCATCTTTGTCCATTTCATCATATTCTAACATAACTCTGTTCCTCCCTTAACATTTAACTATAAAAAAATTCTTTTATTCTCTCAAGTATCGTATTAAAGATATTTTTATCACTCGTTATATCTATAGTACTAGCTACAGATTTTGAAAAAGGCTTTGATGAAACATATCTAACTAGTGCATAAGAAGTTCTAAAACTAGGTTTAATCGTACTTACTAATCTTCCTGTTGATATTTTAACAGGTATATTAAGTGCAATTTTCCCAGCTACATCACTTTTATTAATATTAGTTATACCTTGTCCCGTAAGTATTACATTATTTATTCTTGGCTTTATTCCTTGATTTATAATATCTTTATTAATAAGCGAAAACATTTCTTCAATTCTTGCTTCAATTATCTCTATCAGTTCAGAACTTTTTATAGTTCTACTTTTATTTTCTCCATTGCACGTATTTAAGAAAATATCATTATCATTATCAATAAATGATTTAAGTGCTAGTCCATATTGTCTTTTTAATTTATCTGCTTCTTCTTCAGATATTCCTAGAACAAGTTCAATATCTCGTCTTATGGTATCTCCTCCAAGAGGAATTGTGTTTGTATAAATAAATTTATTACCTTCAAACACTCCTATTTCGATATTTCCAGCTCCTATATCAAGTAGCATAACATTATCGTTTAATTCATTTCTATCTAATATTAAGTTTCTTTCTGCAAGTGTTATTGGAACCATTCCGTCTAATTCCAAACCTGCTTTTTTCATGATAGAAGTCATCTTTTTTAAATAATCTTTATCAACTAATATTATTTGAGCTTGTATCGTAAAATTAGAACTTAGACAACCAACAGGATCTTGAACTTCTTCTCCATTATCTAAAATAAAGCTTTCCGTGACAATATCAATTATTGTTTTGCCTTCTGGAACTTCTATATCCCTTATTTGCATTATACTTGCACCAACATCTTTTACTGATATTCCTGCGTATTTATCTTTTACCTCCTTAATAATACTATTTTGAACTATAGTAATATATTTCCCAGGAACGGTAATATATGCAGAGTGTATCTTTAAATTGGCTTCATCTTCTGCGTCTTGAATTGTTTTGGCTATTGATAAACTTATAGCATCTTCATCTACAATTTTTCCTTTTTGTATTCCGTGACATTTGCATTTTGTGGAAGAAATTATCTCTATTTGGCCAAAGTTATTTACCTCTCCAACAATAGCGGATACCTTAGAAGTGCCTATATCTAAGCCAACAATTATATCTCCTATTGCCAATCTTAACTCCTCCATTTTTTTATATTTTTCATGTATTAGAATATAATATTTTTTAAAAAAAGTCAATAGAATTTGTAATATTTTTGTAACATTTTTGTAACGAATTTGTTATATGTTATTTGCTCTTTTCTTTGCCTTTTTCTTCTTTACTTGTTTTTAACATTTTGTCCCATTTTTCTATGTAATATCTTCTGATTATAGTTAAATTATTAAACATTCTACCTACAAAAACTACGATAGCAGCAAGATAGATATCAACATTTAATTTATTTCCAAGTAGAGTTAATAAAATAGAAAGTATCGCATTTACAAAAAATCCAGAAACAAATACTTTAAAATCAAAATTATTTTTCAATGTTGCAGTTATTCCACCAAGTACTGAATCAAGTGCTGCTATAATTGATATTGCTAAATAATCTGCATAAATATATGAAATTGTTGGAGCATATACTCCTAAAATAACTCCTATTAAACATCCTACGATTATAAATAAAATTATCATAATAATCCCTTCCTCTTTTTTAGTATATTTTTATTTTTTTACATAATCTAATGTCATTTCTCCATCATATTTATTTATTGTAACATTTCCTTTTTGTATATTAATCCTATAGCTATCTTTATAAGTATCATAATAGCCTCCTTTTATCATAAGGGCACTTTCTAAATATTTAGTATCTCCTATTGCTTTTACTGTATAAGGTGATGCTGTTCTAACTCTATTTACTAGAATAAAACTTCCGACAGTTTTAATATCAGTCATTGCAACTATTCTTTCTTCATTAACAGAAATTGCTTCTGCTCCTGCAAGAAACAATTCATTTACAAGATCTAACATATCATAATACATCATTTCATTTTCTTCTGTATTTTCTATAGTAATTGTAATGCCTTCTCCTGTTACATCTGTTTTTCCGAAGACGCATATTAGCATCAAGTAATTCTTCTTCTAAAAGACTTACTGTTTTTTCTTCAGATGCTTCATTTTTATTGTATTCATTTATTTTATCTTGGACTGTTTTTAATTCGGTTTCTACTTCTTCGCAGTTAGTTTTATATGTTGCAAGTGTTGATCTAAGTTCGGTTTCTCTCATAACTTCTATTTCTTCTGCATTAGTTTCATTTATAGTTCTGAATTGTATAAACATAACATATATCAATATAAAACTCATAAGTCCAATTGTTATATTAACTATAATTTTACTTTTATTCAAACTTATCACATTCCTTTCGGTTTTTATTTACTTTTTATAGTTTTCATATATTTTGGTGTATTTACTCCACTATATTTAGCAATTTGTACACTGTTTGATTCCTCTAAGCTTGCAATAATTCCTTCGTCTTCCATTCTTGATAAGTAGCTACCTATTCTCGTAATTCCTCCTTTTAAACTTGCTGTATTTCCAATTGCTTTAATTTCAAATGGTGAGCTTAATCTTACACCATTTATTGTTATTATTGCTCCGCTACATGTAATTGCTGTATTATATACTATTCTTTGATCATTTATTGAAATCGCTTCTGCACCAGAATTCTTTAACTCATTAACTAATTCTCTTAAGTCTTGATCATGTATTAACATTTTGCTTTCTTCCAAAGGTGATTCTTTTTTTGTTAAAGTATCCCCATCTTGTACTTTTAATATAATTCCTTCACCTGTTAGTTCTGTTAAGCCTAAAAGCTTATTAGCTTTGTCAAGTTCATTTTGAAGTTCCGAAGTTCTGCTGTTTTCTTTTGCTGATTCTTGTCTTGCTTTTTCTAGTTCTTGCTCTTTTTCTTCTAGTTCTTTATATAGCCTATCATATTCTTCTTTTTTTCTTAAAACTTCATCTTTTAACCCCTGTTCTGCATATGAAGTTCCAACTATTTTAGTTGCTTCCTTTATTGTATTTAGTTGAACTACAATTGAACAAGTTAAGAGAATACACATAAGCCCTAAAGAAATCGCAATTTGTAATTTGTTTTTCATATTTTGCATCAGTCCTTTCTAGATAACTCTATATTTTGTTTTATTTATTTTTCTTGAGAAAAATAAACATTATTTGAATTTAAATATATTGTACCTTTTTTATCTTTTTCTTCTGCAATAAATAAATTTATCCATGCCATTTTAGCACTTAATTCTTTAGTATTTCCTAAAATTACTTTTTTCCCTTCTTCTGAAAATTCTAAAGTATATTCTTCATCGTCTGATATATCTATACTTGTTAATTTGGCTGTAATATTATTGTCTCTTAATGAATCTGTTATTTTTATAAGATCATTAAACTTTGGAAGATCATTTTCATTAATTCTTCCTCCAATTTCAATATTCTCCATGTCAGTTTCATATCCTTTAATAATTGGAAGATTTAATAATTCAGAATTTCTTTCTAAAATATAACCATTTCTATCTAAGTAAATGTATTGTCCAAAAGACTCTATCATGTAACTTGCCTTTCTCTCTGTTACATTTATCTCAACTTTATTAGGGTATATTCTTTTTATTTCTATATTTTCTACATATGGTTCTTCCAAAATTGCATCTTTTATAGCTGTTTTATCAAGTTCAAATATATTTTGCCCTATTTGTATATTAGATAGTGAAATATATACACTTTCGCTTAATTTTTCAGCACCATTTACAATTACTTCTTGTATGCTAAATACTGGAGATACAAATAAAAATAATATTACACATACTGAAATAAAAATTACTATAATAATTTTTAATATTATTTTTAATGCTTGTATAAATCCTCCATTTTTCTTTTGCTTTTTATTAGTCTTTTGTTTTTCTATTGATTGCTGATTTTTTTTATTATTCTTCTTGTTTTTATTATTTTTTGAAGACTTTGCATTATTATTTTTCTTACTATTTTTAGGCTTGTCCTTTTTAGTGTTATAGCCGATTATAATTTCTTCGTCTATATTATATTTGTCTTTTACTTTTGTTTTCTTTGGCATAATATCCTCCATATTTTAATTTAGGTAAAAGAACAAAGACTTAAAAATTTTTCTTTGTTCTTTCCTATATTTATTTGTGCTACTTATTACTTAAAACTATATTTGCTCCAAGTGAATTTAGTTTTTTATCTAAATTTTCATAGCCCCTTAAAATATATTCTACGCCTGTTAGTTCTGTTATCCCCTTTGCATTTAGACCTGCAATTACAAGAGAAGCTCCACCTCTTAAATCTTCTGCATTTATTTTTGCTCCATAGATTTTGCGAGTTCCTTTTACTATACAAATTTTACCTTCAACAGTTATTTTAGCCCCCATTTTTCTGAGTTCATTTACATATCTATATCTGTTTTCAAATATGTTTTCTATAATTATTGAAGTTCCTTTAGCTGTAGTTAAAATGCTTGCAAACACTGATTGCATATCTGTAGGAAATCCGAGGATATGGCATTGTTTTTATTTCTACATTATTTAATTTTTTTGGAGCATTTAACTTAATTGTATCATTTTTTATATCTAAAATGCAACCACTTTCTTCAAGTTTATGAAGTACTGGAGTTAAATGTTCTGGAACTACTTTTTTTAAAGTAATATTTCCACCTGTAGATGCTACTGCACAAAGAATAGTTCCTGCTTCAATTCTATCTGGCATAATATTGTAGCTTACATCTTTAAGATTTTTTACTCCAGTAATTTTAATAACATTGCTTCCTGCTCCTGAAATTTTTGCTCCCATTTTATTTAGGAAATTTTGTAAGTCTACAATCTCAGGTTCCTGAGCTGCATTTATTATTTTTGTTTCTCCTTCTGCTAAGCTCGAAAGTAACATTATATTTTCTGTTGCCCCAACGCTCGGGAAATCAAGATGTATATCTTTTCCTATAATTTTATCTGCCATGCAAGTAATAAATCCGTGCTTCTTCTTTTATTTCTACTCCAAGTTCTTTAAAAGCCTTTAAATGTAAATCAATAGGTCTTGCTCCAATATCACATCCTCCTGGATATGAAAACTTTACTTTTTTTACTCTTCCCAGCATTGCTCCTACAATTATCACAGATGACCTCATCTGTCTCATTAATTCATCTGGAATTTCATATGATTTTATGGTATCGGAATCTATTATTATTTTACCATTATTCTTTTTTACTTTGCATCCCAATTTTTTTAATATTTCAAACATCATTTGCGTATCATGTATGTTTGGTACATTATATAACTTTGTATTACCACCATTTAAAATACTTGCTGCAATTATTGGAAGTGATGCATTTTTTGAACCAGAAACAGTACATTCTCCTTCAAGCTTTGCTCCACCTTTTATTATGTAAGTTAACATTTTTGTCATCCTTTCTCTTTTCGTTTTTGCTATATATTATGTTAGTTTTACATAAAAGGTGAATGTATGTAAAAGTATTGACTAATTAATATTACTAACCAGTTTAATTGTTTTTATTTTTGTCAGAAATTTGTTTAACTTCTTTTTCTTAAATATCACAAACATCAGTTAATGCATACTAAAAAGCAAGTCATTTACTTTTATCAATAAATGCTTGCTTTTAGTGTCATTTTTAATTTTATAATATATTTTTATTTTCTTTTAAAAATTCCTTTTATTAGATTAAATATTTTTTGATACCATTTTTGTTCTTTAGGAACTATCATACTTGTTTCTTTTGCTTGTCTATTTTCTTTTTCTTGCATTTCTTCTTTTTTCTTTTTAAATATATCATCTGGATTATATTTTTCTCTAAGTTCCTTTTCTAATGCTTTTTCAACTTCTTGTAATTCCTTTGCATCT
Source organism: uncultured Clostridia bacterium (assembly GCA_947584805.1). GTDB lineage: Bacteria > Bacillota > Clostridia > TANB77 > CAG-508 > JAAWPK01. Next base: position 52,996 of record CANPWU010000005.1, on the reverse strand, counting down.
TTTTCTTGTAATCTTTTCTTTTCATCTTGAGAACATAAAAAATCTCTATATATCAGCCCTAGTATAATTATTGTTTCATTTTTTAATTTTTGTTTTTCTAATGGTTCTTGAATATTTGGATAATAATTTGTATCTCTTTCTTCTTTAATCATTTCATAAAATTTTGTTGGCATTTTATTTAATAATTCTTTTGGCATTAAATTAAAAATTTCATAAATTTCTTCAAATGCTTCTCTATATTCTGGTTTCAAAATACATTCCTACCTTCCATTTGTATTTAAGTCTTGTGTATCTTGTTGTATAGAATTATGTTTTTCTTTAAAAAAGTTTCTTATTGATCTAACTATATCAGATTTCATCTTTATAAATTTGCCTCTTATCCCTTGTGGCATTTTATCTGTTGCCTCATTCCACTCCTTAAACCTATTTGTCCATAGTTCTATTTCTCTTGTTTGATTTTTTTCTTCTGTTTCTGGAACTTCTACTGTATCTTCTTGATGATAATCCTCATTACCAATTATTGTTTCTTTCTTTTGCATATAAAAATTGTTCAATTCTTCCATTTCTTTATCAGATACTATAGATTTAAATTCTTGTAATATATCATCTTTTGAATAGTCTCCACTATTTCTTAATTGTAAATATCTTCTATAAAATTCTTCATAGTGGTTCTCTATAAATTGATTTTCTATTGCTTCAGAATCATAACTCATATAAAATGCTTTTGCAATTTGTTCTTCATTCATGAAATTCTTTCTTAATATATTACGTAAAAAACTCTTTTGCATGCCTTCTGTCATTGGTTCTAGGCCTTGCTTTTCTCTCGCTTTGCTTAAATCGAATTCTCTTAATTCCAATCCTCTTTCTTCAGCCATTTTTTTTGCTATTTCATAATTAGGAGCAAGTTCACCTTCACCATTACTTCTATAATACATAGCTTCAATTTCAAATCCTTCAACAACTATTTCTGAGTATACTGTTCTATTATCATAATTTAGCATTTCCCCACTATTTTCTATTGTCTGCTCAATACATTTTTCTTCTATTTCCCATGGTAATTTTATTGGTGGAACTTTTCCCTGAGAAAAAGCCTCCATATATTCATTAGCAGGTGAATTATTTGTAAATGAATCACGCTCTGATGCACTGACTATATTGGTTGGATTTATAATAAATCCAAAGTTATTGCCCATATTTTCATGAAATAATCCCATTGTTCTACTTGTAACCAGTGAAGTAGACATATATCTCCTATTAAAATTGCCTTCGAAAGAACCCTTTGATAAATTATGGACTAAACATCTAGGATATTCAGTATTTCTTGATAAATATCCTTTCCAAATTTCAGAAGCTTCCTTATTATACATTTGTATTATATTTTGAATTGTATTTGTATCTGTTTTTGTTTTGCCTAATAATGTTTTTAATTTATCTCCTAATTGTGTTAGTTTTTCTTTATGTTCATTAGGCACATCTAATTCATGCTCACTAACGCTTCTAATAGATTCTAATGCACTGTTTGCTCTTTCTCTTAAATTTTGTGTAGAATATATCTTTATATATTTTTCTTCAATAGATAATACTCTTTTAATATTAGAATAAATATCTTCTGAACTCATATTATTATATTCTTCTACATTACTTTCTCTAACATAAGCTAGTTCACCATCTTCATGAAAATCTTTTCCCTTTGGAATTTGATTAAATATTTCATCAGCATTTCTTCTATCATTTTTAAATTCTTCATCTGGTTTCAAATTAAGTTTTGTTATTTTACAAGAATAAATTAAATTTTCTAATATGCGTGTTGCAAGCTCTTTACCTAAAATTCCTGTAGAAAAAAATTCTTCAATTTCCTTTTTATATTCAGAATAATATCCTATTGAGCTTTGTATATGCACATATATTCTTTTTTTATTTTCATCATCGACTATTATTTGTTCCATATATTAAAATCCTTTTATTTTACCATAATATTATAATTCTATTACTCAATAATATTTTATCAATAAAGCATTTTTTCTGCAATAATTTTATTAAAGTTTTATAATTAAATCGTTATTATATTTCAAATTCTAGTTCTTTTTGTTTTTCTGTATCTGTAAAGTATTTGCTCTCTGTTCAAAATCTCTAATCAAGTTATTTTTTGCTAAGACTTTACTTCTTTAAATTCTTGTATCCATTCATTTATCTTAAACTTGTCCGATGTATCAATCAAATATCTTAACCCTCCTGGATCAGAAATTTGTTTAACTTCATTTTCTTCTATATATTTATAATTTAATTTATTTGTTTTTGTCACAACAGATTCACCAAGATTTTTTTCAATGTCATCTCTTGCAACTTTTGCAGCATGTCCTCCCATTTTAGCTACTTTAATATTTGCATTTAATCCATTTGGTTTTTGTTTAGCTGCAATTCTTTTAGTTGCTTCTTCTGATAAATCTGTTAGTATAAGCTCTATATCGTCCATATTGTCTCTTAAATTTTCTTTTCTTAATCCTTTATATTGTTTATATTCTTTTGCCGTCATTCCAGACCATTCTCTATATATTTCATTTGTTAAAATTGCATATTCAATATTACTTTCTATTCCGTTTTCTTTCCATACATCAGTTAATTTTTTTCTTTCTTGAAGTGATTTTGTTCTTTTAGCAATCCATTCTTCATCATATCCTTTTGCTCTATATAAATCTATTGCTCTTTGTAATGCAATCGATGGATCAAAAGTTTCATCAATCCTTTCCTTTCCTAAATGTGCCAACCATTGTTTTATCGGCTCTGCATTTTTTGATGGTATTGATTCGATTATACGAAACATTCCTTCAATATCAGTCACATCTGTATTATAATATTTACCATCTGTTGATTTTAATTTCAGTTGGTGACAATTTGTCACCGACTCATTTCCTTCTTCTTTAAGTCTTTGTTTTAGTTTGTTCCAATATTTTCGACCATCTTTACTTTTTGATATTATACTAACTATATCCACAACACTTATATAATATTTCTCTTGTTCTTTGTCCCAAATAGTTCTTATAGTTTCATTATTAAAAATTTTATTTATTAATTGCATTTTATTTTCATCCATATAAATTGCTCCTTTCATTTTAATCATTTTTATTAATACTTTTATTTCTTCTTTTCAACTATTTGATGATACTAAGTAGTTAAATTTTACTTGTTCTATTTATACCATATTCCTAAAACTTTTTCAATACTTTTTGCGAAATTTTGTTCTCGTTTTTCTTGATTTCTGTCTTGCACATATTGACACACCATGATATAATTATTTTGTAAACATTTTTTGAAGTTCCTTTTATAGGAGCAATGCCAAACAAGTCTATTGACAGGAGGTAAATTATGGTCACGCGGCAAAATCTTTTGGAAATTCGAAGACTTTTCAATGAAATGCTCGAGGAAGTAGTAGGAAATTTTGTAAAAAAATATCCCTATATGGGTAATCCGAGCATTGGCTCCCTCGACAGGGAAATCAGCTTTCTTATTTCAGAAGGTGATATGTATTTTTGCAAAGGCAAATATCACCTTTTGGGAGATGGAGAAGGTAGTAACCCTGTTTTGGACCAAATCTACGGACGAAACACGATGCACGAAGCTCCAACCATCATTAGTAAGATTCCTCACCATAGCAATTGCTTCTATTTGCTCCATTTGGAGCGTACAGATACTTTAAGCGAAGGCTTCAGTTATTTCGTTAGATCTCTGCAGACTGCAAACTTTAAACTTGCAATTTACGTTCGTGAGGAAATGCTTGAAAGCGAAGACTTCAAGAACTGCATTCTTCAAATGGTAAAAGACATCGCACCTGCCTGGCTTTACAAATTCGAAAGCCTTCTTGCCTAATCCATAGCAAATGCTGGGAGAATTCCTTTTCTTTTAGGAATTCTCCCAGCATTTTTATATAGCCTGTTTTATATGTTTTATTAAAAAATTATTATTTTTAGGATAAACCTCAATTACATCAATTCTAACAAAAGCATTTTCTTTTCTATTTTTGTATAAATAGTATTTGGCACTATCTAATATATGCTTTTGCTTATTTTTATCAACAGCATCTCTAGCTTCTCCATAATACTTATTATATCTAGTTTTTACTTCAACAAAAACTATTTCTTCTCTGTCTTTTGCAATTATATCTATTTCTCCTTGCAAGCACCTAAAATTATTGCATAGTATCTCGTATCCCAAACTTTCTAAATATTTCGTTGCCTCATATTCTCCGAATTTTTCCTTCAATTTGTTTTGTATTCACTTATCATATCTCCTTTTTTTATATTTATTTTGCCTTCCTTCAATTAAGCCTTCCATCTCCATCAAAAACAATTTTTGATAAAGTGTTGATATATCAATTTTAGTTTTTTTAGTAATTTCATCTATACTGAGTTCTTCATTAAGCACATTATATATCTTTCTATATTCTGGTTTTATTTTATCTAAATCCATATATTCCTTTTCTTTTATTTGTTCTAAATCTTCTATCGTAATTTGTTCCATTTCGTTATATTCTATATAACTATCTAGCACATCTTTAGGAGATAGAACTAACTTTGCTCCTTTTTGTATCAGCATATTTGTTCCAATCCCTTTTCTATTTTTTAAAGAGCTAGGTATGCAAAAAACATCTTTTCCTTGTTCTTTTGCATATCTTGCTGTAATTGATGTTCCACTTCTTTTTTCTGCTTCAACTACTAAAACACCAAGTGATAATCCACTTACTATTCTATTTCTCTGTCTAAATTTTTCAGAATCGGGTTCAGTATATTCTGGATACTCACTAATTATTGCCCCTCCATTTTCCAAAATTTTTTCATAAATTTCCTTATTTTCTGGAGGATAGATAAATCTCGGGCCATTTCCAAGAACTGCAATTGTTTTCCCGATTAGCTTTAAGTGCTCCAATATGTGCTGCTGCATCTATTCCCTTTGCCATTCCACTTATTACTACAAATCCAGCTTTTGCAATATTTGCTCCAAATATTTTTGCATTTTGCTCTCCTTCCTTTGTACAGTCTCTTGATCCTACAATTGCTATTCCTTTTTCATTTATAATTTCTTTGTTTCCCAAAATATATAATTTCTTTGGCGGATTCTGGATTTTTCTTAATCTTTTTGGATATGCCTTATCACAAAACTCAATTTCTTCAAGCTTCAATATTAATTCCCCCAATACTTCTTATCTAAATCACGATATTTAACCGCTTCTGCAATATGCTTTATTTCTATATTTTCTTTTTCATCTAGATCTGCAATTGTTCTTGCAACTTTTAAAATTCTTACATAAGCTCTAGCACTTAATCCTAATTTTTCAAAGGCATTTTGTAAAATTTCTTTTTCACTTTTCCCCAATTTACAATATTTTTGCATTAAGTCTGGTGATAATTCTGAATTTGAATATATTCCATATTCTTTATATCTCTCAAGTTGTATTATTCTTGCTTTATTTACTCTCTTTTTTATCTCTTCTGAACTTTCTTGTTTTTCTTCGCTTTCTAGTTTTTTATAATCTACTCCCTCTACTTCAATATGTATATCTATTCTATCTAAAAGAGGTCCGCTTATTTTTCCTATATATCTATTAATTTGTGATTTAGTACATGTACAATTTTTATCTTTTGCTCCGTAATAGCCACAAGGACATGGATTCATTGAAGCAATAAGCATAAAATTACATGGGTATGTAAGACTTGCATTAACACGACTAATTGAAACAATTCCATCTTCTAAAGGCCCTCTCATTAATTCTAATGTATGTTTATTAAATTCTGTTAGCTCATCTAAAAATAATACTCCATTATGTGCCAAACTTATTTCCCCAGGTTTTGGAATTCTTCCTCCACCGCACGAGTGAAGCACTTGATATTGTATGATGTGGAGCTCTAAATGGTCTTTTTGTAATAATCGGAATATTTTCTTTTGTTAGACCTGCTATACTGTGAATTTTGGTAATTTCAAGTGCTTCTTCTAAATCTAAATCTGGGAGTATTGAAGGTAAGCATTTTGCAGCCATTGTTTTCCCGAGAGCCAGGACTTCCAATAAGTAAACAGTTATGTCCGACCTGCTGCTGCAACTTCTAATCCTCTTTTTACACTTTCTTGACCTTTCAAATCTTTAAAATCCATTTCATATTTTCGGTTATTACAAAATATATTTTCAAGTTCTATTTTACTTTCTGCTATTTCTTTTTCTCCATTTAGATATGCTATCACTTCTTGCAAATTCTCTACTCCAATAACTTTAACATTTTGTACAATTGAGGCTTCTTTTGCATTTTCTTTCGGAAGTATTATTTTCTTTATTCCAAGCTTTGCTGCTTCTAAAGCAATTGGAAAAGCTCCGTTAATTTTATTTATTTTACCATTAAGCGATAATTCTCCTATAATTACTGTGTCTTCTAGGTTAATACTTTTTAAATTTCCATTTGAAAGAAGTATTCCAATTGCCATTGGAAGATCATATATTGCTCCTTCCTTTTTTGTATCTGCTGGAGATAAGTTTATTATAATTCTTCTACTTTCAAGCTTCAAGCCAGTATTTTTTATAGCTGCTTTTATTCTTTCTCTTGATTCTTTAACACTTGTATCAGGAAGTCCGTACAATTTCCCATGTTGGAAGACCTCCGAGAAATATCAGTCTCAACACTAAGTAAACTGCCACTTAAACCATGAAGTGACATGCTTTTAACTATAGATAACATTTTTTATTTCCTTTATTTTGAATTTATTTGGGAGAAATCCCATGAAAATTTCGAATATTCCAAAGATGCAATTTTAAAAAAATTAGATGTAATAGAGAAGAAAATTCTCTATTACAAATTTATATATTGGATTTAGTCTAAATGAATTATAAAATAATTTGATTATCTTGTCAATTAAAATCATTCGACAAAATTCGACAAAATTCCGATCAAATACTTTTGTTGCAGGACCTGTCATATATACATATTTATCCCATTTTATTTTTAAATCTCCTCCTAAGAGTTTTATTGTTATCTCCTCTTTTTCATTTACTAAATTATTAAGTGTTGCTGCAACACATACTGCAGATGCTCCTGTTCCACAAGCAAGAGTTTCTCCTGTTCCTCTTTCCCATACTCTCATTTTTATCGTATTTCTATCTATCACTTGTATAAACTCTATATTTGCTTTTTTAGGGAAATGTTTATCAATTTCTAAAATCTTCCCATATTTTTTGATATCAAAATTATCTACATCATCTACTTGTGTTATAGCATGTGGATTTCCCATAGATACACAAGTAAATATAAATTCTCTATCTTCTGCTTTAAGTTTTAAATTTTTTACAATTTCCTCATTTGAAATTACAGGAATCTCTTTTGGATTTAGAATTGGTTTTCCCATATTTACTGTAGCTCCTGATACTTTACCTACCTTATCTAAATGTAATTCTAATTTCTGAACTCCCGCTAAAGTTTCAATCTCAATATTTTTCTTATTTGTAAGACCATTATCATATACGAATTTTCCTACACATCTTATTGCATTTCCGCACATTTCTGCCTCTGATCCATCTGGATTAAACATTCTCATTTTAAAATCTTGATTTTCACTCCTGCAAATTAAAACTAGTCCATCAGAGCCAACTCCAAAATGTCTGTCACTTATTTTGCTTGAAAGAAGTGCTATTTTTTCTACTTCTTCTTCATTTAATTTTGTACAATCTATGTACACATAATCATTTCCTAAACCTTCCATTTTTGTAAATTTTATCATAATTTTCATCCTTTTTATTTAGGTTTTAAAAGAAAATATAATTATATTTTTCTCGATAAATATTATACTATATATTATATAATTTTTAAATATTTTATTTTATTATTTTTTTATGCGATAAATTAAACCATTTATTGGAAAATTTTTTTATCTAAATATATGTTGTAAATTTTCATATTTAGTGATATCATATATATATAATATTATATAGTATATTAAGGAGGAAAAATTTATGTGGATTGCAATTTTAGTAATAGTTGTATTAATTATTCTTTGGATAATTGCGGCATATAACAGCTTAGTTAGAAAAAAATTAAAAGCAGAAAATTCTTGGAGCCAAATTGATGTTCAATTACAGAGAAGATTTGATTTAATCCCAAATTTAATAAATACAGTTAAAGGTTATATGCAATATGAAGAAGATGTTCTTACAAAAGTTACTGAGTTAAGAACTGCTTGGGCAGGGGCAAAAACAAATGGGGAAAAAATTGAACTAGATAATGAACTTTCTGGAGCTTTAAAAACAATTATGGCTGTTTCTGAAAATTATCCAGATTTAAAGGCAAGTGAGCAATTTACTCAATTACAAGAAGAACTTAGAAACACAGAAAATAAAATATCTTATTCAAGACAATTTTACAATGATAGTGTTACAATGTATAATACTGCACTTATGGCATTCCCTACAAATATTATTGGAAATATATTCGGTTTTAAACCTCAAACTTTATATGTTGTAGAAGACAATGAAGCAAGAAAAAATGTAAAAGTAGATTTTGGAAAGTAGTTGATATCTATGTATGAAGATATTCGTTCTAATAAAATTAAGTCAGGCTTTATAATATTTGCTTTTACACTCATAATAACTCTAATAATTTATTATATATGCATGGCTTTTGATTTAGGTATCATGTCGATTGTAATTGCTCTTATTTTTTCATGTATTGCTTCTTTTACTTCATACTATAATAGTGATAAAATTGTTTTATCTATGTCTAGAGCAAGACCTGCAACGCATGAAGAAAATCAAAAATTAGTAAATATCCTAGATGCGCTTGTTGTAAGTGCTGGGCTTTCAGTTACACCAAAGTTATATATTGTAGAAGATAATCAACCAAATGCTTTTGCAACAGGTCGTGACCCAGAACATTCTGTTATATGTGTAACTACTGGTCTTCTAGAAAAATTAGATTATTATGAATTAGAGGGAGTTATTGGGCATGAACTTGCCCATATTGCAAATTATGATATAAGACTTTCTGCCGTAGTTTCTGTAATGGTAGGGTTTGTTGTAATGTTATCTGATATGTTCACTAGAACCTTTATGTACTCTAGTAGAGGTAGATCTAGAGATAACGATAATAATGGAAATGCAATATTTATGCTAATTGGGCTTATCTTTTTGATTCTTGCTCCAATATTTGGAAAACTTATGCAACTTGCTGTTTCAAGACGTAGGGAGTTTTTAGCAGATGCAACTTCTGCAAAATATACTCGTAATCCTGATGGATTAATTTCTGCTTTAGAAAAAATTTCAGGAGACCCTAATGAGCTTAAAACTGCTAATAAGTCTACAGCGCACATGTATATAGCATCTCCATTTAGAGATAAAAAAATTCAAAAATCTAGCATTTGGTCTACACACCCAAGTCTAGATGAAAGAGTAAATGCTTTAAGGAATTTAAAATAAAAAATTTAAAAAGAGAGAAGATAGCAAAGTAATTTACAGGTAATAATTAAATTATTTTGTTATCTTCTCTCTTTTTTTATCATTATATATTATAAATTTTTCTTGCATTTTCGTAAGTTATTTTTGCAATTTCTTCAAGCCCTTTGCCTTTTACATTTGCAATTTTTTCTGCAATATACTTTACGTTTCTTGAGTCGTTTCTTTTTCCCCTATTTGGTTCTGGACTAAGGTATGGTGAATCTGTTTCTATAAGTATTCTATCATCTGGTACCATAGAAATTATTTCATCTGCATTTTTGCAATTTTTAAAGGTTATTGCGCCTGCAAATGATATAAAAAATCCTTCCTCTAGTCCTGTTTTTACTAAATCCTTATTTAGCTGACAACAATGTAAAATACCTTTTTTAGTTGGTTTTACTTCATTTTTTAATATATCAATTGTATCCATAATTGCATCTCTTGAATGAATTGCAATTGGCAAATCAAATTCATTTGCTAATTTTATTTGTTCTAAAAAGGCATATCTTTGCAATTCTTTTTTATCTGTTTCCCAATGATAGTCAAGTCCTATTTCTCCTATTGCAACAACTTTTTTGTTTTTTGCTAAATCTCTAATTTCATCAACTTGTTCATCTATCTTTTCTTTACTTTCATCAATTTCACTTGGATGTATTCCGAACTGCTGAATACAAAAAGTTATGTGTCTTTGCAAGTTCCACAGCTTTTTTTGAATTTTCTATATTATCTCCAACTACAACTGCTTTTGTAATTCCCGCTTCATAAATAAGCTTTATTATTTCTTCTCTATCTTCATCAAATTTTTCATCATTATAGTGACAATGCGTATCAAATAATTCCATTATTTTAATTCATCCTTCCAAGTAGCAATAACAGTCGCAACTGCATAAATTTTGCAGTGCGACAAACTTATTTCTATTCCTTCCATATTATTAGGCCTATTTCCAATAAATTTGACTTCTGGTCTTCCATTTTTATCATTTAATATCTCTACATCTCTCCAAGATATTTCAAATTTATCACTTAATTTATTAGAAATTGCTTTAAATATTGCCTCTTTTGCTGCAAATCTTGCAGCATAATGTTGATATTTTACATTATTTTTGCTTTCACAATATTCTACTTCTTTTTCAGTATATATTCTTTCTATTGCTTTTTCTTTTTCATTTTCGATTAGCTCTTTAATTCTCTCTATTTCTATTATGTCTGTACCACATGTTACATTCACTTTCTTAATCTTCCTTTCAAATACGCATCTAAGTTTGAACTTTACCCCAAATTATATAGATTAATAAAATTAACAATATTTGTAACAATTGAAGCAGCAAGCAAAATAAGTACTATTCTATTTAATACATCACTATTTCTCATTTTCAAGTTTTTAAATGTTACATCATATTGTTCTTTTGTTTTCTTATATAGATTTTCTAAATTAAGTACCTCTTTTGCCCCTTCATATATAAGAATTCCATTATCGTTATTGGTAAGTTCATGAACCCAAATTTCATTTGTAAATTTAACAAATTCTTTCTTTGCCTTCATTTGCGTTTTTGCATTTTTGAAACTATTTAATATTTTTGCAAAATAAAACTTTTGATATAAAGTAAATATGTATGTATAAAAGTATTCATTTTCAAATTCAAAAGGCAAATTTGTATAATTTACTGTATTTATGCTAGAAGTTAGAAGGTCTACTCCTGAATTACTTATTCCTAATTTTATATAATCTCCAAGATTAATAACTTTTAACCTATCATTATCAAAGCTTGAATTGAATTCGCTGTTTAGAACATTTGCAAATTTAAAAAATTCTTTTTCTATTTCATTAAAATCGTTTTTATTATTCCAATACTCTTGGTCTAAACAAACATAAGAATATGTTAAAAATCTATTAATATCTATATCTAGCTTTTCCGAGTCTCTTTGACTTCCTGTAATTTCACTTATGATTTCAGAAAGTTTTTTTATATCTCCAAAAGTACTAGTTTGTATTTTTATATTGTTATATTCTCCTATTACATTTGAATTTATATCTCTAAATTTAAGATTAAAATTTAAAAGATCTGAAAATTTGTCTGTGTCTTCAATATTAGTTTTTATAACTAAAAAACATATTCCAGTTTCAAAACATATTACTTCAATTTTTTGTATTTTGAAGAATATCCCACCTTCCTCATCTGTTTTAGCTTGTGCATCAATTCCTAAGTTATATTCAAACATTGTGCAAGGAGATGATTTAAATATATTTTCTCTAAGTTTATTATCTAAGTTATCACGAATTTCTCTAGTCTTATTTGCGAATTCAAAAGTTTTAAACATATATTCCCTAACATTTGGAAGGAAATAATTATATATACTTAGTTCTCTTTCTCTTGCGAAAAATTTAGGAGTATATTTACTATTTTTTAACAGTCTTTGAATATATTTGCTATAATTTTTTTCTTTAATAACATAAGGATATATAAAATAGCTATAGTGATATTTCATCTTTAGTTCCATAGTTTTTCCCCCTTGCTTAAAGGCTTATCATTCGTCTAAATAGTAATTTGCATTTGTGTCCTCACATATATGCCATTTACCTATAAAATCGATTTTTTCATTGTCATCTAAATTATATGTTGGTTCAACTACTACATCTCCATTTAAGTTAATTGCTCCCCATAATCCATCTTTTTTAACAGCTGCATAACCAGATGTATTTTGTTCTGTTGCATCATCATATATGTAATCAACTACTACATTTCCATCTTTATCAACAAATCCATATTTACCATTATTTTTGCTTACGAATAATTTATTTGATGTAAGTAATCCGAGATGCTTCTTTTTCTTCAAACTTGAAGTTATAATATTTGTATTCATCATTTTGATATATTCTAATATATCCTTTTGTAGAATTTATTTCTGAAACTACTCCTTTTAATTTTTCATTATAGTTTGAATCATATACTTTAGAAATTAAACTTCCATTTTCTGTATAATCTGCAATTATAAAATCTCCTTGGCTTACATATGTCATATTTATACTATCAATTGGTAAAGTTTCTGTCCCGTCTAATGCAACTACCCCATAGTCCTCATCTTGTCTTGCTATAAAATGACTTCCATTCGTATATGTTAATCCATCATATTTAAAATCTATTTTTGTTTCACCTGAAGAAATATCAACTACTCCGCATTTTCCGTCCTTTACAGCAACTACCAAGTCTTTATTTATTGATATTATATCTTCAAATTGATTATCAATAACTTTTTCACCTGATTTATTTATAAGAGTAAATCCATCATTTTCTTTAACTGCATATATGTTTTCTCCACATACATCTTTTATTTCTTCGTATTTATTGTCTAAAATTACTTCTTTATCAAATCCTATAATTCCACACTTATTTTCTTCATTTACAACAATATAACCATTTTTGTAATCATCGCCTATTTTCTCTATCATTATATATTTTGGCTCTATGACTATTGTTCCTTCTGAAGAACAAATTCCAAACTTTCCATCTTTTTCTATAACTAAACTATTTTCTACTCCATAAAGAGCCTTTATACTATCATAAGTTGGTGCAAGTAATTCTTTTCCTGAATAATTTACTAAACCATATTTTCCATTTTTTTGAACGATAAAAGCTGATTTTTCATATGATATTTTTTCATTTTTATCATAATTTACAATAGCTTCAACTTTGTCATAGTCTTTAATTATTTCTTTTCCTTTTTTATTTATTACTTTTGTTTTATAATCTCCATTTGAATAATTAACATCATATGTACAAATGAATATATCTTTTGTATTGTCTGGTATTACTATCATTTCATCATAGGTTGGATCTATTACATTTTCTCCATATGAATTAATTACTCCCCATTTTCCATTATCATATATGGTATAATAATAGACGTTTTCTAGCTTTCCTGTTAAGCTTTTAGAATTATTTGTTAAAAGAGCTTTAATTCCAAAAATGAGTACTATGATAAATAAAATTATCAGAATTACTGCAATCACTTTCTTAACATTTAACTTTGCTCCATCTTCATATCTAGTAGCACGTCTTGCCATATACGATCACTCTTTTCTTTTTTATAAATTTTCCTCCTTAAATATATCACATTTTTAAAAACTGTTCAATGATTTTTTTATGATTTTTTAAAAACCTTAAATTTAAAAGTAAATGTTAGTGAATGGGGGAATTAAAAAATAAAATTTGACATATAATAAAAAAGATGTTATAATAACATCAAGACGTCGATAATAGTTCCGAAATGAAAAGGCGTAAAAAGACTAGGTAGCCTAGCAAAAGCATACCTAGTCTTTTCCTTTGTGCTACTCACCTAAGTGTTTTACAATTAAGTAAATCAAATAAAGCTTTAACACTTTTAATAGTTCCTTCATGAAAAGCAACCCTCCTTTCTACCTTGAGAAAGGTATATCCAATATAACATATATTATAGCAATATGTCAAATAAAGAAATCTTGGTCATGAAAACATAGAAACTAAATTAAATACATATACTAGTGTATTCGATAAATTTAATAAAGAAGAGAATTACAAGTATGATGACTATATGAAAAAAAGCATGCAATAATGCATGCAATAGATAAATTTTTTTAAATTGTCGTAAAATTGTGTAAAATTGTAAAGTGTTGGTATAAGCTAATTTCAACAAACATTAAGTTTTTACAAATGGTCATAAAATAGTAAAAAAATGGTAGCGAAGGAGGGAATCGAACCCACGACACTGCGGGTATGAACCGCATGCTCTAGCCAACTGAGCTACTTCGCCATATACATTACTTTTCTATTATAAACGCTTGAACGTAATTTGTCAATGAATTTTTTAAAATTTCTGTAAAATTTTGTTACTAAATAACAGTAAAATTGACATAATTTTTAGGATGTGATATAATATAAATATAGCAAAACCCTTTATTTTATTAAAAGGAGAGACATCTATGGAAAACACCGAAAAAACAATTGGGGCTTTCGTGTATAACTTTGAGCGCGACAGCTTCCAAAAAACCAGAATTCCTGCCGAGCAGTACGAGAAGGCAAAAGACATCGTGGAGACAATGCAGTACAGGACAACGACCATTCCTGTCTACGCCTTTCTGAGTTCTGCAAGCGCCATAATCGGCGCCGCGGATCTTGCTCATGCAATCGACCCTGAGGATAAGTTGAACGACAGCTTTGAGATTGACCCGAGAATGCTCATTAGGGCATATGAAAAGGTCTACTACAACGGTGGCGGGATTACTCCTGAGGTTTTGTTTGAAGCCCTTACCAATATCCCGGCTTAACAATTCTGGACTCCTCACCACCCACAATACTTACTGTTTTGTGGGTGGTGTTTTTATATATTTATATATAACTCTTTCAATATAAAACAAGGCTTGATAATTTGTAATAAAATTACCATCATGTCTATGCCTCACAGAGCTTCTTATTAACTTAATTTGCTGATTATATCTTCTTTCATATATTTCTGCTAATTTATTTTTATCAATTCCACTTTTCCACAAATTAAGTATTTCGTCTTCCCTCATACTACAACCTCTATGCTGTAGTATTTCCTATATCGTAAATATTAATCTATATTTAAGTTTTAAGTAAACGTTTATGAATAATATAAAAAATTGGTAGCAATTTACTACCAACTTTTAATTATAATATTCTTTTATAAAAGACTATTATTTATTCTCTTTCTCTATCTTCTCTTTCTGTCTCTTTTTGTTCTTCCACCTTTTGAACTTCTGTAGTTTCTACTTTTACGTTTTCAGGAGTGATAACTATATTTTGTGCAAATCCGCCAGACGCACCCGTTCCTTTTCTCTTTTTTCTTTGCGTTAAGAAGTACTCAGGTATTATCTTCATAACTTTTTTATATGCCTCTCTAAATGCCTCTTTTCTATCAGTATTTGTATCTGTATTAATCACCTCTTCTGGTGTTTCTACTGGGTCAAATCCAAGAAGACTTACTTTATTCTTACTTTCTTTTTCTTTAACCATATGTTATCAATCCTTTCTAAGTTTTAATTCATATAGTCTCTAAGTTTTTTAGAACGACTTGGGTGTCTTAATTTTCTTAAAGCTTTCGCTTCAATTTGTCTAATTCTTTCCCTTGTAACTTCAAAAACTCTGCCTACTTCTTCAAGTGTTCTTGCTTTTCCATCCTCTAGTCCAAATCTAAGTTTCAAAACCTTTGCTTCCCTTGGTGTTAAAGTACTCATAACTTCTTCTAATTGTTCTTTAAGCAAAGTATATGCAGCTGAATCTTGAGGAGCTGGTGAATCATCATCTGGTATGAAATCTCCTAGGTGGCTATCATCTTCTTCTCCTATTGGTGTTTCGAGTGATACTGGATCTTGCGCAATTTTTTGTATTTCCATAACTCTTTCTATAGGCATTTCTAGCTCTTCTGATAATTCTTCTGGAGTTGGCTCACGTCCAAGTCTTTGAAGTAAATGTCTAGATGTACGTATTAATTTATTTATTGTTTCTACCATGTGTACTGGTATTCTTATTGTTCTTGCTTGATCTGCGATTGCTCTTGTTATAGCTTGTCTTATCCACCATGTAGCATAAGTACTAAATTTATAACCTTTTTCATAGTCAAATTTTTCTACTGCTTTGATTAGTCCCATATTTCCTTCTTGAATTAGGTCTAGGAATAACATTCCTCTACCTAAATATTTTTTAGCAATACTTACAACTAATCTAAGGTTAGATTCAGCTAATTTCTGCTTTGCTTCTTCATCTCCATTGATTATCTTTTGAGCAAGTTCTAGTTCTTCGTCATATGTAAGAAGCGGTATTTTTCCTATTTCTCTTAAATACATTCTAACTGGATCATCAATATTCATGCCGTCAAATTCAGTCATTGCAGAATCACTAATGTCAATTTCTTCAATGCTTTCTAATTCATCAATATTTGGTTCAACATCTTCAAAATCGTCATTTAATAAATCTACTCCTATTTCTTCAAAAGCATCAAAAACCTTATCCATATCTTCTGGATTTACATCTTCTAATTCTGATGCAAGTTCTCCATAAGTCATACTGCCTTTTTCTTTTGCCTTAGATAATATTTTATCTACTTTATCTTTCTCTGAATTAATTTCTTCTGCATCACTTTCTTCTGAAGATTGTGCATTTTCAGCTGAAGACTCTGTTTTTTCAGCTTCATTTTTAGAATTATTTTCTACTACGGCTTTCTCTTCTTTTTTATCTTTTTTTGCTTTTTCTTTCTTTTCTATTTCAGCTGTTTTAGCTTCTTTTTCTGTGTTTTTCTTTTTGCTTTGTTTTGGCTCTTTTACTGTTTTTTCATTATTTTCTTTAGATTCTTCTGTTATTTTAACTTTTACCCCTTTTGATTTTGTTGTTTCTTTTTCTGTGTCTTGTTCTACTGTTTTTTCTTTTTTTGCCTTAGGCTTTCTTTCTACTTCTGCTTTTTCTTTTTCAATATCTTTTTCCTTAACTTCTTTAGTAGGAGCCTTTTTTGCCGTAGTTTTAGCTTCATTTTTCTTTTTTTCTTCTTTTTTGTCTACATCTTTTATTTCTTTTTGAGTTTTGCTCATTTTTAGGCCTCCTTTACTTTATATTAACTAATTTTTTACTTAATTCACCTATTTCTTTAAGTCTTGTTTCCAACTGCTTTGCTTCTTCTTTATCTATATCACTTGAAATTAACTTTTTAAGTATGCTTGATTTTTCTTCTTGAAGTCTTTCTTTAATAAAACTATTTACTAAATCATCTATTGCCTTATCAGTATCTTTTATATCTGTTTCTTTTGATAGTATATATGTAACATGACTTAAGAGTTCTTCGTCTTTTTCAAATAATCCTATCACATTACTAATATCTCCTTTTTCTAATTCTTCATACAAAATTTTTACAATTTTTTTATTTAATTCATTTTTAAAATCTTCAGGAGATATAATATCTTTTATTTTTTTATAAACTTCTTGTCCTTCATTTAATAGTAAAAGTATCATTAAATTTTCTTTTAATGTTCCTGCACTTGTGTCCTCTTTTTTAATTTTAGGATTAATTTTTCTAATAGTTCCTTGTCTATCTAGAATTTTTTCACCCTTTGAATTTGCATATTCTAATTTATTTAATTCTGCAAATATTGCTTCTTTTGATATTCCATAAGTTTCAGAAATTTTTTGGATATATACTTCTTTTTCGAATTTTGATTTTGTTTTAGCAAGTATTTTGCAAGTTTCTTGTAAAAATTTAATTTTATCATTTGTTACATTTAAATCTAAATTTTGTTTTAAATTTTTTACTTTAAACTCTACTAAAGATATTGCATTTTTAAGATAAATTTCAAACTTTCCGCTTCCATATTTTACAACAAATTCGTCTGGATCTTTTGCTCCTTCAATTTGCAAAATTCTAATGTCATAGCCGAGATTTTGCAAAATCTCAAGTCCTCTCATTGTTGCGCCTTGTCCTGCACTATCTGCATCATAACCTATTATTATTTTAGACTTATATCTTTTAAGAAGTCTTCCTTGCGCTTCTGTAAGTGCTGTTCCAAGAGATGCAACTGCATTATCTATTCCTCTTTGATGAAGTGATATTACATCCATATAGCCTTCACACATTAAAAAATAATCTCTACTTGTTTTTTTTGCTATATTTAATGCAAATAGATTTCTGCCTTTATTATAGCAAACTGTATCTGGTGAGTTAATGTATTTTGGTTTTGAATCATCTAATGCTCTCCCTCCAAATGCTATTACTCTGTCTTTTACATCTCTAATTGGAAACATAAGTCTTTTTTTGAAAGCATCATTTGGCATACCATTTTTTGAAACTAATACTAGTTTTGATTCATATATTTCTTCATCATTGAAGCCTTGCCTTTTAAGCTCTTTATACAAATCATCAAAATTACCAGAATAACCAATCTGAAACTTTTTTAATGTTGCATTATCTAGATGTCTTTTCTTTACGTAATCTTGAGCAGGTTTTGCATTTGGTTCATATAGATTTTTATGAAAATATTCAGCTGCTGCATTATTTACTGCAAATACTTTTTCTTGAAGTAAAATCTTTTTTTGTTCTTCTTTACTTACTTCAATTTTTGGAAGAGTAACGTTTGCAATGTCTGCAAGCATTTCAATTGCCTCTTTAAATTCTATATTTTCTATTCTTTTTAAAAAGCCTAATGCATCTCCCCCGGCTCCACATCCAAAGCAATGAAATATCTGCTTACTTTCAGACACACAAAAAGATGGCGATTTTTCATTATGAAATGGGCACAATCCAAAATAATTTCTGCCTTGCCTTTTTAGTGAAACATATTGACCAATTATATCTACTATGTTTACATTTGCTTTAATCTCGTCTATTAAGCCACTTTCATATCGTACCATCTATTTCCCTTCCTTTAATTATACTATATTATTCGACAGATAATTTACAAATCCTTCATTATATTATGTCGATTTAAAGGAAAAGAAGTAAGCAAATTTTGCTTACCTCTTTTCCTTTTTTCTTCATGCACCTTCTTTTTGTAATAATATGATGTAGTCAGGTTTTCTATTTTTACAACATTTTTCAAATGCGACTCCTGGCGCCATAATTTCTCCAACCATGTACCACTCTCTATTTTGACTTACAGAGCAGATCATCCGAGAATGTGCATGTTCTCGTGCTTTTGAAGTCCAAAAAAAATATCTGAGCCCACGTTCATGGTGTGCATAATCAGTTCCTTCCTCTCTTGTTACATCACTTATAATGCTTTCGTGCAAAAAGATCCATGCGTTCTTGGTTTTCTCTCCCATTTCGGCAAGAAAATCCAGTATATTTTTGTTTTTGGGCACAGTTAGGTCTAATACCTCCATTTTTATGTCCTCCTTTAAATGTATTTGTTTGTGCCACTAGTTCAACTATGAGATACTTCTCATGTATATTATATTCTATCATATTTTACATAATATTGCAACAAATATCTTTTGATTTATCCTAGCTTTCTCTCAATTAAGTCTGCGATTTCTCTTGCTTTTTTAGTTATATATTCTTGATTTTCTCCTTCTATCATAACTCTAACTAAACTTTCTGTTCCAGATGGTCTAATTAATACTCTGCCGGTTTCCTTCAAATTCTTCTTCTAATTTTTCTATTTTTTCTTTTATTTCTTCGTCTTTTTCGTAATCATATTTTTTAGAATCTGTGACTTTTGCATTAATTAGAACTTGTGGATATATCTTCATATCTTTTTTTAATTCTGATAAAGTACAATTTTTTTCAAGCATAATTTTAATTAGCATAACTGAAGTTAAAATTCCGTCTCCGGTTGGGTTATAGTCTAAAAGTATAATATGACCAGATTGTTCTCCTCCTAAATTATATCCGTTCTTTTACCATTTTTTCTAGAACATATCTATCTCCTACTTTTGTTTCTTTAAATTCAAATCCATTATTTTTCGCAAATTTCTTTAATCCCAAATTACTCATTACAGTTGCAACAATTGTATCTTTATTCAATTTTCCTTTTTCTTTTAAGTATCTTGCAAATATTCCTAAAATTATATCTCCATCAATAATTTCGCCATTTTCATCTACTGCTAAACATCTATCTCCATCTCCATCATAGGCAATTCCAAGATTTAATTTATTTTCTATGACAAATTTTCTTATATTTTCTATATGTGTTGATCCACAATTATCATTAATGTTTATTCCATTTGGTTTATTTTCAATAATCTTATATTTTATTCCCAAAGTTTTAAATACTTTTTCTGCAATTTCATATGTTGCACCATTTGCTGTATCTATTCCTACTATGAAATCTTCTTTTAAATTTTCTTTTATTTCTTTCTCGAAATTTTCTTTATAAAAATCTATGTATCTATCTATTAAGTTTTCTCCATTTTCGTCTTTTCCAATTTTATCTCCAACGGCTCTAATTCCGTCTATAACTCCAGAGTCCATTGCTTCCTCTATCTCTTCTTCTAGGCTGTCTGCTATCTTTGTTCCTTTATTACTAAAAAATTTGATTCCATTATGCTCGTAAGGATTATGTGATGCAGATATAACTATACTTGCATCTGCTTTTAATTCTCTTGTAAGATATGCAACAACTGGAGTAGGTATAACTCCTAAATGTATTACATCTGCTCCATAACTTAAAAGCCCTGCTGTCATACTGTATTCTATTAAATTTCCTGAAAGTCTTGTATCTTTTCCAATTAGAATAAGTGGAGCAGACTTTGAATGTTTATTAAATACATATGCTCCAGCTTTTGCAGCTCTATATACAAGTTCTGGTGTAAGCTCTGTGTTTGCAATTCTTCTTATTCCATCAGTTCCAAAATATTTTCTCATAAAAAACTCCCTATATATTATTTTTAATATATTATTTTTATTTTTAAAATTTATTACTAAAAAAATTAGGCGCTATGCTTTTTTATAAAACATTCGCGCCTTTTTATTACTTATAATCAGAGATTTATTGAGCTACTGTACCTTGACTATCATCAAATGGAATAAATTTGTTTACTCCTGCAGTTTCTACAGCACTATCTAATCTAAAAGACTTAAATGAAGTTGCTATTCTTTGGTCTATTTGTTCTTCTACTAATTCTTGTGTAGATGATTCTACTAAAGCAAGCTCGCTAACTAATATTTGTTTTGC
Organism: uncultured Clostridia bacterium; assembly: GCA_947584805.1. Lineage (GTDB taxonomy): Bacteria > Bacillota > Clostridia > TANB77 > CAG-508 > JAAWPK01. Next base: position 31,883 of record CANPWU010000005.1, on the reverse strand, counting down.
ATTAGTAAGCATTTTCTTTTCGCCAGTAGATAAACCTTTTTCTTTTTGTTTGAAACTTAAGTTTCTAACAACATCTGCGACTTCATAAATATCTCCTGTTTTCATTTTGTCCATGTTTTCTCTATATCTTTTGTTCCAATTCATATCGATTTGTGTTTCGTCCTCACTTAAGATATCAAATACCTTATTAGCTTCGGTTTTATCTATTATATTTCTTATTCCAACTTTGTCTGCTTGAGCAGTTGGTATCATTACTTTAACTTCTCCTGGCATCTTTATAATATAATATGCCTGTCTTTCTCCTAGGATATCTTTTTCCTCAATTGCATCAATTGTTCCTGCACCGTGCATTGGGTAAACTATGTAGTCTCCTACGTTGAACATAAACACACTTCCTCTCAATTTGTCAAATTTTTCCGACATATTTATTATACTACATTTTTTCTAAAAAGTCAAAGGGTATAGTGCAAAAAAAGTTTCTTTTGCAAATAGTTTACCTATTCTATTGCTATTTTCATGCTAGGTGGTACAATTTGTATATATGTGTTTCCATCATTTACCTCAATTTCATTTCCTTCTAAATCTTGATAAGAAGTTCTAGTAGATCTTGAAGTTTTCTTACATTTAATTTTTGTTGCCATTCCATTTGTTATATAATATCCATCTATGTTTCCTATATTTTCTATTGCTTGCCTTCCATATCCATTTTCTTCATCTGTAGTATAGTTATTCGCAAGTGTTATTATAATATTTTTGGTAGTTAATGGTTCTCCTGTTAAAAAGTCTTTTTGTAATTTATCATTAACATATCTTTCATAAAGTTTTGTTTCACTATTATATTTAAATTTTACCATATTATCTGATTTATATGGAATTGTTACTGTACTTGCGACTTCGCCATTTTCTATATTTACTTCATCTGTTACATAATTTAATACATTTCTTTCAGATGTTGTTGTTCTATAGCCTTTAGTCTCTGCATATTTCCAAACCTCTGCAACATCTACCATTGCATTATGTGGAGCAGTCTTTTTGTTTGTTCTCCAAAAAACTTTTCCTGGAGAATATATACCATTTACATTGTTTATACTTAATTTTTCTACTTCATCTAATGCTTTTGGACTTCCTCCATAGTGTACAAAAATACTATCATTTTCCATAGCATAATCAATGAAATATGGTCTTGCACTTCTTGCAGGTCCAATTGTTTCTACTTTTGGATCTTTATATACTGCAAGAAATCTTGTGAGGCTTCCTTCGACTATTGCTTCATACACTATCATTGCTTCGTTTAAGCTTGCTTGTGGGACGGCATTTCCGACATTATCAATTACCACAGCAAGAGTTCTTTTAGTTCCATAGTATTTACTTTTTGGAACTTCTTCTTCTTTCTTATCAACAAATGTATCAAATAAAGAATTACCACTTGCTTGTCCTGAATCATTTTTACTTTTCATTATATTCATTCCAAAAAGCACGCCTAGTATAATCACAACTATAACTAAAATTACTACTAAAACTTTAAATTTCATTTTTCGCTTCATCCCTTTCAAATCCTATTTTTTTTAAAACATTTTCTTCTTTTTCTCTCATTGCCTTTTTTTCTTCTTCTTCCATGTGGTCATACCCCATAAGATGATAGAATCCATGAACTAGCATATATGCAAATTCTCTGTCAAATCCATGTCCATATTCTTTTGCTTGTTCTTTGACTCTAGGTATGCAAACTATTATATCTCCTAGGACTTCCTCTTCTGCCTTTGCATTTTCTATTTCATTTTTTTCAAACATTGGGAATGATAGTACATCTGTTACTTTATCTATGTTTCTATATTTTGCATTAATTTCTTTTATATATTCTTCATTTGAAAGTATTATGCTTACATATATTTTATAATTATACAAATCTTCTTCTTTAAAGCAAGCTTCATAAACTTTGTCAATTATTGCTTTGTATTTTTCTTCTTCATCTATTCCTTCGTATGCAACTTCGGCTAATTTTCTCATACTTTTACTACCTTTTTTATATATCTTCCTTCCGTTTTATATGTATTTTTAAGTGGTTTTAAAACTCCATATTTAACAAGCTTGTCCTTATATAATCTTATTATATCTTTATTCTTATCATTATTTTCTAGTTCTTTAAGTTCACGCTTTAAGAACAATATTTCTTTTTGAGTTTTTCCTTTTTCAGTTTTCTTTTTGATGCTTTGATATTCATCCCAGAATTTTTTAAATTCTTCTCTTGCTTTTTGATCTTCCCAGTATATCTTCGTAGATAAAAGTCTTACATTGTATTCTTCTATCAAATTCATTAATAATTCATATGCTTTGCCTTTTTTTGGTTCTTTCTTTGTTTTAACTACTAAATCTCTTGCATCTTCAAGTAATTTTTCATAGCATTGTTCTGCAACAATAAGAGGAAGACTATGTGTAAATAGCTTTCTACTTATTGCAAGTAAATACATTTTCTTTTCTATTTTATCTCTGTCATCTAATTTACCTGTTAAAAAGTCTTCTACTTTTTCATAATCTTCTGAAATTTCTTTATAGCTTTCTTTTCCTTCAATTTGTATTTTTATAGGTAAAATATTTGATATATAATCTTCTAATGTTTCAAAAATGTTATTGTATACATCATTTTTATCTACTAAGCTTGATGACATTTTATCTGCAAGTTGTACAGAATAATTTTTAAGTATTCCCTTATATATTCCATTCATTTTTGATACATAAAAATTATTATATTTTTCTAATTGTTTAACCTTATTGTCATTTTTTAGTGACATATAATCCAAATCCAATAGATATTTTTGTTTTCTATATTTATATTCCAAATATTGTGTTTCTTTAAGATGTATTACTGCATAATATCTAGATAGTGCATCTTCCTCAAATGGAGTTGCTGTCCTTGTTCTTACTTTTTTATATATTGAATCCATTACATATTTATCTATGGATTCTAGATATAAAATAAATGCATCCTCATATTTTTTTTGGAGCATATCTTCTTTTTCTGAATCTTGATTGTTTGTGACAGTTTCATAATTTTTAAGCACATTATTTCTTTTTAATGTGATTAACATTCCATTTATTCCGATTTTTGTTGGTATAAGTAATTTACTTATTGTTGTTGATATTTTTGAGAAAAACGCTTTATCAGTTTTTGCAACTCTAAGTCCTCTTTCTTCCATAGTATCCCTCCTAAATTATAATATCTTTTCTTCAGTTCCAATAGACTCTAGCACTTCATATATCACTTCTACATCGACTGATGTATCACTTTCATTTTTATTTATTTTTATATCTTGTACATTATTTAAATCTTGTATTTCTTCGGATAATTCACTTTTGAGTTTCTCTGTCAAAATTTGTACTGCTTCTTCTTTTGAATATGTTTTTTCTTCTTCTTCTAATTCGTAATATGTAGAAATCCCTAAGGTTATTGGTAAATAAAAATCTGAAAATAATTTTATTTTTTTATCTGTATCTATTGTATCATATTTTTGAAATTTTGGAAGAGTTTTATTTAAATTTATTTTAAAATTATTAAATTTTATAGAATAATGTTTTTGAACATTTCCTGTTTTCTTTACGGAATTCTGCTTTAGTTCCATTTGAGCTGATTTACTATACCATACTTTTGCAATCACTTCTCCTCTTGCATGGGAATATCTAATTCCTGTATAATTTCCTTCCATCCATCCTCCAATTAGAATACTTCCTTCTGACACAATATCTCCGAACTTTAGCAACTGGTGTTCCTACATTTGCTGTTATTTTTACTATTTCTCCATTTTTAGTAGAAACAATATTGCAATATTCATTTGGATCAATTATTTCTGGCTTTTCTGTTGTTTCTGAAATTTTTATAATCACATTCGTTCCGTCTTAAATCAATATTCATCCATGCTATATCATCTCTTTTTAGTCTCATTTTATTAATTATTTCTTTCGTATCTATTTTGCTTTTTAACTTTCCTATTTTTAATCCATATTCTGAAAGTTCTTGTTTTATCTCTTCTTCCGGAATTCTTTCTGTGCCATCTATTTCAATGTTCCATATAAATTTTGATTCTCCATACAAGAATACTGCAATAATTAAAATAAATATAAAAAATATCTTTCTTTTTCTATATTTATTCATCAAAAATGGTATGCCTCGTCTATCTTCTAATTTTATTTTACATTTAGTTTTTTTTGCAACTTCTTTTAATTTTTTAAAGTCTTTTATTCCAACATTAGCATGTGCATACGTAGATTTTTCCTGGTCTACATTCCATAGGAATATATTTTTACTTATACACATATTTATAAATCTTTCTATATAATATCCTTGAACAGATATATTTACATAACCCATAATATATCTCAATAAAATTTTGAATATCAATTTACTTTCTCCTTTATTCGTTAGATTCAAATTCGATTCTATCAAGTTTTCCGAGTTACCATTATATCGTCTTTGTTCATTTGTATTAGTTTTAAATTAAATCCACTTATATTTATTGCACCTATGAATGTATTAACTTTTATGAATACTTCATCATATTCTAAAATATTTTTATAATTTTCAATTGCTAGTTCATCAAAACCAAGTATTGTAATTCTTGGTTTATCTGTTATTATTTCTTCTGGCATTTCTAAAAAAGCTGTTATTTTACTTAAGTTTTTTTTCATAATGTACTTCCTCCAAATTAACATATAAATTTAAGTAATATATTAATATATATTTTAAAAATTAAAAATTAATACTTTTTTATTAACTTTCACATCAAGTTCACAGAAAAGACAAATTTGATTGTTATATTATAAGTACACTAATTGTTAATAGTGAAAAACATCCCCTTTTATTTTTTATTTTATACAAAACAAAATGCGTGCTAAAACAAGCACGCATTTTGTTTATATTTTGCATCTGTTAGTTTATATATACAATATCACTTTCAGTCGTTGGATTTTCATTTCCATATGCATATATAATATAAATACTTCTATTTGGTCCTAAGAAATAATTATTTGAATTTTCAATTTTGTACATTTCATCATTTATATTTCTTTTAAATGTTTCATAACCCAAAGATGTAAGATTTTCTGAATAATTTATAGAAGCTTGAATTGTTTCTTTTATTTGATCTTGAACACTATCAGAATTTAATCCTTTAATTTCTAACATTTTTTGTAAAGTTATTTCTTCGTTTGTAGATATGTTATATACATAGCTTTGAATTGTTACTTTTTGTGCATTATTTCCTTCTTTTAAAGTTGCTTTTATAACAACTGATAAAATATTTTCATTTAAATAAGCTGCATACGTAACTGTATAAATATTATTTTGTGCATCATTACCGTGATGCACTATCAATTAGATTAGCTATTCTTTGATAGTATTTGGCAATAATTTCTCTATCTATATCCATTGCATTTTCATGATTAATATTTATTAAAGGAATATTTACATTAATTTCATATTTTCCTTCATATATTTCATTTAATGCAAATGTTGTGTAAACTAAATCGTTTGTAGGTTCTAGCTTGTTTACAGAGTTTAAGCTTTCTTCATATTCTTGTAAATTTAATTTATTATCAAATAATTCATTAAAATTTGTTTCTTTTGGCATTACAATATTATTTTGTGTTTCATTAGAGGTAGTATTATTTTCTCCAAATATTTGAAAGTATATTGAAAATGTTAATGCAAGTATGCATACTAATATTATACCTCCAAATACTAACATTTTCATATCTATCTTTTTAAAATCAAATTTCATTTTTAATACTCCTAACATTTATTTTAAGTAATTATATCACTTTCTTAATTTAAATGCAAAACTTGACTTTTTATTAATTTTAATGTATTATTAATAGATATGATTTACTACTTAAAAAAAGGAGGCTTTTAATTTATGTTATGCTCAATATGTAAAAAGGAAGAAGCAGTAATATTCATAAATAATCCAACTAAAGATAATCCTAAAAATGTTATAGGCTATTGCTTAAATTGTGCGCAGAAAAAAGGAATTAATCCTTTAAAATCTGCTTTAGGAAATAACGATATTGATTTAAGAAATGTTGCAGAACAGGTTGAATCTATGTTTAATAATTTAACTAATAATATGGACTTATCAGATATTGACTTCAATGAAGCAAATGAAAATATGGTTCCAATCGGTGCAATTTTTGGAAATATATTCGAATCACCTGATTCAAATGAACAATCATCAAATAGAGCATCTGGAAATAATAAAAGAATTAAAGTTGATAAAAAAGTTAAAGAAAAAAAGAAAAAATTTCTTGATATGTACGGAACAAATTTAACAAATAAAGCAAAAAATAATGAATTAGATATGGTTATTGGAAGAAATGCTGAAATAAGAAGAGTTATACAAATATTAAATAGACGTACTAAAAATAATCCATGTTTAATTGGAGAACCTGGCGTAGGTAAAACAGCAATCGCTCAGGGTTTAGCTATTGCTATTGCAAAAGAGCAAGTTCCTGCAAAATTATTAAATAAAGAAGTATATCTTTTAGATATGACATCAGTTGTTGCTGGTACTCAATTTAGAGGTCAATTTGAAGCTAGAATGAAAGGTATTATAGATGAATGCAAATCTTTAAAAAATATAATTCTTGTTATAGATGAAATTCATAATATTGTAGGTGCAGGTGACCGGAGAAAATGCTATGAATGCAGCAAACATTTTGAAACCTTCTCTTGCAAATGGAGAAATTCAATTAATTCGGTACTACTACTCTAAAAGAATATAGAAAATATATTGAAAAAGATTCTGCATTAGAAAGAAGATTTCAAACCGTAATCGTTGATGAACCAAATATAGATAGTGCAAGTGATATACTTTGTGGTATAAAAAAATATTATGAAGATTATCATAAAGTTAAAATTTCAAATGAAGTTATTCGTCAAACTGTTATAATGTCTGAGAAATATATACATGATAGATTTTTACCAGATAAAGCAATAGATATATTAGATGAAGCATGTTCTAGAATAAATCTTGATAACAAAGAACTATATAAGTTAGAACTTTTAAAAAATGAGCTTAAAACTGTTCAAGAAGAAAAAAATGAGGCAGCTCAAGCAGATTCAACTGAAGATTATCAAAAAGCTGCTGATCTTAAAACGCGTGAATGCCAATTACTTGATCAGATTGAAGATATAAATAAAAATTTAAAGTTAAAAGAAGTAACTGTTCAGGACATTGCAGAAGTTATAGAACATTGGACTAAAATTCCTGTAACAAAAATTACTGAGGAAGAAACTACAAAACTTTTAAATTTGGAAAATAATCTTCACAAAAAGATAATTGGTCAAGATAAAGCTGTAGAAGCTGTAGCAAGAGCAATTAGAAGGAATCGTGCAGGTCTTAAATCTACAAAAAGGCCACCATCATTTCTTTTTGTTGGTCCTACAGGTGTTGGAAAAACAGAACTCGCAAAAACTCTTGCGTATGAAATGTTTGGGGATAAAGATGCAATTATTAGAGTAGATATGTCAGAATATATGGAATCTCATTCTACATCTAAATTAATTGGCTCACCTCCTGGTTATGTTGGATATGATGATGCTGGTCAACTTACTGAAAAGGTAAAAAGGAAACCTTATTCAATTGTGCTTTTAGATGAAATAGAAAAAGCTCATCATGATGTATTTAATATTTTACTTCAGGTATTAGATGATGGAAAGCTTACAGATTCTCAAGGAAATACTGTAAGTTTTGAAAATACAATAATAATTATGACTTCAAATTCAGGATCTAATTTAAATACTAATTCTATTGGTTTTGGAAAACAAACTGTAGATTCTGGAAAAATTTTAGATAGCTTAAAAGATACATTTAGACCAGAATTTCTAAATAGAATAGATGAAATTGTTATGTTTGATAGTTTAACAAAAAATGAACTATTAAAGATAGTTGATTTGATGTTGGATGATACAAAAAAAGCTTTGGCTGATAAAAATATTTCAATGGATGTTACAAAACCTGCAAAAGAGTATTTACTAGAAAAAGGAACTGATTTGAAATTTGGTGCAAGGCCTTTAAGACGTGCTATTCAAAGATATATAGAAGATGAGTTGTCTGAAAGAATATTGAGACATGAAATAAACAATGGCGATAATATAAGAGTTACATTAAAAGATAATACTTTACAATTCGTTAAGCAAGAAAATTAATTTTAATTGGAGGAAAACTTATGCTTAAATATGTACCAAATATCCTAACAATAATTAGATTTATACTTATTGTACCTATTGTGTATACAATTACAACAGAGCATTTCGTTATTGCTCTTATATTTCTAATATTGTCTGGAATTACAGATATTTTAGATGGAACAATTGCAAGAAAATTTAACTTAATTACTGACTTTGGGAAACTTATGGATCCTTTTGCAGATAAGTCTACTCAAGTTGCAATTTTAGTAACTCTTGCTATAAAAAACATAATTCCTTTTTGGATACTTGGAATAGTATTATTAAAAGAATTTGCAATGATTGCTGGTGCATCTTTTCTTTACGGAAAAGAGCTTGTAGTTTCTAGTAGATGGTACGGAAAACTTGCAACAGTATTATTTTATATAGCTATTGCATGTTCACTAATTATTCATTATTTGAATAATAATATTTTTGAGACTCCATTGTATGATTTTTCAATATTTATTTATTGTATAGCTATTTTAGCAACAATATTAGCATTAATACTTTATTTTAGAGCTTTCAATATGAAAAAATACATTAAAGATGAAAAAGAAAAATTACAAAATGTAAAGTAAACAAAAGATATGTACGCAATAATATAAGACTAAAACGAAGGTAATCATATTTATTTTTAAAGAGCTTTGCTGGAGCAACCTCCATTAGAAAGAAAATGGTAGGTTGCTCCATTCGCCCTTCGCTTCGCTCCGGTTGGTGGCTTACGCCACTATTCGTTGCGCAGCTTCTTTAAAAATAAATATGATTACCTTCGTTTATTTTATTAGCTTTCAAAATCTTCTTTAATCTTATTTAATTCGTCTTTTCCATAAACATATATTCCGTTATTTAAAATAATCTTATCTGTTTCTGGAAGATAGTCATATGCAATTTCTGTATTTTCCAATAGTGTTTTATTTCCTTCCTCATCTAAAGAATATATAACTATTTTCCCATTTTCACAAGTTACTAAATAATGTTCTCCACAAAAACTATCAGTTTCTCTTGTAAGTATGATTTCTTCTTTAGAAAATTTTTCTAAATTCCAAGTTGGATATTTTGATATAAGCTCTGATTGAGTGAAATTTACCATTTCACTTGGAATTTTTGCTGAAGTTGTTATCCAATGTCCACAATCTGCATAATATTTTTTTAGTGTTAATGTTGTATTTGGAGTTGTTTTTTCTTCTTGTGTATTTACATTTATCGTTTCATTCGAAATTGTATCTTTCTTACTTACTTCAATTACATTTACATGTGAATTTTCTTCTTGCTTAATTCCATAATTTGCCATTATGTATGCAGATGCAAAAAATAAAGTGATTAAAGCCACAATAAAAATAGCTTGTTTTTTCATATTACTAAAATTTCCTCTCTTTATAAGATTTAACTTTTTTAGTATTATTTACAAACAAAGCTATTTTTATACCTATATTAAAAATTATCAACTGATAAAGTTGGAAGTGCAAAAATTTTTCCGCTTTTCGAAATTGAAAGTTTTTCTGAATGGTTTTTATAGAATTCTTGACTTCCGAATTAAGAAATACTTATGCTTATAATCTTCAGTTATAATTCCAGTTCCTCTAATTATTGGATCATCCCATGTTATATCTATAGCATACCAATTTTCATATAATTTTACGTAATTCCACATATGATTTTCTGTATTTCCAGCAGAATTTGTTGCTGTTCCTATAACTAAAATATTGTCTATCCCTATATCATCTAATATATATTTATATATTCTTGCATATGCTTCACAAACTCCTTTTTTTTCAATTAATCCTCCATAAACATTTGCCGAGTGTACACTGCTATTATCATATTCCATATGATCTATTAGCCAGTCATGTACAATTCTTATCCTATTATATTCATTTCCTGATGCTTGTGAAACAACTTGATTTTTTATAGTTTCTATCTGATTTATTATTTTACTAACCTGGGCTGCTGATGTAAATTCATTAATATAAAAATTATCATAATCTTTTGAATTTATAAACACTTTATATTTTGTTGAAAATATAGTTGAAGTTTTTTCTATATTAATATATAATTTTTGAAAATCTAAATAAAATAGATTAGGAATATCTAGATTTATTGCATTTATTGCATCATTATAGTAGTTATCTAAAAGTTCTTCTCCGTTTTTAGAATTTAAAAGACTATTGAAATCATAATCGATTTGTATAGTACATTTTCCTCGTTGTATATTATTTAAATTGTTTGCAATAGCATCATACATAGCTTTAGAACAATCACTAAGCTCATTATAATAATATCTACTATTATATTCATGTGATTGTTGAGGTGTAAAAGTACTTGGTAACTCACTTACATTTCCTATAATTGCTCTATTTTCATAATATGCATTATTAGCTATTATATTAAGATTTTCATATGATTGTTGACTATATTCTGTAATATTACTTGGTGAATAGCTACCCTGACCAGTACTTTTTACGTAATATATACTTCCAAGTATAATAATAATTATTATTATACTTAAAATTAATCCATTTGAATGTTTTTCTATCATAATATCTCCTTAGTATAATCTATATTTATATAATAACATAATTTTATTTTTTTTACAAGAAGATTTTAAGAACTATAAATTACAATCATTAATAGAGTACAAAAACAAAGGGTTATAACCCCTATACATTATAAATCAAAAGTTTTCAAAAACTAAAATCCAATCATCAAACTTATAAATTAATAATCCAACTTTTTTTCTACATCGTAAAATAACTCTTCGAATTTTATATCTAAAACTCGAATAATTCCCCATATTTCATAATCTTTAACTGTTCTTTTATTGTTTTCTATTAGGCTTATATCATTTTTGTGAATTGGAATACCGAGCAAGTTTAACTTTGCAACTAGCTCTGCCTGTGATAGATTTTGTTTTTCTCTAAATTCCCTTAAGTTATTACTAATAACATTTAGATTGTTATTTACTTTTCTTACTGCCATTCTTATCACTCTTTCGCAATTAAGATTATGTATAAATTTTATATTTTACTTCATGATAATATGACATTAAGTATATGTCAAAATTTAAAAAATTATTCCACAAATACTTGATTTCAAGCTATTTTTTGGTTAATGTTTACTTATTAGTTTATAGATTATAATTCTATTTTTCTATAAAATAGAAGTCCTATATATTATTATATAGGACTTCGAAAATTAAAATTCATAAACTATGAATTTTAATTTTTTTTAATTATTCTTCTCTATTTGTGGCTTCTTCTAATTTTAGAAGCATTTCCCATCTTTCGTCAACTTCTTTTTGGAATTCCTCTATCATCCACTCATTTCCTGGTTTGAATAAATGTTTAAATCTTCTTTGTGGTTTTAAGAATTCTTCAATTGGTAATTTCTTTGCTGGTTTATAATTTACTTTGTATTTGCCATTTTCTACTTCATACAAAGGCCAATAACAAGTTTCTACTGCAAGTTTATTTATTTGCATTAAATCTTCTGTAGGATATCCCCATCCTCTTGGGCATGGTGCAAGTACATTTAAGAAACATGCGCCCTTTGTATATATTGCTTTTTCTGATTTCTCGTATAGATCTTTGAAGTTTGCTGTTGCAATACTTTGTGCAACATATGGAAGATGATGACTTGCCATAACTTCTGTTAAATCTTTTCTTTTTTGCATCTTTCCTGGGATTTTTGTTCCTGCTGGTGATGTTGTTGTATCTGCAAAATGTGGTGTTGCAGAAGAACGTTGTATACCTGTATTCATGTATGCACCATTATCATAGCATACATATACCATATCATGGCCTCTCTCCATTGCTCCTGATAAACTTTGAATACCTATATCATAAGTTCCTCCGTCTCCTCCGAATGCAATAAACTTAGTTTCTTTACCATCTGGTAGTTTTCCTTGATTCTTTAATGATTTATATGCAGCTTCTACTCCAGATAAAGTTGCTCCAGCACATTCGAATGCAGTATGAATAAATGAATCTGACCAAGATGAATATGGATAAATAAATGTTGATACTTCCATGCAACCTGTTGCAGTACAAATTACTGCATTATCTTCTGGTTTCAATGCTCTTAATACCATTCTTGCAACTGGTGGTGCGCCACAACCAGCACACATTCTGTGCCCTGCTTTAAATCTTGAAGGTTTTTCTGCAACTATTTCTTTTACATTATATGCCATATTATTTTTCCCTCCTTACACCAAAATATCTATATGGATTATCTACTTTTCCTGATTTTACAATTTCCATCAAATCATTATATACTCCTTCTATATCGTAAGAAGTTGTATCTCTTCCACCTATTCCATATATATAATTTACCATTGGAACATTTACTCCGTTTACATACATAGCTGATGTAACATCTGTATATAATGCTCCTCCTACTCCATTTACAGAGTCTGATTTGTCAAGTACAGCTACTGCTTTTGCTTTTGATAAAGCTTTTGCAATTTCTTCTGCTGGGAAAGGTCTAAACATTCTAACTTTTAGAAGACCTGCTTTTACACCTTTTTCTCTTAAACTGTCTACTACATATTTTGTTGTTCCAGCTGTTGAGTTCATGCAAACAATAACTATTTCTGCATCTTCCATTTTATATTCTTCAAAGAATGAATATTTTCTACCTGTCATTTTTTCAAATTCTTCTGAAACTTCAGCAATTACTTTTTTAGCATTTCTCATTGCATTTGCTTGTTGGTATTTATGTTCAAAAAGATATGTTTGAACATCTAGTGGTCCCATAGCAATTTTTTCTTTATCATTCAATAAATAATGCTCTGGTTTATATTTTCCTACAAATTCTTTTACTTTTTCATCTTCTATTAATTCTATATTTTCTATAGAGTGTGATGTGATAAATCCATCTTGGCATACCATAAGTGGTAATAGTACATCTTTATTTTCTGCTATTCTATGAGCCATAATTAAATTGTCATATGCCTCTTGGTTATTTTCTGAAAATAGCATTATCCAGCCGGCATCTCTTACACCCATTGCATCTGAATGGTCATTATGTATGTTTAATGGTCCAGATACTGCACGATTAACTAAACTCATTACTATTGGAAGTCTCATACTTGAAGCAATATATATCATTTCCCACATTAATGATAATCCATTTGCAGAAGTTGCAGTCATTGCTCTTGCACCTGCTGCTTCTGCACCTATACATGCACTCATCGCACTATGTTCACTTTCTACTGCAACAAATTCTGTATCAACTGTTCCATTGCTTACAAATGTTGAAAAATATTGTGGTATTTCAGTAGAAGGTGTTATTGGGAACGCAGCTACAACATCTGGATTAATTTGTCTCATAGCAGTTGCTGCAGCTTCATTTCCGCTTAGTCTTTCTCTTATTGACATATTTTATCTCCTCCTCAATTAATAAATAATTTTCTTAAAACAATCAAGAATTAGTATATCACTAGGAAGGCTAGGTAAATTATTTGAGATAGACCTATTGGTCATCGAAAATAATTTATCCGACGCCTGACGACGTGAGATGCTGATTATTGATTGTTTTACTTCATTTCGATTGCACCAAAAGGGCATACCTTTGCACAAACTCCACAGCCTTTACAATAATCATAATTAAAATCTTCTCTTTTTTGTTCTTTATTTACTGGAATTGCATCATCTGGGCAAACAGGGAAACAAAGTCCACATTGTTTGCATTTTTCGCTGATATATATTGGTTTTACTGATCTCCAATCTCCTGTTTTAAAGTTTAAAGAATTTCCAGCTTCATAAATATTTCCAGCGATAGTCATCTTTTCTGCTGGAGTATTTGGTGTTATTTTTTCCACTTTTCTTTTCCTCCTCTTCAAACTAAATTTTCTTAACTTCGTTAAGAGCCATTCTTAAAGCATTCATATTTCCTTCTATTACTTCTGGTTTTTTAGCAAATTTATGTTTAAAAGATCCTTCCATATCACTTAAAAGTTCTTCGTCCGTCATAACTTTACTTACCTTTACTATTGCTGCAAGCATTGGTGTGTTTGGAAAATACTTTCCTAAAGTTTCAAGAGAAATTTTTCTAGCGTCAATTGTATATACTTCCCCTTGATAATTATTTAATTTTGCTCTAATTTCATCTTTATCTTTTGTAGTATTAATAACTATTGCTCCTGTCTCTTTTAATCCTGCTGTTACATTTACGCTGTCTAAAAGTGTATCATCTACAACGACTACATAATCTGGTTCATAAATATTACTGTGTATTGTTATAGGTGTATCACTTATTCTGTTGTAAGCTGTTATTGGTGCTCCCATTCTTTCAGGACCATATTCAGGAAATCCTTGAATATATTTTCCTGTATTAAATGCTGCATCTGCAAGTAAAAGTGAAGCTGTTTTTGCTCCTTGTCCTCCTCTACCGTGCCATCTTATTTCAATCATGAAATTACCTCCTTCATTTAAATATATATTTTTTAAATATAAAAACTAGATTAATTATAAAACTTTAGTGTTGCATGTACAGTTTTTTCATCAATGCTTTTTATACAAACTATATGTTCATTATTTTTATTAAGATAATATATTCCTACTGTTTCTCCGAAGTTTTATTTGTTTTTTATAATGTATTTCAATATTGCTAAAATTAAAATCTACATCATTTGGAAATGCATCATATGCAAGTTCTAAATATACCACATTATTTACATGATGATTTGCATCTATATCTCTTCTTGCTCCTGTATATTCATAAATTTTTTTCATATTCTCTTCTGGCTTTAATTTTCCAGATATTTCTTCATCAAATACTTTTTCCTTTACTAGTTTATAATCTTCTCTTAGCTTATCTGGTATTTTAGCAATTGATGCTGTTTTTACATCTATTAATACCCATTCTGTTGTTCCAATTGCAATTAAATTTCCTTTATCATCATAAGCTTCGAAGTCACGCCATGACGATACTTTTAAAAATTCTCTTGCCCATGTTTTTACTGTTACTTCTGTATTCCAACGTGGTCTTTTATAAACTTTTATTTTCCAATATAAAAGCATCCACGAATATCCTGTTTTTTCTATATCATTTAAGCTATAGCCGAACTACTTCTGAATGTACCCCTGCTGCTTCTGATAATATATTTAAGATTCCTTTATCAGATAATTCATTATTTTCGTTTACATCCTGGTATCTAATGTGTGTTTTGTATTCATATATGCTCATATTTTGTCTTCCTCCGTTTTCCAAGAATAAGTATATCACAAGAAAAAAAAGATTACAATAAAAAAAATACTTTTACTAATTTTCACTTGAAAAATTTATAGATTTATTATATATTAGCTATTGAAATAAAAAATGGGGGAACATTTAAAATGGAAAAAGAAGCAAAAAAATCAATTTATAAAAAAATGCTAATACAAACATGTATTAGCATTTTTTTATTATTAAATTTCTGTATTATTCAGCTTCTGGTGCTTCAACTGGGCAAACGCCTGCACATGTTCCACATCCAATGCATAAATCTTGGTTTATAACATATTTGTCCTCACCTTGAGAAATACATTCTACTGGGCAATTTGCAGCACATGCTCCGCATGATATACATTTGTCTGTTATTTTATATGCCATATAACTCACCACCTTCCGCTTACTTGAAAAATTATTATTTTAACTATTCATTTCTTCTTTGTCTAATTCTTCCATTTTCTCTAATTCTTTTAAGTCATTTTCATCTATGTCTTCTTCCTCTACATTTTCTGCATCTTTAATAATTTCAACATCTTTTAGATTAAATTTCTTTATCTTTGTTTCATCTTTTTCTACAATTTTTACTTTTAAAATTTCTTTTAATGTTTCTACACTCTCAACTGTACCTTCTCCTTCAGGTGTTTTTACTATTGCGCCTACTTTTGGAAGCCTGCTAAGTTTTTCTTCATATGCTTCTTGTTCATATTTTAAACAACACATAAGCCTTCCACATGCTCCTGATATTTTTGATGGAGTTAAAGAAAGATTTTGTTCTTTCGCCATTTTTATTGATACTGTTTCAAAATTTGAAAGATGTGCACAGCAACAAAGTTCTCTTCCACAAATTCCGGCATCCTCCCATTCTCTTTATTTCATCTCTAATTCCAATTTGTCTAAGCTCTATTCTAGTTTTAAATATTGCAGCCAAATCTTTTACTAATTCTCTAAAATCTATTCTGCCATCTGCTGTAAAGTAAAATAAAATTTTACTGTTATCAAATTTATATTCAACATTTATTAAATTCATATCTAATTTATGTTTTTTTATATTTTTTATAGCTATTCCAAATGCTTCTTTTTCTTTTTTCTTATTTTCTTCATAATGTTTTTTATCTCTTGCTGTTGCTACTCTTTTAATTGGCTTAAGAGGTGCTACTATTCTATCTTCACTTACTTCTTTATTTCCGAATAACTACTTCTGCATATTCTTCTCCTAATGCAGTTTCCACTATTACATAATCACCAACATTTAAATTATAATTCTCTGGATCAAAGTAATATACTTTTCCTATTTTCTTTAGCCTAACTCCTATAATTGTTTTCATATTTTGCTTAAATCTTCCTTTCTGGATTATTATATACAAAATTTAATTCCAAATATTTAAAATTAAATAATCTATACACATGTCAAAATTGCTATTTGCCTTTAATTTGTTTTTTGTTTCTTCAACTATGTCAATATAATTCAAATATTTTAAATCTACTTTTGCTTTTTTTATTAATATCATATTTATAAAATCTAAATTTTCAAAAACATTTTCTTTATCTTCATATAGTACAGTAATTTTATTAATTACATCTAAAATTGTATATTCATTTACATTGCCAAAAAATTTTTCTAGTTCATTATACCTTTTTTGCTCTTCATCTGTAAATTCTTCTTTTACTTCGTCTGTAAATAGAATTCTTGTACATCTAGATTTTATTGTAGTTAATATTGTATTTTCATTATTTACAACTAATATTATTGTAACAAACTCTGGTGGTTCTTCTAGTGTTTTAAGTAAGCAATTTTGTGCTTCTTTTGTCATTTGTTCACTATTATTTATAACATATACTTTTTTACTTGAAGTTATAGGTTTTTCTGCTATTTTCTCTTGCATCTCTCTAATTTCATCTATCTTTATTGATTCTGTCTTTCCTTTGTTTATTTCAAAATAATCTGAATGATTATTATCATCAAACATTAAACATGACTTACATGTATTGCAACTTCCATCATTTGGATTTAAACATAATATCATTTTTGCAAATTCTTTTGCAAATTTATAATTCTGTGTATTTCCACTATTTCCAGAAAAAATATAGCCATTTACAACTTTATTATATTTTACTGCATTTTTTAGTATTTCTTCTATTCCGTGTATTTTTCATTTATTTAACCTTTCCTATTTTGTTAAATGGCCAAAATCTTACAAATACTTTACTCTCTATTTTTTCAATTGGAATGCATCCAAACTGTCTACAGTCTTGGCTTTCTGCTCTGTTATCCCCCATTGCAAATATATATCCTTCAGGTACGGTAAAATCATAAAACAAGCCTGTTCTTTCTGTTTTAACTGAACTCTTTAAATAATCTTCATGTAACTCTTCACCATTTATATATACTTTTCCGTCTTTAATTAAAACATGCTCTCCGAGGCAATCCTATTATTCTCTTAATATAGCTTTGTTTATCTTTACTTATCTCGAGTACATAATATGTAAATTTGCTAAATAGATTAGTAGGTTCATTTTCGTAAACAGCTACAGGATTATTATTGTCAAATTCTAAAGCATTTATTTCCTTTTTTGATGGTGCATCAAAAGTTATTATATCTCCTCTTTTTAGCTCCTTTTTCATTGTAATGCTTAATCTGTCTAATATTAGTCTATCTCCTTGTATAAATGTTGGTTCCATTGATTTTTGTTTTACTTCTGTTGGAGTAAATATATAATACCTTACTAAAAGTGCAAGTGCAACTGCTATTACTATGCATAGTATCCATTCTATAACTTCTTTTAAATTATTTTTTTCTTCTAGTTCTTCCATTTTTTCACAGGTCCTTTCTTAATAAGGTATTTATAATTTTAAAAACTTTTTCTGCTTAATATTATATATCAATTAGCTTTATAAATCAATACTGGTTTGCTTTTTTGTAGGCACTTTTATAACAACTTCTGTACCTGCTCCAAATTTACTCTTTATATCTATACTTCCAGAGTTTTGATCTAGAATTTCTTTTGCAATAGAGAGTCCAAGTCCAGTTCCTCCCATTTCTCTAGTTCTTGCCTTATCTACTCTATAAAATCTTTCGAATATTTTCGTTAAATCTTCTTCAGGTATACCTATACCATTATCTATAATTTTTATATATGCATCACTATATACAAATCCAACATATATTTTGATATTTCCTTCTTCTTTTGTATATTTTATACTGTTTGATAAAATATTTAAAACAACTCTTTCAATTCCATCTTTATCTGCAAAAACTGCAGGTACATTTGCAGTTACAAAACATTCTACTGTCTGATTCTTTTTTTCAATTTCTATTTGTAGTTTTTCTTGACACTGTTTTACAAGTTCTCCTAAATCGAACTCTGTTTTTTCTCCTTTTATCTCATCATTATCATATCTTGAAAGTTCAAGTAAATCTGTAACAAGCTTTGCCATTCTTCTTGCTTCTGTTGCAATTACATTTAAAAATTTATCCTGAGTTTCTTTGTCATATTCTCCTTCAAGTAAAGTATCTGCATAACCCATAATTGAAGTAATTGGAGTTTTTAATTCATGTGATACATCTGCAACAAATTCTTTTCTCATGTTATTTAATCTAACATGTTCTGTTATATCTTGTATTACAACAATTACTCCTGTTGGTATATCATCTTCATTTTTAAGTGGTGCAAAATGCATATGCATATGATTATCTCCAACTGTTACTCTTTCTTCTGTTGATGTCCAATTTTCAAGATATATTATTTTTTCCAAATTTATATTAACATTTAATTTGCTAAATATTTTTTCAAAATTTTCATCTTCAGGAATTAATCTTAGAAGTCTTGTTGCAGCTGGATTTATAAGTTCAATTCTTCCATTCATATTGAATGCAATAATTCCATCTGTCATATGCAAAAGTATTGTCTCAATTTGATTTTTTCTTGTTGAAACTTCCCTCAAGTTTTCTTTTAACTCTCTTGTCATTAAATAGAAAGCATTGATTAAATCATCAACCTCATTTTGACTTTTTGCATCTTCTAATTCTTTTATTTCTATTTCTTCTCCTGCTGCTACTTTCTTTGCATCTTGAATAATTTTTGTAATTGGCGTAATTATTTTTTCTATAACAAATGCACCGAACTAAAGCACATATTAAAGTAAAAATTAACATTGCACCTAAAGTTATCATTTTAGCATTTTTTTGATATTCCTGTAAAATTGAGATAGTCCATTCTTCATTAACTGTAGTTTGCCCAAAAAGTATTTCTGTATTTCTATAGTTTATATATCCCAAGCTTCCAATAATAACTAATCCTAAGATTAATAAAGTTAAAATTATTTTTATTTGTGTATTTCTTAACATTTTAACATTACCTTTCTTTATACATTTAAAATCAAGGGCACTATAAAAGTGCCCCATATATTTTATTTATTTTCTATTCTGGGTTTGCGATATAATATCCAACTCCTCTTTTTGTTACTAGTATTTGTGGATTAGTTGTATCTTCTTCAATTTTTTCTCTTATTCTTCTTACTGTAACATCAACTGTTCTAATATCTCCAAAATATTCATATCCCCAAACTTTTTCTAGCAAAAGTTCTCTTGAAACAATTTGCCCTGGTTGCATTGCTAAATATTTTAATGCTTCAAATTCTCTTACTGTTAAATCTACTTTCTCTCCTCTTACTTTTACTTCAAATCTATCTAAATCTAAAACTAAATCGCCTACTTCTATTGTATGATTTTCCTTTTTCTCTTTATTATTGTCTGATGGTAATACTGAAGCTTCTACTTTTCTTAAATTTGCCTTTACTCTAGCCATAAGCTCTCTTACACTAAATGGCTTTGTTATATAGTCATCAGCACCTAGTTCTAGTCCTACAATTTTGTCTAATTCTTCGTCTTTTGCTGATAAAATAAGTACTGGAACATTTGGAATAGCACTTTTAATTTTTTTACATGCCGTTAACCCATCCATTCTAGGAAGCATTATATCAAGTAAAATTAAATCTGGCTTTTTTTCAAGTGCCATTTCTACTGCTGTAACTCCATCGTTTGCTTCAATTGTTTCATAGCCTTCTTTTTTTAGGTTGTATACTAATATATCAATTATAGATTGTTCGTCATCAACTATAAGTATAGTTTTTTTATTATCATCAAACATATTTTGTCTTCCACCTTTCTTTAAGACTAACCATATATTTAAATTTATATCACAAATTTAAAATTAAAACAAGTATTTATTTTATTTTAATAATATTTTATAATGTATTTTACATGGCGCCGTCTTTTTTAAATACTGAAAGTACCGTCTTAAAAATTATTTTTATATCATACCATAATCCTCTATTATTATAGTATTCTATATCTAACTTTAATCTTTCCTTAAAAGTTGTATGACTTCTACCTGATACCTGCCAAAGACCTGTAATTCCTGGTTTGCATTTTATAATATAATGATAACTATTACCCATATCCTTTTTTTCTCTATTTAAATATGGTCTTGGGCCAACTAAACTCATCTCTCCTTTAAGCACATTAATAAATTGTGGAAATTCATCAAGGCTTGTCTTTCTTAAAATCTTTCCAATTTTAGTTATTCTCTCATCATTTTCTACTTTCCTATAATTTAAATATTTTTCTCTAAATTCCTTGTCTGACTTAAGTTTCTTAATTAATATTTTATCCGCGTTTACAACCATTGTTCTAAATTTATATAAAGTAAATAATTTTCCGATTTTCTCCGATTCTTTTTTGCACAAAAAATATAGGTCCATTATCACCATCAATTTTGTTTACAATAAACACAATCACAATAAGAGGACAAAGTATAATTATCCCTACTATTGAAGCTATAATGTCTATGATCCTTTTGCATATTTTATATATATTTATTCGATTCTTTTCTTGTATTCTTATATTCATATTTATATTATTAACATTTTCTCCGTTTATCATATTTTCCCCTAATAAATTAAATAATATCATAAAGTGACAAAAAGTGCAAGGTTTTCGCCTAATATATTTTGAGCAATATTCTTAAATTCTTTTGTGTTTTTGCTTAGATATATCTTTTCTCTTTGCTTTTGATGATTTGCAGTAATATTTTCGCTATGTAAAAAATTTTTTGTAAATATTGCTGTGGTCTCTCCTGTATTTATTAAATTCACATCATAACCAAGTTCTTCTTTTATTATTTCTTCATAAATTGGATAGTGTGTACAGCCTAAAATAATATTTTTGACTCTTCTTTCTTTAAAAGGCTTCATATATTCTTTAATTACACATCTTCCTTCTTTAGATTTTGCTTTTCCTTCTTCAGCAATAGTTGCAAGCATAGGGCAAGCTTTATTAATTACTTCTATATTGGGCATTAATTTTTTTATTTCTTTTTCCCATGCACCGCTTCTTATTGTTCCTTCAGTTGCTATAACTCCAATTTCTTTTAAATCTAGTTCTTTTATGTATGACACCGTAGGTTCAATTATTCCAATGATTGGAATATCGTATTTTTCTTTTAAAATATCTAAGCTCTGACTTGTCGCTGTTCCACATGCAATTATTATTATTTTTACATTTTGAGAAATTAAAAATTCTACATTTTTAATTGAACATTGAATTATTTCCTCTTTTGTCTTTGATCCATAAGGGAAATTTAAAGTATCTCCTAAGTATACAAAATTTTCATTTGGTAAAATTTGTTTTAATTTTGTTAAAACTGTAAGCCCTCCACATCCAGAGTCAAATATTCCAATTGCTCTTGAATCCATATTTATATTCCTTTCTGTTTTTTTATATTATATGCTAAATTTTGTATACTGTAAATTTTCCACCACATTTACCACATCTATATTTTTTAGTAAAGTTTTTATTAACTCTTTGCCTATAAAAAACTTGTGTACAATTTTCACATTCTATTCTATAATTGTATTCTTTTGTTTCTTCATATTCTTTATTGCTTTTTTTATAGTCTTCTGCTTTATTTCCTACTGTAGAAATATTGTATCCTAATTTTTCATTAATGTATTTTGCATATTTTTTGAACTTTGTTCCATGATCATTACAATATGGGAAACAGTGTATGATTTCGTGGATTATGGTATTTTTTATTATGCTATCTTCTAGCTCCATAACCCATGGACTTATTTCTATATGATGCTTATTATATTTGTAATATTTAATAATTCTATGTCTTCTCGACACTTCTATATATTTAGTGTTTTTATCTGGATCTTCTTGTTTACATACACCATATCTTTTATTATTTCTCTTTGAGATAGATATATCGATTTGACCTATTTGATTATTGTTTTCTACTTTTATTCCTATATTTTCTAATTCTAAGATAACTTCTTCATATAATTTTTCTAATTTTTGTTCCATTTTTTCTCTTCCAAAATTGTTTGCTTTATATTGTATCACAAAAATTTAATATTTTAAATATAATTTTATACTATATATAAAATTTTGTTATTTGGGAAATATTTATTTAAGTTTTCTATAAAGAACTTCTTTCCTTCTTCTCTTATTTCTTCTTTATACCAATATTTTCCTTTGCCTCTTCCTGTCATTAAATTTTTATCATATAATTCTATTGCATTTGGAAATGCCTCCTCGTTTATTTTTGTATGAACATAGCTATATGTCATAAAAATAACTTCAAAAAAAGCATCTTTTTTTACTTCTTTAGATAATGACTTTTGAAGCCTTTGTATAAGTTCTAAATATAATTCTTTCCAATTTTCTACAAAAATAACAGGAGCAATTAATATTCCAACTTCATAACCTGCTGCCTTTAATTTATTTATCGCTTCTATTCTTCCGTTTAAGTCTAGATGTTCCAAATTCTACTTTGTTTATTATTTCTTCTGGATTCACACTCATCCTAACAATTACTTTTCCTTTATGATCTAATTTTAAAATGTCATCGACCATATCAAATTTTGTTGGAAAAGTTAGCTTTCCTTTTTTTGAATTGACAAAGTTCTCTATTGTCCATACAAGATTTCCGGTAATTGTATTTTCTAAAATCAAGTCACTATTGCTTCCTATTTCAAATGTTAATTCTCTTTCAGATTTTTCTGCTACGTTTATTATTTTATCTAGCATTTTTTCTCTATTTACAAATAACCTTAAATATGCACATTTATTATAATTGCAAACTAAATAACAATACATACAAGAAGCTGTACATCCGAGAAGAAGTATATGGTACAAGATAATCTGATACTTTATGATTTTCTACGAATTTGTGTGTTTTTCTAACACCAATTATTAAATTTCTTTTCATATTTACAAATTCTTTATTTTCTTTGCTTTGCATTTCTTTTATTGAATTATGGCTTTCTATTTCAACTTTTGGAACAAATTTATATTTTTCTAAAAGTTCTTTTCCTAGCTCATAATTTTCTATATCTTTCTCATAATAAATAGCTTTGGGTATAAACATTTTAAATCTCCTTTTTTGTTTATCATTCCCAAAGCTACCACTATTTATTCGTTTTTATATATTCTCTGCAATATTTATTTATTGGACAATCAGCACATTTTGGCGACCTTGCTGTGCAAATATTTCTACCATGCCATATAAATAAATGGTTTATATCTTTATATTCGCTTTTATCAAAATATTTAAGTAAATCTTGCTCAATTTTTTCAGGCTCTTTTTCTTTACTTAAGCCTAATTTATTTGCAATTCTTTTGCAATGTGTATCTACTGCAATGCCTTTTGCTTCTCCAAATGCTTCTAGCATTACAACATTTGCAGACTTTCTTCCAACTCCAGGAAGTTTCATAAGTTCTTCCATTGTTTTTGGAACCTCTCCATTATATTTTTCCATAATCATTTTAGCACATGCTTTTATATTTTTTGCTTTGTTTTTGTAAAATCCACATGGATGTATTAGTCTTTCTAATTCTTCTATATCAATCTCTGCAAAATCTTTAGGTGTACTATATTTTGCGAAAATACTAGGTGTTGTTCGATTCACTCTTTCATCTGTGCATTGAGCAGAAAGCATTACTGCAACCACCATTTCAAATGGAGTCTTAAAATCTAAACTACATTTTGCATCAGGATATGTATCTTTTAGTATTTTTACTATTTCTGTATTTTGTTTTTTCATATATTAGTGTGTCCTTTCGATATCTTTAATCTTACTAAAATTTTAAAGGAGTAACCTTTTTTTAATTTCCATAATATAATAAAAATAAAGGAGGTAAGTTAATTTATGTTTAGACTTCTTAAAAAAACTTTAGCTGTATGTATGATAGGTTTCGGCCTTGGAATGCTTTTTGTATTATTACTTCCTTTATGTGGTTGGCTATTCATAATTGGTGTAGTTATCGTTATTTTAGGATTAATCTGGCTTTCATGCTAAGAAAGGAGTGTGTTTATATAATGACAATTGTTGTAAAAAAAGTTCCAAAGTTTTTGAGGGGAATTGTAAAATTTATTTTTGGCATAAAAGACTGATACATAAAAGCATATGTTAAAAGAGTAGATTTTCTTCTACTCTTTTATCTTATACTCTATTTACTTTTCCTGAACGTAAACATTTTGCACATACTTTTATTCTTTTTGGTTCACCATTTACCATAACTTTAACGCTTTGTAAATTTGGTTTCCATGTTCTTTTGCTTCTCTTGCTAACATGAGAACGAGCTATGCTTAATTTGTTTCCGTACTGTTTGAGATTTCTCGCAAATTGCACATTTTGCCATTTTGTATCATTCCTTTCTCTCGTTTTTAAATTGACTATTTATTATTATACTCTAAAACGTTTAAAATTGCAAGCTTTTTTTTAAAAAACGTTAAGTTTTTGTTTTTCCTTCTCCATTAAAAGCTAAATTAAAACTTTGTATTAAATTTATGCATATTTACAAAATTCGAGTAAATAATATACATACGTAGAGGTGATAAAATTGACTAACATAAATTGTAGTGCAAATTGTATTTATCAAAAAGATGGAAAATGTACTTATGAGGGAACTCTTCCAAAAACTGTAACAATTTCTTCCAATTGTGCATATTTTTCAAAAAAGGATTAACTATTTAAACATAATCTTTCCTTCTACTTCATACATTACCTTTTTTTCATTCTTTTTTAGATTTCCTATTAAAATTGCATCTGTAACATTATCTTCTACAATTGTCTGAACTGCTCTTCTTAATGGTCTTGCTCCATAATTTTTATCATTATTTTGTTTTACAATATACTTTTTGACGCTTTCATCTACTTCTAATATTATATCTTGTTCTTTCAACCTTTTTATTAATTTTTCTAGTAATATTTCTACTATTTTCTCTAAATCCTCATCTTCTAGCTTATGGAAAACTATTATTTCATCAATACGATTTATAAACTCTGGTTTAAATTCTTTTTTTACTTCTTGCATAATATCTTTTTTTATATTTTCATAATCAGCTTTTTTAGTATTTTCATCAGAATTTGTAAAACCTAATTTTTTGCTATCTGTAATTATTTTTGCTCCGATGTTAGATGTCATTATTATTACTGTATTTTTAAAATCTATAGTTTTTCCAGTATTATCTGTAAGCCTTCCATCTTCTAAAATTTGTAGCAACATATTCATAATATCGCTATGTGCTTTTTCTACTTCATCAAATAAAATTATTGAATAAGGTTTTTGTCTTACTTTTTTGGTTAAAATTCCTCCCTCTTCATAGCCTACATATCCGAGGAGGTGATCCAATTAATTTAGATGCAGAATGTGATTCCATATATTCTGACATATCAATTCTTATTATTTCATCTTCTTTACCAAATAGAACCTCTGCTAGAGCCTTACATGTTTCTGTTTTTCCGAACTCCCGTTGGACCAAGAAATAAGAAAGAACCCATTGGACGATTTGGATCTTTTACTCCTGCCCTACTTCTTCTTATGCATTTTGATACAGCCTCTATTGCTTCTTCTTGTCCTATCACTCTTTTATGCAATTCCTGTTCCAAATTTCTTAACTTTTCGTTTTCATCTTGAGTTATTTTCTTTACAGGAATACTTGTCCATTTTGCAATAACTTCAGCAATATCTTCTCTTGTCATCTCAATTACAGATTTTACATTTTCGTTATTCCATTTTTCTTTTTCTTTATCTATTTTTCTTTGCTCTTTTTCCTCTTTTTCATGCAATTCGGCTGCTTTTTCGAAATTTTGAAGATGTATCATTTCATCTTTTTCTTGTTTTATTTTTTCTAAGTTTTCTTCTAAAGTTTTCAATTTTTCAGGTATTGTATATTTTACCATTCTAATATTTGATGCTGCTTCATCAATTACATCAATCGCTTTATCTGGTAAAAATCTATCAGTAATATACCTAACTGAAAGATTTACTGCGGAATTAATTGCATCATCAGTAATTCTAACATTATGATGTGCTTCATATTTATCCTTTAGTCCTTGAAGTATTAAGATTGTATCTTGCACACTTGGTTCATTAATTTGAACTGGACTAAATCTTCTCTCTAGAGCTGTATCTTTTTCAATGTATTTTCTATACTCTTCACTGGTTGTTGCACCAATTAAGCTAATTTCTCCTCTTGCTAAAATTGGCTTTAAAATATTGGCTGCATCAATTGCTCCTTCTGCTGAACCTGCTCCAACTATTGTATGTATTTCATCTATGAATAATATAACATTTTTTGCTTTTTTGGCTTCGTCTATGCATTTTTTTATTCTTTCTTCAAAATCTCCTCTATATTTTGCACCAGCTACCATACTTGAAATATCAAGATTTATAATTCTTTTTCCTATTAACATTTGTGGTACTTCATTTGCTGCAATTTTTATGGCTAGTCCTTCCGCTATTGCACTTTTACCAACTCCTGGCTCTCCAATTAAACATGGGTTATTTTTTGTTCTTCTTGTTAAAATTTGTATAACTCTTTCTATTTCTTCTTTTCTACCAATAATTGGATCTAAAGTACCATTTTTAGCATTTTCACATAAATCTACTCCATATTGATTTAAAGTAGGTGTTTGTGAAAAATTCTTTGAATTTTCTCTGTCTTCCTTGTTCTTTATTCTATTTCCTTCAGCAATATCTGCACTAATAATATCAAGAATATTATCATATATTTCTTTTAAATCTGCTCTTAAATCAAGCATAATTCTAATTGCTACGCTATCTCCTTCTTTTATTATTCCAATTAAAATATGTTCTGTACCAATATAGCTAGAATTTGCTTTTTTTGCTTCAAAAGAAGCATTTTCTAATATTTTTTTAGCTCTAGGTGTATAGCCTAATACTTTTTTAGATTTTACCATTGTTTCTCCCATGATGTCTTCTATTTTTTTTAAAACGGTTAAGGAATTTATGTTTTGATTCTCTAATACTTTATTTGCAATTCCTGTTTTTTCCTTTGTGAGAGCATATAAAATATGTTCTGTACCAATATAGCTATGTCCAAGTTTTAAAGTTATATCATTCGCATATTTTATAACATTCTTTGCACTTTCAGTAAATTTATATGTCATTCTTAACTTTCCTTTCGTATTTGTAATTTTTCTAAGTTCCCTTCAATTATATCAGAGTTTGTGACAATTACAAGCCTTTCGACAAAAGTTTCTATTTTTTTAACTTTTTTTGGTTATATTTTCTAATTTGTTTGCAATTTCTTTTTGTCTTTCAAGTGTAATCCATGCAAAATATGAAGATATAAATTCACCATATTTAGTCTTATCTTCTTCCATACTAACTCTCCTATTTTAAATAAAAAAATTCTTAAGATTATTTTGTACTAATCTTAAGAACTTTATACTATTTTAATTTCATTGATAAAAGTTTGCTAATTCCATTTTCCTCCATAGTTATTCCATATACAGAATTTCCGAGCTTCCATAGTTCCTTTTCTGTGTGTAATTACTAAAAATTGAGTATCTTTTGTAAATTTTTTCAAATATTCAGCAAATCTATATACATTTACATCGTCTAAAGCAGCTTCAATTTCATCAAGTACACAGAATGGTGAAGGATTTATTTTAAGCATTGCAAATAATAATGCTATTGCAGTAAATGCCCTTTCTCCTCCTGATAAAAGCGTCATATTTTGAAGTTTCTTTCCTGGTGGCTCTACCCATATTTCTATTCCGCATTCTAGCACATTAGTTTCATCTTCTAACTTAAGATTTGCTCTTCCACCACCAAATAATTCCTTAAACACGTTTCCAAAGTTTTCATTTATTATCTCAAATTGTTTCGTAAATTGCTCTTTCATTATGCCAAGCATTTCTTGGATTACATTTTTTAATTTTGTCATAGTGTTTTCAATATCTAATCTTTGCTCGCACATAAAATCATATCTTTTAGAAGCTTCTTTGTATTCTTCAATTGAATTAACATTTACACTTCCAAGATCTCTTATTTTGTTTCTAAGTTCATTTACCTTTTTATTAGTTTGAGCAACATTTTCTGGCTTTTTAAAATCTTTTGCATTATTAGGTGTAAGTTCATATTCCTCCCAAAGCTTATTTGTATCTTCATTTATATCTTCTTTTACTTTTTCCTTTTTTACACCAATTTTTATAATTTCTTCTTTCAAACTATCTAAAGTTTGCATTTTTGAAGATATGTTTTCTTCTGTTTTTTCTATTTCTTTATTTTTTTCTGTTCTTAAATCTTTTAGCTCAACTATTTTATCTCCGCTAGATACCATTTTCTCATCAATTTCTTTTATAGCTTGTTCATATTCTGAAATTTTATTTGTAAGTTCTTCATTCTCTTTTAAAAAGTTTTGCATTGATGTTTCTTTATTTGAAATATTGTTTTTATTATTTGTAATATCTTGCTCAATTCTTTGAACCATTTCTTCAATAGAAAGTTCACTTTCATTAAAAGAAGAAACTGATATTTTTAAGTTTGTTACATCTAAATTTAAATCATCTATGTATTTTTGATTATCTGAATTAAGTTTTGCAAATTCATCTATTTCTGATTTTAATTTATCCATTTCTTCTGAATTTTTGCTTAACCAATCATTAAGTTCTGTCTTCTTTAAAAGATTTTCTTGTTTTTGATTTTCATTTTCAGAAATCTGTAATTTGGTTTTATCAATTTTTTCCCTTAATTTTTGTAAATTTTCTTCAACGGCAACTAATTTTTGCTCACTGCTAGCATAAGTTATATGTATTTCTTGCAAATTTTGCCTTAAAGCTTCTAACTCTTCTTCATAGCCTTCTTGATTTAGTTCAAATTTTTCCTTTTCTTTTTCTATCTCTTCTTGTTTTTTATTTAAAACTTTTAATTCTTCTTCTAAATCTTTTATCTGACCTTTTCTTCCTAAAATATTAACTGTCTTTTGAGTATAAGAACCTCCAGAAATTGCACCAGATGGATTTATTGTGTCTCCCTTTAAAGTTACAATTTTAAATGAATAATTATTCTGTTTAGCAAGAGTTATTGCATCATTCATATCGTTCGTAATTACAGTTCTTCCGAAGTAAGCTTAAAATTATCTGCTCATATTTCTTATCCGTTTTTACTGTATCAGACGCAACAATTGCATCGCCTTTAAGATTTTTCTTATTAAAACCTTCAAGTTTTTTTCCTTTTACAGAAGTTATTGGCAAAAATGATGCTCTACCTAAATTATTACTTCTTAAATATTCAACTAATTTTTTTGCTGTATTTTCATCCTTTGTTACAAGATTTTGAAGTGTTTGTCCAAGAGTCATCTCAATTGCAATTTGATATTTATTTTGTACGGAAATCAAATCACTTAAAGCTCCTTCTAGCCCTGCTCCTAAATTATTATCTTTTTCACATGCAAGTAAAAGTGCTTTTACAGTTTTAGAATAGCCCTCTTTTTCTTTTTCTGTTTCAATTAAAAACTTCAATCTTGATTCTTTTAATCTATATTCTGATTGTAAATTATTAATATCGGTTTCATATTTTTTTATAGATTTTTCTTCTTCTTCTTTTTTATTTTCTGTATCTTCGATCTGTTTTGTAATTCTTTCTTTCTTGCTATTTACTTCTTCAAACACTTTTGCAATATCTTGTTTAGTTAAATTACTGCTATCAAGTTCAGAAATTGCAACTTGTAGTTCGTATTTTAAAGTTTTTAATTGTTTTTCAATATTTTCATTTGTAACATCTATTGTATTTATTTCGTTTAATTTTTCATATTTTGTATCTGTAAATTTTTCAATTTGTGATTTTTTTCCTTCGATTTCCTTTTCTTTTTCTGTAAGAGTTGCTGTAAGGCGTGTAAGTTCTTCTGTTTTTTCTTTTAACTCCGTTTCAAATTTCTCTTTATTTGCAAAAAGCCTTTGCTTTTTTTCTACTTTTTGAATTTTCTCATCTTCTAATTCCTGATTTCTTGTATTTAATTCTTCAATTTCTTTTCCATATCTTGTATAATTTTCTTTATTATTTACAATTCTTTCTTTTGAAACATTTATATCAGAATTTAACTTTTCTTTTTCTTGTATACTTTGAGAACTATAATTTTGTGTATTTTCTATTTCCTCTGTAATTTTATCAATCTCTAACTTTAAACTTTGCTTTAGTTCATTTAATTTTTCTAAATCTTTTCCTTCTGTTTCATTTTGATCTACTAGTATTTTTTCATCTTCTGTAATCTTTTCTAAAGCTAACTTATAATTTTCGATATTGTGCAAAAATAGTCCTACTTCTATTTGTTTTAATTCATCTCTTAAACTTAAAAATTCTTTTGCTTTATCTGCTTGAATTTTTAATGGATCTAAGTTTTGCTCTATTTCTGCTAAAATATCATTTATTCTAAGTAAATTTAATTTAGTTCTTTCAAGCTTTTTTTCTGCTTCTATTTTTCTTGTTTTATATTTTACAATGCCAGCAGCTTCTTCAAAAATATTTCTTCTATCTTCAGATTTATTACTTAAAATTTCATCTATTCTACCTTGTCCAATTATTGAGTAACCATCTTTTCCAATTCCTGTGTCCATAAATAATTCAACTATATCTTTTAATCTGCATGGCACCTTATTTATAAGATATTCTGATTCTCCGCTTCTATATAGTTTTCTTGTAACAGTTACTTCTGTATATTCTACTGGAAGTTTTCCGTCTTGGTTATCAAAGACAAGTGAAACTTCTGCAAATCCCAATGATTTTCTATTTTGTGTTCCAGCAAAAATTACATCTTCAGATTTTGATCCTCTCAAAGATTTAATACTTTGCTCTCCAAGTACCCATCTTATACTATCTGATATATTACTTTTTCCTGATCCATTTGGTCCAATTACTGTTGTAATTCCTGGCATAAATTCTAATACTGTTTTATCTGCAAATGATTTAAATCCCTGCATTTCTAGCCTTTTTAGATACATTGTCTTCTTCCTCCTGCGTTCAAACTATTTGTATTATATCATAACAAAAATTTTATCGCAATACAATCATAACCACCAGTAAAACTGGTGGTTTGTTCTTAGCCTAGAAGGCTTTTGTACTGGCACTTCTGGGCTTAAGCC
>CANPWU010000004.1 GCA_947584805.1 uncultured Clostridia bacterium | reverse complement strand
ACTAATCCACTATCTTGTACTTCTATTATTGTTACTGCTGCTAGTATTATTAGTACTATTATTGTTATTATTAGTGCAACTAGTGTTATTCCGTTTTTCTCCTCTTTCCTTTATTCCTATTCTTTGGTTTTTTACCATTTTCTCCTCCTTAGAATTTTATTTTTTATATAAAAAGACACATAAAACTTGCATATCAAAATAATATACAAGTTCTATGTGTACTTATATTTACTATTTCTATTCTATCCATTTTAAACTTTATAGAGCTACCTGTGTGTGTGTGTGTGTGTACAGCCTCAAGGGTTATAAGATTTGTTTCTCTCATATCTTTCGTCCTTTTCTTCTTTTTACTTTTGTATACGCAATTTACCTAATTCAATTTTATTATACCTTTACTTTATACCTCTGTCAAGCTATTTTTAAAATAAATTTTCTAAACAAAACTTATATTTTTCTATAATGTGATTTGCAATAAATTCGCATGTCTCCAATGCTTGGTATGCCATATTATATTCTTTCTTTTTTACATAACTTCTTGCATCTAACATATACATTTCTAATTTTTCAAGTTCTGCATGTTCTATATATATTTCAATATAATTTTTCTTTTCTTCCCATTTTTCAATTATTTTGTTAAGACTTTCTTGTATTTCTTCATGATTTTTTTCTTCTTCCTTATCTATCTGCTCGCATATACCATTTAACTCATTTGAAACTTCTCCTATTGTAGCTTTTGTATACCTTTGTGTAATCACATCTGTTACAATTACTAAAAATACAATTATAGAAACAATTATAATTTCTTTTTTCATCCTTAAATCCTTTCTTAAGTTACAACTTTATTTTTTTA
Organism: uncultured Clostridia bacterium; assembly: GCA_947584805.1. Classification (GTDB taxonomy): domain Bacteria; phylum Bacillota; class Clostridia; order TANB77; family CAG-508; genus JAAWPK01. The sequence goes on along the minus strand of CANPWU010000004.1, from coordinate 83,101 downwards.
AACACGTGATTTACGTTTTTCTTTTTCCTGGCAAAAAATTTGGCCTTTTCCATCTAATGTTACAATTAGTGCTTCTTCTGGTTTTATATCAAATTTTCCGAACTTCTTTTTTTAGCCAATTATAGTCTTTCCCAAGTTCTTTTAAATTTTTTTCCATTACTATTCCATCAATTACTAAATCATATGATATTCCTTCATACTCTGGTTCAATATTAAAATCTTCAGGTATTGTGTTTCTTTTATTTGGCTTTGGAATTACTGTAAGTTGTCCACTAGTTTCAAGTATTGCGTATTCCACGTCCCCAAGATTAAAAATATTTAAGCCTCTCAATCTCTCTTCCAATTCATTTATTGTAAGTCTTTCTTTTCTTAGTTCTTCTTCTTTTATCTTTCCTCTATAGATTACAATTGAAGGTTTTCCACAAATAATAGCTCTCATTTTCAAGCTTTTCATATTTAAAACTGATATTATTAAATGCATGAATAAAAGACCAAGTATTGGAACAATTCCATTTTGTATTGGTATTCCTGTATCAGACATAGGAACTGCAGAAAGATCTGCAATTAAAATTGCAATAACAAGTTCAAATGGTTGAAGTTGACTTATTTCTCTTTTTCCCATAAGTCTCATTACTATTAAAATTATTATATAAAGTAAAATTGATCTTGCAAAAGTTATTAACATTAAAATTTCTCCTTAAATTTTTCAAAATTACAAAATATTGTTTTTTATTAAAGAAATTTCCTAGCCGTTCGAAAGTAATATATTTAATTTACGAAACGACGCGTAGCATGGAAGCGAGGTAGAGGCTGTTGAAACGAAGTTTCTTACAGTCCTCTACGAGACGACGGGGCAAGGAGCAAGTCAAATTAAATATATTACTTTCGAAGATAGGCTTAACACTTTTTGCTTAAAAAACATTGTTTTGTAATTTTTTTAATACAGTTATTTTTTGCAATTTTTCTTATAAATATTCTATATTTTGAATAAAAAAAATTTTTTAGAGAAAAATATAATTGAAAGATTTTGCTTTCATTCTATTTACACGAATTTTAAGGAGGGTTTTTGAAAATGGAAAATAATCAAGCAAATTCTAGACAAAGCACTTCTAGCACAGCTTGGCAAATCATTGGCAGACTTATCGTTTCAGCTATTGTCTTAGGTATAACAGCATTCTTTACACCCGGATTTTCTATAAATAATATTTGGTCACTTGCAATTGCTGCAGTTGTTTTAACTGTTATAGACTATTTAATAGTAAAATTTACAGGTTTACATGCTAGTCCTTTTGGAAAAGGATTCGTAGGTTTTGTACTTGCTGTTATTACATTATATGTGACACAATATTTCGTTGCAGGATATTCTATATCTTGGATAGCTGCAATAATTGGCGCTTTAATATATGGTGTAATTGACTACTTTATACCTGGCGAACAAGAAATGTAGTTTTAATATAACAAAAATTAAGCGAACCTAAATTTTAAAGGTTCGCTTGATTTTATTATTTATTATTTTTTATTCCATCCTTCTTTATTTACCTGTCTTTCTCTTGCAATGCTTAGTGCATCTTTTGGGACATCATCAGTTATTGTAGATCCTGCTGCAATAATTGTATTATCCCCAATTTGCACTGGTGCAATAAAGTTTACATTTGATCCAACAAAACTGTTATCTCCAATAATTGTTTTGCTCTTTTTAAATCCATCATAATTACATGTAATTGTTCCACACCCAATATTAGTATTACTTCCTATCTCACAGTCTCCCATATATGATAAGTGTGGAACTTTTGTACCCTCACCAATATCTGCCTTTTTTACTTCAACAAAACTACCAATTTTTACATTATTTGCAATATTACAGCCTTCTCTTATATATGCATTTGGTCCTATTTCACAATTTTCTCCAATTACAACTCCTGATTTTATTGTTGTATTTGGATGTATTACAGTATCTGCTCCGATTTTTACATCATCATAAATATATGTGTTATTCGTATCTTCAATTGTTACTCCGTTTTCCATATGCTCTTGGTTTATTCTTATTCTAAGTATTCTTGTTAACATCTCTAGTTGAGCTCTGTCATTTACTCCAAGTATTTCTGTCTTATCTTCAATAATCATTGCTCCAACATTTAGACCTTTATTATTCATTATTTTTATTACATCTGTCAAATAATATTCTCCTTGCGCATTATTAGGTGTAATCTTTTCTAGTGCTGACAAAAGCTCTTGTACATCAAAACAATATATACCAGAATTTATTTCTGTTATAAGTTTTTGCTCTTCTGTTGCATCTTTTTCCTCAACAATTTCTTTTACGCGACCGAATATCATCTCTTATAATTCTTCCATAACCTGTTGGGTTACTAACTATCGCAGTAAGAATACTAGCATGTTCGTTATCTTTTATACTTTTAGCAATTAATTTTTGTAAAGTTTCTGCACGAACAATTGGAACATCTCCATATAAAATTATAACTTTGCCTTTTTTATCTTTAAGATAAGGAATTGCCTGCATTACAGTATGCCCTGTGCCTAATAATTCTTCTTGATATGCATATGCTACTCTATCTCCCAGTACAGCTTCTACTTCATCTCTTTTGTGTCCAACTACTGCAATTATGTCTTTTATTCCTGCTTTAACAGCTGTTTCTACAACTCTTTTTATCATTTCTTTTCCATATATTTTATGTACAACTTTAGCTTTATTTGTTTTCATCCTTGTGCCTTTTCCTGCTGCTAAAACAACTGCAACTATGTCTTCCATCTTGTCTTGCCTCCATTCTAAAATGTTTATTGCTATATTATATGTAAACTTTGCATTTTTGTTTACTGTTCATTCCATCTTACCATTTTTATTTCTCTATAAATATCTAAAATTTTAGTATACTTTTGATATTCGTCTTCCCAAAGTAAGTTCGGTACTTTATCAAATGCTGAAAATACCTTCTCTGCTTCCATCAAAAATACTACCCTTTCTTTTGAATCCATTTTTTCATATCGTTTTGAAATTTCATAAAGGTCATCAAGTATTTGGTTGGCCTGTATAAATTCTGTAAAATCTTTTACTTTCATACCTGCCATTCTTATTTGGGCAATTGAATAAATTACTAAAGCTACTATTAAAAATATTAATATATATATTATAATTAACAAATCCACTTTATTTCTCCTCTTTTGTATATGTATTTTAGCATATTTATATTTTTTTTGCAATATGTATTATATTTTAAAGTTTTTTATGTTTGCTTCACATTCTTTTAGGAAGAACTTATCAGTTTCTCCTGAGATGTAATCTATAACCATTCGTTTTATATCTGTATTTTTCCTATACTTTTCTGACTTATTATTTATAAATGAATATAAATTTTGGTCACTAAAACTTTTACTCTTTTTTAAATTTTTATCATTTGCTTTTTCCAAATATATTTCATATAAATCATAAAAAGCTTTTTCTAGAATATCTCTATTTTTTAATGCTTCTTTTGAATTATATATTTTTTTATAATTCCAATCTTTTAGTTCTATCAATTTTTCAAATATATCATCAGAAAATTTTAAATATGGCTTATCTATACTGTTTTTAATAACATCCATTATTAAGTTATTTACTATTTGAGAATTTGTATTTCCTAATACTTTTACAATCTTTTTTGGTATGTCTTCTCTTTTAATTGATCCTACAATTATCGCATCTTCGATATCGCGTCCAATATATGCTATTACGTCTGATAGCCTAACAACACTTGCTTCTAAAGTCATAGGTTTTATTTTTTTGCTATAACCCTCTTCTGTGAATACTAAATCTAATTCTTTTAGAAAATCTTCTACTTTTTTATCTTTATTTACTTCATATTTATTCAAAAGTAATTCACCATTATGAGCTAAAATTCCGGTCTAATGTTTGAACAGTAATATTTAAATTTTCTATATCTTTTAACATTCTCACGCTTTGCGCATTATGGCAAAAATAGCCTATTTTTTCTCTTTTCGCAATATTATTTAAAAATCTCTCTCCAGCATGTCCAAAAGGCGTATGCCCAACATCATGTCCCAAAGCAATTGCTTCTATTAAATCTTCATTTAATCTTAAAGCTCTACCAATTGTTCTTGCAATTTTTGAAACAAGTTGTACATGCAAAACTCTATGAGTTATGTGATCATTTTCTATAAAAGAATAAACTTGAGTTTTATCTATGTATCTTGTATAAGCTTGAGAATGTATTATCTTGTCTATATCTCTAAAAAATATTGGTCTTATATCTTCCGCTTCATCTGTAAACTTTATTCCATCTTCTGACTTACAAGCATATTCTGATAACATACTTTCATTATGTGTCATTATATTTTTTATATCTTCTATCAAATATCTTCTTCCTCTCTATTTTCTTTTTCAATATCGCTATTTTTCTCTTGTTCTTCTAAAATATCATCAATTACAATTTGCCTATTCTCATCTAGTTTATATTTTGGAAGTTCTGGAAGGTCTCCTAAAGTATTTAATCCAAACTTTTTTAAGAATTCTTCTGTTACTTGATATGACATAGGTTTTCCGTGGAAGATCAAGTTTTCCGAGCTTCTTCTATTAAATTGTGTTCTAAAAGTCTATACATTGATGCATCTGAATTTACACCTCTAATATTTTCTATTTCAGCTCTTGTAATCTTAGGATTATATGCTATTATTGCTAAAACTTCAAGTGCTGCTGCTGATAAGTTTGGTTTAACTCTTTTATCTATAATACTATAAATATATTCATGATATTCCTTTTTACTTGCTAAAGTATATGCATCATTTACTTTTACAATCTCTATTCCTCTATTTTCTTTTTTATATTCTTCTTGCATCTCATTTATTATTTCTATTATCTGTTTTTGTTCTAATTCTAATGACATTTCAAGTTCATTTAATCCAACTGTTCTTCCACTTGCAAAAAGTATTGCTTCTATTATTCCTTTTGCTTTTTCCTTTTCCATGTTTCTTTCACCTTATTTTCTATAAATTTATTGTTTTTTCAATTATATATTGTGGTCTTTGTTTTGTTTCATCATATATTCTTGAAATGTACTCTCCCATCATCCAAAGAGATATAAGAATTATTCCTCCAAGGAATGTCATAACGCACATTAACGATGTCCAACCTGGCATTAAATGATTCCATTTAAATATAAATGATAAAACTGCATATATAAGTATTACAAATGATATTAACACAGAAATTATACCAAGTCCACCAACAATCTCTAATGGTTTTGTAGAAAAACTAATTATTCCATCTGATGCAAGCTTCAACATTTTCTTTAAAGGATATTTTGTTTTTCCGAGCCAGTCTTTCCTGTCTTTCATATTCATATGCATATTGGTTAAATCCTACCCAACTAAATAATCCCCTTAAAAATTTATTGTGTTCTGGAAGTTCATTTATTACGTCTACAACTTTCTTGTCAACTAACCTAAAGTCACCTGTATTCTGTGGTATTTCAATATTAGATAATTTATTAAGCGTAGAATAAAAAGCTTTAGCAGTTAATAACTTAAATGCTGTCTCTCCTTTTCTTACTTTTCTTTTACCATAAACAACATCATAACCTTTTTCCCATTCTTTTATCATTTCAGGAATAACTTCTGGTGGATCTTGAAGGTCTGCATCAATTATTACAATTGCGTCTCCTGTTACATATTTTAACCCTGCTGTAACTGCAGCTTGATGTCCAAAATTTCTAGAAAATGATATTATTTTTACATTTTTATCTAGATTTGCAATCTCTTCTAGAATTTCTAAAGTTTTATCTTTTGAACCATCATTTACAAAAATCATTTCATAAGAATAACTATCATTTAATTTCTCTAAATTTTCTTTTATTCTGTCATAGCATTTTTTTATAACTTCTTCTTCATAATATGCTGGTATGACTACAGATACTTTTTTCATAATTCTTCCCTCTTTTTAATATTATCTTATTTGAAAACATAATGTAGCATCTATTAACTCTCCATTTACCTTTGCTGGTCCTATTTTTTCATCAACTTTCTCTGTAAAACAAGGATAAATTTTTTCTATTTCTTTATAATATTGTGTTCCATTTGTTCCTGATAGTTTTATTTCATAATTATCATCCTTATTTACTTTTACTTTTTTTAAGTTTATATAAATATTTTCATTTTCGTCAATTATTGTATTACATCCTATACTAGTTCTAAATATACATTCATTTTTCGAAACATTCCATATTTCTACATTTAAAAGTGCAAAGTTATCACGGAACTGATGATTGTTTAAAGCTTTTAGTATTAATTCATCTAATTCTATTTCATTATCAAACTTTATTTCTTGAGTTACTATATCCATTTCTATTCCTAATAAATTAGCTTGTCCGGCAGTAATTTCTTGTTCTATATTAGAATAAGAAATAGGATTTGCTGTTGCAGAATATGTATAAATAATCATACAAGTTGTTGCATATAATAGGATTACTCTTAACAAAAGCATTCCTTCTGTTACGCTTTTTTGTTTTTCATCTGCATCTTTATTTTCTTTAGATGGTTTAGATAATATCAGTATTAATATGATTGTTACAATAAAAATAGTAAAAAATGCATTTCCATATTGATCTAATCCGAATTTATGAAGCATATCAAAAACGTCAACATATTTTGCAGTATTTATATTTCTAAATTTTGGTAAAATAATTCTTGTCATTAAATTTTTGTCTTGAAGTGCACTTGATTTTTCTAAAGCTCTATATAAGAAAAATGCCAATCCACTAATAGTTTCTAATAAAGTATTAATATGCAAATATTTATCGTTCACTAAAATATTTATAATTAAAAATGGTGCAACAAGTATAATCCAATATTCGCTTATATGTACAGTAGTTATAAAAATTGCCCATACAAAGAAGCATATCCACAAAATAGTTTTATTATCATTTTCTTTATTTTTTAATATATATGAATATATTATTATGCCTATATATAATGCTAAGAAAACAGTAATATAATTACCTATATATATGTTAGAATTTAAAATTTGAGTTATTGCATCTTTTGCTTGTGCTTCTAACGCATATTTATATATTACACTTCCTGAAAAAATTATCTTTTCAAGTACTATGAAACCTGACATTGAGATCCATTTTATACCTGCTTTTAATAAGTTCTTTTCTCTTAATAAAATTAAAGGCAAAACAAGTATTAGGGCAAACATTTTTAATGGAGCTGCAAGAAGAAATGAAAAATAAAATAGTAATTTATTATTTTTCAAATACCCATATACTCCTAAAAGCATGAAAAATATTGGTATTATATCTAGCTGAACTATAATAAAAATGGGATAAAATACTATCATGCTACTTAAGAATAAAAATACACCCAAACTAGCTTTTTCTTTTTTATCGGTGCAAAAAAGTACTATTTTATAAATTAGATATGCTGATAGTATAGTCATACCTACTATAAACATTTTAGCCAAAAATAGTCCTGCATTAAATAATGCTGATTGTGCACCCAATATCTTTAAAATTGCAAATATTGGTAAAAACCATATTGCTAAAATAATATACATTAATATCCCATAATTTGCTGCATAATTTGTTTTGGCTTGTTCTACACTCAATTCATAAAAATCAATAAACTTTCCCTCTAAAACAGATTTCATGAAAATAATTGTGTTATCTACTGTATTTGACATATCATTGTATATAAAAATTAAAGAGCTTACAATTAAAATCATAATTAGAAGAATCCATTTTATAGATGACTTTTTTAAATTTATTTTCATTCTAGATTGCTTTTTTCTCTTATTTTTTATTTGTATGCTTTCATTTACTATATCCATTATTTTCCTCTATTTGTTTGTTTTTTATGTAATTCCATGAATCCTTGCACATATCTTTTAAAGTCTTATTTGCTTTGAATCCAAGCTCTTTTTCTGCCTTACTAACATCTGCAAAATAACTTGCAACATCTCCACTACGTCTAGGGGCAAATTTATATTTAATTTTCTTTCCTGTGGCTTCTTCAAATGTATTTATAACATCTAAAACGCTATACCCTTGTCCCGTTCCTAAATTATATATCATAAATTTATTTAACTTTTCAAGTGCTAGTACATGTCCCTCTGCCAAATCTACTACATGTATATAATCTCTTACACCTGTGCCATCTTTTGTGTTATAATCATTTCCATATACTGATAATTCCTCTAATTCTCCGGCTTGCGACTCTTACAATATATGGCATTAAATTATTAGGTATTCCTTGTGGTTCTTCGCCAATTAAACCAGATTCATGTGCTCCAACAGGATTAAAGTATCTTAATATGCAAATATCCCATGAATTGTCTGAATCATATAGATCTTTTAAAATTCTCTCTATTTGAAGTTTTGTACTACCATATGGGTTTATAGCTTCTGTCTTTGCATCTTCTGTTAATGGTACAATTTCTGGATCACCATATACTGTTGCAGAAGAACTAAAAACAAATTTCTTAACATTAAATTTTTGCATTGTTTGCAAAAGTACTATTACCCCAGAAACATTATTATAGTAATAATCTAATGGTTTTTCTGTAGACTCTCTAACTGATTTAAATCCTGCAAAGTTAATTACTGCATCTAATTTATTCTCTTCAAAAACTTTCTCTAGTTTTTCTCTATCTAAATAATTTATTTGATAGAACTTAAAATCTTTGCCTGTTATTTTTCTTATTGCATCTAATGCTTTTTCATTACTATTTGAAAAATCATCAACAATGACTATATCTATATTTTTATTTAAAAGTTCTACGGCTGTATGGCTTCCAATATATCCTGCTCCACCAGTTAATAATACCTTCATATATATCATCTTCCTTTTTATATACTTATATTAAGTAATTATATCATTGATTGCAAATAAGTGCAAGATACATGAAAATGTTATTAAAATATCCATACAAAATATTGTTATTTCAATATTTGTATGGATTGTTTTTGGCTCGGGTGGTTAGATTCGAACTAACGCATGTCGGAGTCAGAGTCCGATGCCTTACCACTTGGCGACACCCGAATATGAAATTTAATACAATTTATTTTAGCATATATTTTTTAAAAAGAAAAGACTATTGGAAAATTTTTTAAAAATTTGGTTACTAGATATGGTCTATGATTTAAAACCATCTGTCTAGTAACCAAATTTACTATAATTTTTAATAGCCATAAATTAACTGTTATCTACAACATCGTATCTTGTTAAGTCAGGTCTAATAACATCTGCATCTGTTACAGTATTTGTTTCAAAATTGTTATAATATATTTTTCCTCCGCCTATGAAATCTAATTCTGTCATAAATAATGTATCTTTATCAAAATAGTATGTACTTCCTGCTCCTGTTAGTTTAGAAGTAAATACATAGTATTCTTTTTCATCAATTTTTTCACTCTTTATATTATATAAAAATGCACTTTTTAATTTATTTGATACAATAGTTTTCCAATCTACTGTACTTGAATCAAATGAATTATCATCTTGAAAATCAGTAATTGTAGCTTTTAATTGATCTCCATTTTCTTGCATTACTATTCTTTCTTTATCATTTCTTTCAATCCATGTTTTCCAAGAATTAGAATCTGTTTCTATTGAATCTATACTTCTTCCATCTTTATATTTATATTCTATGTTAGAAACAACTCCATCTTGTGTAATATTAACAATTGAGCAAGAATAATTATTACTTGATAAAAATTCTTCTCTTGCTTTTGATAACTTGCTTATTATAATAAATTTTCTTCCAAAATATATTATAAATACAAGTATTAGTAGAGCAATTATAACTGCTATAATTTTTAAAACTTTTTTATTACCCATATAAATTCCTCCTTAGTTTTTATATTTATTTATATTAAATTATATATATTTTACCATTTTTTGACAAAAAATGCAATAAATTCTCTTATATTTTAGATAAATATAAGAGGATTCCTATTTTTTAGGATATCCTCTTATATTAAACAATTTATAAAACATTAATTGTAGATAAATTTTATTTTATCTTCTATTACAGCCACAGCCATTATTCATTGAATAATTTTGCATATTCATATTGTTATTATTATTCATGTTATTAGTATTTACTGGCATTTGGTTGTTATTGACAAACATTGGGCTATCAGAATTCATATAAAATTTCTTTTGTGCAAGTTTGTCTTGAACTCCTCTTAATGCTTCTCCGAATCTTTGGAAGTGAACAACTTCTCTTTCTCTTAAAAATTTAAGCGGATCTACAACATCTGGATGGTCTCTACATAAGTCAATTAAAGTTTCATAAGTTACTCTAGCTTTTTGTTCTGCAGCAAGATCTTCTTGTAAATCAGCAATTGGTTCACCTTTGACTGCAATATATGCAGCAGTAAATGGTGTTCCTCCTGCAGACTGAGGATAAACACCAAGTGCATGGTCTGTATAATATGGTGAAAGTCCTCCTCTTTCAACTTCTTCAATTGACGCATTTCTTGTTAATTGGTGTACTATTGTACCTACCATTTCAAGGTGTGCTAATTCGTAATAACCAAAACCTTATCAAAAAAATTTTATAAATAAATTATCCTATATTAGGATAAATATCTAATTCAAAATTTGTCGGATCTGCTCCCCTTTTTATTGATTTTTCAGTTTTAAGATATTCCACTCTTTTAACAATTGTCTTTAATAAAATATTTTTTTCCTCTGCTGTTTGCAAATTATAGTATAAATCAAGTATATTTTCGGGCTTTTGAATAATTGCTTTTTTTTCTTCATCTTTTTTATTTTCTAATTCAATTTGTTTTTTTAATTCTTCAATATTAAGCTTTATATTCGTAATTGTAGTAGATATTAACTGACATCTTTCAGAGAACATTTCCTTTGTATATATTCCTTCTTCGAAGTAATCATAAACATTTGTTAGTTTTTTATTTTGTGTTTCCAATTCTTTTTCTAAATTTGTAATACTTTCTTTGCAATTGCTTTTCTTTTTATCTTCAACTTTTTTTGCATATTCATCATAATCAATATGATAGTCTTTTAACCATTCCTTTAAAGATAAAATAACTTTTTCTTCAACAATACAAAGTTTAGAACTAATATTATCACAATTTTTGTTAGAACATATAAGGGTGGGTTCCAATCCTTTTGCATTATATGGTCGTCTTTGCATCAATTTTCCACACTTTCTACAATATACAATTCCAACTAAAGGATTTTGAATAGCTTTATTATGTACTACTGCTGGTATATGTTTACTTCTTTTTTCTTGAACAATATTCCATGTATCTAAATCAACTATTGCTTCATGTAATCCATCGTAAAGAACATAATTAGAATTTCTTGGTCTTGTATTAACAATTTTTCCATTTTTGTATTCTTTTACTATCTTCCTGGCATCCCATCTGATTTTACCTATATATACAGGATTGCTTAATATATCTTTTACTGCCGAATTTGTCCATTCATCTGTTTTTCTTGGCTTAAAACCACCTAAATTCAATTGTCTAACTACCTCATTTATTGCAATATCATTATAGGCATACAAATTGAAAATTTTTTCTACTATTTTTGCCTCACTATTCTTTGTTAAAGAAAAACCTTTATCACTTTTTATTTTTATTTTGTCATAACCAAATGGTGCAACACTTCCAACAAATTTACCTTCTTTTACAGAAGATAGCCTACCTCTTTGTAATCTTCTATTTATAGTCTTGTATTCTCTTCTGGACATAAATAATCCAAATTCAAAATATTCTTCATCAAATTCATCATTTGGATCATAAATTTTTATTGGTGTTATAATTTTAGTATTAGAAAATTTAAAACTTTTCGCAACTCGACCTTGATCCATTGTATCTCCACGAGCAAGTCTTTCAACCTCTACAACTAAAACTCCTTTCCATCTTCCTGATTCTACATCTCTTAATAATTGTTGGACAACAGGTCTTGCTTCTATACTTTCTCCACTTACAATTTCCCTATAAATTTTACCAATAGAAAAGCCATATTTTTTAGCTAATTCCTTCAACATTTTTTCATGTCTTGCTAAAGTTTCACCTTTTCCTCTTTCTTCTTCCTCTAAATCAGCTCTTGATTTTCTTAAATATAAAGAATATTCTCCGTTAGTAATATCAACATTCACACCATTAGAATATCCAATATGTATATTATTCAAGTTAACTCCCCTCTTATTGCTTTTTATAAGCGTATCCCAATTTTAATATGTTTAAGAAATTTAAGCAATTAATTATTCTTATTTTTTAAATAATCTATAACTAAATTTACTATTAGCTCTTTAGTTTCTTTACTTTCTTTGGTTATATAATCATCGTGTATTCTTATTTTTGTTCTATCTTTAACATATTCTTTAACAACCTGCATAAAAAACACCTCGTGTTTAATAGTTATTTTTCAATAATAAAATATATTCAAAAAAATGATATGTATCTCTACATATCATTTTTTATACTAATTTTGTATTCACTTGATCTTTATTCATGCAATTTGCTATTTGCATAGCCTTCATTTATAGCCTTATTACAATCTTCTTCTATTTGCTTTGCAATTTCTTCTGCCGTTTTTTCACCATATAGTAATTCTTTAATATCTTTGTAAAATACGTTTCTTACTTTCCTCCAAGTAGGTGCATTTCCTGTAAAATTCCATCCAGTTTGGTTGTTATCTATATATTTTTGTTTGTCCTTTAATGCATCTTCATATTTAGTTGCTACTTTATTGCTACATGGGATTGCACCAGCTGAATATTCTAGCCACTCATCATTTTCATATACAAATTTTATGAATTCTTTTGCTACCTTTAATCTTTTCTCATCTCCATTATCAAACACTTCAAATCCTGTAAGAAAATTAGTCGTGAAACCTTTTCCATCTATTGAAGGGAAATTCACGTTTCCATAATTAATATTTGTCTTTTTCATTGTTGCATCTAATACTGCATTATTTATATAAATAGCAAGTTGTCCATTTACAAATAAATCATAACAATTATTTATTTCGAGATTTTCTGCATTTGCAGGAAAGTATCCTTTTTTATTACAATCCATTAGCCATTGTACGGCTTCAATTCCTTCTTTTGTAGTTAATTTAACTCTTCCAGTTTCATCAAAAAATGTACTACCTCTACTACGAAGAAGTGTTATAATATGTGTGTCTCCCGATTCATTTTTTCCATACATAAGCATTGTATATATATTCTCTGGAAGTTTTTTTTGTAATGTTTTAAGTATTATTTCCCAATCTTTTAATGACCAATTTTGAACAATGTCTTTATCTGTTGTATATTTTTCAAGTCCCACTTGTTTAAATAAGTCTTTGTTATAGCATAAGGTGTTTTGCATTCCTAAAAATGGCATCATATATGTTTTTTCATTTATTTTGCTAATATCCCAATAAGATGAGCTTATATCATTTCTTATTTCTTGTGAAATTATATCATCTAGAGGAACTACCTTACCTGTATGTACATATGTTGACATATTAAAATATTCTTCATATAGAATATCTGCTGCATCTTCTGTATCAAAACAACCTATTATCTGTTCATCCTCATTTGCTTTTTCAAATTGCACAACATTGATCTTAACATTTGCATCTTTATACTGGCTTTCAAAAGCAGTAGCTAATTTTTTCATAAAAGTATATGTATCACTAATTTCTTCATCTTTATAAGATGTCATTTGTAATACTGGAGTTTTTATTGTTAATGTTACTTCTGTTTTTTCATTTGCATTTTCGTTTATTAAAATATTTTTTCTATTTAAAAACAAATAGACTACTACTAATGTTATTATTAAAGCTCCTAAAATAATAATTGTTTTTTTCTTCATTTTATTTTCTCCTATTATAATATATTTTATTTTAAAATTTTCTTTAATTCTTCTATTAATTTTGGAACATCTATTGGCTTTGCTAAATGTCCATTCATTCCCGCTTCTTTTGCTGCCTTTTTATCTTCTTCAAATGCATTTGCTGTCATTGCTAAAATAGGAATATTGGCTATTTTTTTATTTTTAAATTTACGTATTGTTTTTGTTGCTTCATATCCATTCATAATAGGCATTTGTATATCCATTAATACAATATCAAAATATCCTGGATCAGAATTTTCTAAGATGTCACAAGCCTGTTGTCCGTTTTCAGCATTTTCAACTAAAAAGCCGAAGTCTTGCAAATATTCTGTTGCAATTTCTCTATTCATCATATTATCTTCTACAAGAAGAATTCTTTTTCCTGAGAAATCAACTCTTTCTTCTTTCTTTTCTTCATTTAACTCCATTCCTGAAACTTTTAAAAGTATACTTCTTAAGTCTGATGGGAATAATGGTTTACTAATAAACTCTGTTACACCTGCTTCTTTTGCTTCTTGCTCAACTTCTCCCCAATCATAAGCAGAAAGCATTATAATTGGCGGATTTTTTCCTACTATTTTGCGTATTCTCCTTGTTGTTTCTATTCCATTCATATCTGGCATTAACCAATCTATAATGTAAATTTGATATTGCTCTTTTAATTGATCTGCTTCTTTTGTACGTGCAACCGCTTCTTTTCCATACATTGTCCATTCTGATTTTAATCCAAATTTTCTTAACATGTGTGCAATGCTTTGGCAAGAATTCATATCATCATCAACAACTAAAGCACGTACATCTTTTAGATGTTCTATTTCTTCAATTTCTTTGTGTGCTTCCTGTAATCTAAATTCCAATGTTACAATAAATTCTGTGCCTTCTCCAACTTTGCTTTGTACTTCTATGCTTCCGCCCATCATGTCTACTATATTTTTAGTAATTGACATTCCAAGACCTGTTCCTTGAATGCCACTTACTGTTGAGTTGCGTTCTCTTGCAAATGGTTCAAATATTTCTTTTAAAAATTCTTCGCTAATTCCAATTCCATTATCTTTTACTCTAAATTCATAAATACCATATCCTTTTTTAGATAATGGTTTTTGTGTAATTCTTACAGATATTTTTCCTCCTGGTTCAGTAAATTTTATTGAATTTGATAGAAGATTTATTAGTATTTGGTTAAGTCGTAATTTATCACAATATATATTTTCATCTGTTATATCTACTGTGTCAATAATAAATTCCATTTGTTTTGCATTTACATCTGCTTGTATAATATTTTTAATAGAATGAAGTATATCTGCTAAGTTTTCTTCTTTTTCTTCTATATTTACTTTTCCCGATTCTATTCTACTCATATCTAATACATCATTTATTAAAGATAATAAATGATTTGAAGATTGACTTATTTTATCCAAATAATCTACTACACGTTCTTTGTTGTCTATATGTGTTATTGCAAGTGAAGTATAGCCAATAATTGCATTCATTGGCGTGCGAATATCATGAGACATATTATTTAAGAAAGTAGTTTTGGCTCTATTGGCTTGTTCTGCTAATGCTAATGCTGACTCCAATTCATCTCTATGTTTTATTTCAAATCTCATTGAACTTCTTTGTGAATGATTTCTAAATATTAAAATTATAACAATAGCAACTGTTATTAATATTGCTCCTAGTAATATAGTTAGCGTTTGCAATAATTCTATACTTTGTTCTTGATAAGTAGAAAGTGGCACAGACATAATGCAATACCAATCAACATCTTGCATTGGTGTGCATACCATTATACGCTTCTGACCTTCTAATATATATTCTAGAGAAAAACTTTCTCTTGCTTCAATTTTGTTACGAATCTCTTCTAATGTTAAGCCATTTGTAAGACCTTCTTTACTTATTGCTGTATAAAAATCCTCTCTTTCAAATATGTTGTTATTATTATATATTGATACTAAAAAAAATCCATCTTTATCTATAACGCTACTGTAGCCTTCACCTCCATAGCTTTCAATTTTAAGTTCATCTTTTAAACTTCCAATTTCATAATAACCAATTGCATATATAAAACGATTTCCATCTATTGTAAAAGGTTCTATTTTTGTTCCTATAAGTAGTGTTGCTTTATGTACATCAGCCACTGAATCTATATTAACATCTTTTCTATATACAAACTTATCTTTTGATGAACTCTGACATAGTTCTAATAATTCTTTATCATATTTTACAGAATATGTACTACTAAAAACTTTTCCTTCTTCTGTTATTAAGGCAATTTCGGTATTTCCCTCAGATTCTGATTTAATATTTAATTGCTGTAACATTTCTGACGTTGTTTTAAACTTATCTTGTCTGATCTCTTTAGCAATTCCTTGTACAGCAGTCCATCTATGCTCTAATCCAGAAACAATTGATTGTTCATCATGTCTAGAAATTTCTCGCATATTACGAAGTGCTGTCTGAACAAGTCTATCAGTAAGAAATGATGAAAATAAGTGATATGAATAATAAATAGCTATTACTGTAATTATCATTACAATAATAATTACTAAATTACTTCTTTTAATTTTTTTAGCTTTTTCTTTTATATTTTTATCTATTTTTATTCTTGCTTTTTCTTTTATATTTGTATTCAAATTTTAATTCTCCTCCCCCATTTGTTCTTTTGAGGTGTTTGCTATAATATCTTCTTTTGCATCATTAAAACATTTTAATAACTTTGGTGAAAATATTCCACATTCACCATCATTTATCATACGATATGTTTCTTGTATTGTGAAAGAAGCTTTATATACTCTTTTACTTACAAGTGCATCATAAACATCTACTACAGCTACAATTTGCGCCCACACAGGAATAGCATCACCTACTAGTCCGTCTGGATATCCTCTTCCATCATATCTTTCATGATGATAACGACAAATATCATAACAATAGCGATAAAACTCATTTTCTTCTTGTTTGAACTTTTCTAACATTTGACAGCCATAAATAGTATGCTTTTTCATTTCTGCATATTCTTCATCTGTTAACCTTCCTGATTTTAAAAGTATATTATCTGGTATTGCTATTTTTCCAATATCATGAAGTGCAGATGCATTAACTATTAGTTCAATTTGTTCATTTGAAAATTGTTTTTCCCCATATAATGCTCTCCAATGTCTTAGCATAATTTCTGTAAATTTCTTTACTCTTTGAATATGTTCTCCTGATTCTAAGCTTCTAAACTCTACAACTGAACTTAATGCATTAATTAAAAAAGTATTACTATTTTCTATTTGTTTTTTGCTTTCAAGTAATTCTTGGTTTCTGGCTTCTAACTCTTTTTCCATAAAAGTTCTGTGCTTATATAGTTCTATAATGTTTTTTGCTCTACGTGTTACAACAGCAGGTTCAAATGGCTTATATATAATATCTGCTGCTCCAAGTTCATATGCTTTTACATCACTTTCAACTGTTGCTTCCCCTGTTATCATAATAACTGGTATTGTATTTATCATATTGTTAAGCGACATATGGTGGAGTACTTCTAAGCCGTTTTTCTTTGGCATTACTAAATCCAAAAATATTAAAACTATTTTTTCTTTGTTTTCTTCTAGTATTTCAATCGCTTCTTCTCCATCTTTTGCTTCTAATAGTTCATATTCTCCTTTTTCAAATATGTCTTTTAATAATTCTCTATTTATCATAACGTCATCTACAATTAGTATTGTGTCTCTTTCTTCCATAAAAACTTCCCTTCATTTTTATTTTTTATACTTATTATCAAATTGATTTTTACATAATTTTATGAATTTCTTCAATTACTTTTTCATATTCTTCTTTTACTTTCTTAAAAGTTAATTTTGCTTTTTCAATATCTTTTGCTCTTAATTCTTCTGTTATTTGTTCTACAATTGTACTAAGATATGTAAATGCCATATTTTGGCAAACTCCTTTTAAAGTATGTGCACCTCTAAATGCCATTTCACAATCATTAGAATTCATACCTTCTTCTAGGCTTTTGTATGACTCATCCATTAGAAAAAAGTTAAGATATTTTTTTATTCTTTCATCATTTTGCATTCTTGAAATTGCTACTTCATAATTTCCATTTATTTTTTTATAAAATTCTTGTATCATTTGATTTTTATCCTTTCTATCTTCTACTATTAAATTATAATAAATACAGAAAAAAGTCAATAATATTTTAGGAAAATTTATTTATAATAAATAATCTTATTGATAACATTTTGGATCTCATTCTTCTGTACCAATATCATTTAATATTGCTTTTGCTTTTTGGTCTGGCATACCAAATTTTTGAGATAAATATCTAAGTGAAGCTGCAAGCTCTCCATCTGGTCCACCATATTGAGATATAATTACTTTAGCAAGTTCTGTATTTGTTTCTTTTATATTTATTGGATATTCCAAAATCTTATCATAAGTCCACATTAGAAATTACCTCCTTCCCATGGCCATGGTTCTTCAAGCCAGCGCCATTTGTTGCAAGGATAATATATTGTAAGTGGGCCATATACTTTTTGATATTTATCCTTTAGATCTTTATAAGTTTTGCAATAACTATTATGCAAGCAAAGAGCTCTTTCATCATTTGGGTGAGTATCTAAATATAATCCAAGTTCAATTATTGCAAAATTATAGCATTTTATTTGGTGTATTAATTCTTCACGTGTATCTTCATTTTCATGCATACAAGAACAAGCGACTCTTGATTCTATATCATCTAATGAATTGTTATATTCCATATCTTCATTCATCTGTTACAGCCCTCCTTTATCTCGTTTGTATCCATAATATACTGATTTGTTGCCATTAACTGTCCTGGGCAATATTCAGATACAAGTTCTGGAAATATTGTTCCTTTTTTTAATCCTGAACAAGGCATATAAGTGTCATTCATATATTGCATTGGCACATAGCTTTGTGCAAACATAGGATTTGTAGGAAAGCCATCATCTTCTTCGTCAAAACCGCAACCACAATTATTGTTATAACTTTCATCGTAGCTTGGTATGTTACTACATAATGTTTCATATTCGTTATTATCATTTTTGCAATTATTATTAAAGCAGCAACATTTTCTACGTCTACAATTACACATATTTTATTCCTCCCTTTATTTTGGTTATAGTATATGTTATGTAATCTTAGGCGTTTTGTGACAAAATGCACAAAAAAAAAAGAACTTTAATTGCTATTTTTTAACAATTAAAGTTTCTTTATTTCTCTTTAAATTCGGTCAATCTTATGCATTTTCTTCTTCTACTGATATAGCTTGTTTTCCGTTATAATATCCACAGTTAGTACAAGCTCTGTGTGGTAATACAGGCTCATGACAATGTGGGCAAGTCGCAATACTTGGTTTTTCTACTTTCCATGTAGATCTTCTTAATCCTGTTCTTGCTTTTGACCATCTTCTTTTTGGTTGTGCCATTTCAATTACCTCCTTTTTATTACGACTTAATCTATTTCTTGCTTATTTTTTCTAAACAATGCTTAAATATTATACTAAAAAATTACCGAACTGTCAAGTGTTTTACTTAAATTTCTACAATTCCGCCAATAACTTTGCTATTTTCCCTTGTTGGAAGTATTTTTGATCCACCTGCAATTATTACTCTATCACCCTTTTCAAGATATCCATCTTTTTCAAGTTTTTGAAGTCCGATTTCCAATAAATCTTCTATAGTTTTTTGTTCTGGTAATAATATTGGGAAAACATTCCAAATTAATGCTAATTGATTATATGTTTTCTCATTTGATGTTACAGCAAATACTGGGCATTTTATTCCAAGTCCTGATAAATATCTTGCAGTATTACCTGTGTTTGTATAAGCAACAACAGCTTTTGCATTAACTTTTTTTGCCATTCTACATACAGCATAATTAACGTTATACTCTAAATCATCGGTTTCAAGTTTTTGATATTTATTATTAAATCTTTCCCAATATTTTATCTGATTTTCAATAGTTTCTGAAATATTTACCATTGTTTGTACACATTCTACTGGATATTCTCCTGTTGCACATTCACCAGAAAGCATTATTGCACCTGTTCTATCATAAATAGCATTTGCAACATCGCTTACTTCTGCTCTTGTTGGTCTTGGGCTATGTGTCATAGATTCTAGCATTTGAGTTGCTGTAATAACTGCTTTTCCTTTTCTGTTGCATAATTTTATAATATCTTTTTGAGCAATTGGAACTTTATGATATGGTATCTCTACTCCCAAGTCTCCTCTTGCAACCATTATTCCATCTGAATTATCAAGTATTTCTTCTAAGTTATCTAATCCTTCTTGATTCTCTATTTTGCAAATTATCTTTATGTCTTTTCCACCATTTTCATCTAGTACTTTTCTAATAGCTAATACATCTTCCTTGTTTCTTACAAAAGATCCTGCGATATAATCAAATCCTACTCTTGCTCCATCTTTTAAATCTTGTATATCTTTTTCTTTTAAAGCTGGCAAGCTTAAATGTATTCCTGGAATATTAATACTCTTTCTGTTTCCAAGTTTTCCTCCATTTATTACTTTACAAACTATGTCTTTGCCTTTTATCTCTGTAACTTCAAGTTCTATTAATCCATCATCTATTAAAACTCTCGTTCCTAAATTTACGTCTTTATATAACTCTTTATCTGTTATAGAAACTTCTTTATTATTTCCAACAATATCTTCATTAACAAGAGTAAATGTTTCTCCCTTTACTAGTTCTACAGGTGCATTTTCTAGCATTTCTGTTCTAACCTCTGGTCCTTGCATATCTAAAAGCAAAGCAACTGGTTTTTCTGCATTTTTTCTTGCTTCAAAAAACTTTTCAATTTTTCCTTTTTGTTCTTCATAGCTTCCATGTGAAAAATTAAGTCTTACTACGTCCATTCCTGTTTTAATAAGCTCTGGAAGCTTATCCTCACTTGCAGGTCCTATTGTACATACAATTTTTGTTTTTCTTAAATAGTTCATTTTCATTCATTCCTTTCCTTAATAACCTTATATAGTATAACACTAATTATTAAAAAAGTATACCTTTTTTTACAAAAACATTGTTATATAAAAGCCGTTTGGAAGTAATATATATTAATTTACGTAGCGACGCGTAGCATGGAAGCGACTTAGAGGCTGTTAAAGCGAAGCTTTATACAGTTCTCTTAGGAGACGACCAACAAGGAGCAAGTCCAATTAATATATATTACTTCCAAAAGTAGGCTTTAAACTTAAACACATCATTATATAAATTCATATAATAATATTATTAACAAAAAAAGGAGAATGAATATTTATGAAGCATCCCTTATTCATTGGCTGTGGAACAGCTATTGCAACTCCATTTTGTAAGTCAGGAGTTAATTTTAGTGAATTTAAAAAACTTATTGAATACCAAATCAGTGAAGGTATTGATGCGATTATAGTTTGCGGTACAACAGGTGAATCCTCGACTATGACAACTGAAGAAAAGAAGCAAGCAATTAAATTTGCAGTAGAAGTTGCAAACAAAAGAATACCCATAATTGCAGGAACAGGAGCAAATAATACTGCATCTTCTATCGAAATGTCTCAATATGCGGAAAGTGTTGGTGCAGACGGTCTTTTACTTGTAACGCCATATTATAACAAATGCACACAAGAAGGACTAATTGCTCATTATAAAGCAATTGCTGAGTCTGTATCCATTCCTATTATAGTATATAGCGTAAAATCAAGAACAGGTATGAATATTGAACCAACTACATGCTTAGAACTTTCAAAAATTTCAAATATTGTTGGCATCAAAGAAGCAAGTGGAGACTTATCTCAAGTTGCAAAAATTGCAAATCTATGCAAAGATCATTTATACATTTACAGCGGAAATGATGATCAAACCCTTCCTATTCTTTCACTGGGAGGAGTTGGCGTAATTTCTGTTTTATCAAATATTGCACCAAAAAGTGTCTCAAAAATGGTTCACAATTTTCTAGAACGGTAACATAAAAGAAGCAAAACATATTCAATTAGAAAATATTCCTTTAATTTCTGCTCTATTTTCAGAAGTAAATCCAATTCCAATAAAAGCTGCTTTAAATATAATTGGATATAATTTTGGAATTCCTCGTTTACCGTTAACAGAAATGACTGAAAAAGGCAAAGAAAATTTAATAAAAGAAATGAAAAAAATAAAATTAATTTAAAAAATTATTGCAATAAAAAAGTGGGCGTTAATGAAATCAGAGATTTCAAAGCCCACATTTTATTTTATTACAATCCATATGCTGAGAATAGCCAGCCTCCCATGTAAACTGTTATACATGGAACTAATACTACAAGTACGAAGAAAATTAATATTACTCCTACTAGTGAATAAACTATTTGTGGCAAAACCTTAATTGTCTTATCAAGCAAGTTATTAATATCTATTTCCATATAATCCAAAAGTTTTTCCATCATTTCTACTAAGTCAGTACTCATACCTATTTTTAACATTTCAGTCATCATTGGTGTCGCAATTTTAGATCTTTCAAAAGGCTCTAGCCAAGATTGTCCAATTAAAATATTGTTTATAGATGCCTCAATTATTGATAGCATTACTAAATTTTTTGAAATATTTTTTCCTATCTCTAATGCTTCTTGTATTCTCATTCCATTTTTTAAATTCAATAACATAGCTCTAAGTAGTCTTGAAAAATCAATTGCAAAAATCAATTGTCCAAATACAGGCATTTTGTATTTAAAATAATGGAAATTATATTTACCTTTTGGTGTATTTATATACGAAATTATAAAAGTAACTATTCCTACTATAATAGCTGTTGGAATATACCAATATTGTAGTATCCAGTCTACAACTCCAGAAAACCATAAGCTTAATGCAGGAAGTTCTTGCTGTGAACCCATGCTATCATATAAATTTTGTATTGTAGGTAATGCTACCAATGTTCCTACAATTAACATTATAAAAATTAATATAAACTGTGCTACATTTGGTATTATAATTTTTCTTAAAGTTCTAGTCAAAGAATCACTATCCTCTAGAAATTTAACTGCTTGTTCAAGAGCTGTCGTAAGATTTCCAGATAATTCTCCTACTTTAATCATATTAATATATAGATAAGGAAATACATCTTCATAATATTCCATTGTTGTATACATGTTTTCTCCAGCTTCTAGTCCTGCTAAAATATCCTCTAAAATTCCTCTAAAGCTGAAATTTTCTGTACTTTCTATGATAGTTTCTAGTGCATGTATATTATTGAAATTAGCTCTTTTAAGCAAATAAAAATTTTGAGTAAAAATTATTATATCTCTTTTAGTAATTCTTTCCGATTTCATAATTGCATGATATAATTTTTCAAAACTTGTTTGAGTTTTTCTTTCACGGTTTAGCAAAAGGTCAGCAGAGCCTACATCTCTTAATATATCTTGCATTCCTCCAATATTTTTTCTCATGGCAGTTTTAGATTTTATTCTTTGAAGTGACTTTTCTACAGTTATAGGTATAAGATTATTTCTTTTTAACTTCTGCAATGCAAGATATTTACTGCTTTCTTCTATTGTATTAGTAACTATTTTTCCGTGTTCTGTCATTGCTTTATATCTATAAATAGGCATTTTTTATACCCCCTTTGCTTAAATTATTCTGTCATTCTTTATTTTCATTTGCATAATAGTTCTATTTAATATCTCTATATTCTTTTCTTCAATTTGTGCTTTTGCTTGTTCAAGAGTAATTCTATCTTGTACAAATAGCTTAGAAAGTGAAGAAATTAAACTTATATCTCCTTTATCTGTTCCAGCTTGTATTGCATCTTCTATTTCTGATGTTGCAAGTTTTTCTTTTCTAATTAAACCTGATATAACATTATCTACAACCATTACTTCAGGTACAAGTACAAGCTTTCCATCTAATCCTTTTATTAATCTTTGAGAAACAACAAGTTTTAAAAGTGATGCAATTAAATATTTTATACTTGCTTGATCTCTTACTTCATAAAAGTCTATCATTCTATCCAAGGTTTCTGCACAAGATTTTGTATGAAGAGTTCCAATAACTAAGTGTCCAGATTCTGCTGTTTCAATAGCTGCATCCATAGTCTCTCTATCTCTTATCTCTCCTATTACAACAATATCGCAGTCTTCCCTTAAAGAGTTTTTTACACCATCGCTAAATGAAAGTGAATCTTTTCCAAATCCAACTTCTTTTTGAACAATAATAGATTGCTTTGATTTATGCCTATATTCTACTGGGTTTTCTAGAGTTAATATTTTCTTATTTGAATTTTCATTTATTTCATTTATTAAAGCATTCAATGTAGTAGTTTTTCCTGAGTTAGTTTTTCCTGTAACTAATATTAACCCCTGTGGTTGATCTATCATTTTTCTTACAATCTCTGGAATTCCTAAGCTCTCATAAGGAGGAAGTTTATTCTTTATTAATCTCAAAGTAAATACTGGTATATCATTTTCTGCTGAGACATTTACCCTTAACCTTATATCTTTATATTCAAATGACATATCAATTTTTCTTACTTTAGAAAATACGGTATCCTTGTCTACATTTCCTCTTATAAAATAATCATAAATTTCAGTCATATCATCTTCTGTTAATTCTGTTGTATCATTTGCTGGCACTAGATCTCTAATTATTCTTAACATTGGCTTATTTCCACAAATTAAGTGTACATCTGATGCATCACGTTTTATTGCATCATCTAAAATTTTTTCTATATGAACCATATAATTCCTCCATTTTAATATATACGTAATTTTCTATTCAACTCATCAAGATTTGTTATACCATTTAACACTTTATTAATACCATCTACTATTAATGGTTTGTATTCACCTTGCATTGCAGCTTCTTTTATTTTAAGAGTCGATGCTCCTTGAGCTATAAGTTCTCTTATTCTTTCATCAAATACTAATACTTCAAAAATACCAATTCTTTCATAATAGCCTACTCCATTGCATTCTTTGCATCCGACAGCATCATAAGTCTTTTTTCCTTTTAAATCAAATTTGATATTATCTTTTTCTTCTACGCTATGAATAAAATCTAATTCTTTTTGGTTAAAATCCCTTTCTCTTGCACATTTTTTGCAAAGTCTTCTAACTAACCTTTGAGAAACTGTTGTTGCAACTGTACTAGATATATCATAATCAGAAATTCCCATTTTTCTAAGTCTTGTTATTACCTCTATTGCATCAATTGTGTGTATTGTTGATAATACATAATGACCTGTTTGTCCAGCTTGCATTGCGATTTCTGCAGTTTCCTTATCTCTTATTTCTCCTACTAAAATTGTATCTGGGTCTTGTCTTAAAACCGTCCTTAAAGAATCTATGAATGATGTTTTGCTATCAATTTCAATTTGGTTTAGTCCTGGAATTCTTATTTCCACAGGGTCCTCAATTGTTGTTATATTTATTTCTGGTCTATTTAAAAATTGTACGATACTATATAAAGAAGTTGTCTTTCCTTCACCAGTTGGTGCAGCCATAATTGTTATACTGTTTCTATTATCAAAACTTCTTCTTATCTGTTCTTCATTACCAGGAAAACCAAGTTCAATAATTTCTCTAACATCTGCATTTTTCTTTAAAAGCCTTAATACAAATTTTTCTCCATAAATATTCTTTTGAGAAGACACACGAATATTATAGTCTGGATACAAAGTAATTCTTCCGTCTTGTGATTCTTGTTTTTCTTGATGCATATTTGAAATTGCTTTAAGTCTTCCAATTACATTTGCTTGTTTATCTTTTGCAAGTTCTGCAACTTCAAATAACTCTCCATCTATTCTATAACGTATTCTTAATTTATCTTCCATTGGTTCAAAGTGAATATCACTCGCTCTTCGATCCATTGCAGTTCTAATTATAGTATCTACAAGAGATGTTGTATCATTTAAACTTTCAATATCATCATTTACTTTTCCTTGCATACTATTTAATACAGCATCTATATTAGATTTAAATGTAATATATTTTTCCATTACTAATCCACGATTTAAAAGTAAAAGTCTTATTGTATCTATAGCTTTTCTATTTGATGTGTCAGCGAAGCAAACTTTAGCTTTACCATCTTCTACATCAAATAATACTGCATTATTTTTTCTTAGCACATCAGGAGAAATATATTCATCCATTCTAACCTTTACATCTCTTGGTGTTATTAGTATTGGTTTTTCTCCAAAAATATCTCCTATTGCATGAAGTAATTCTCTTTCATCACATAAATTTAAAGTATGAATAATATCCCCTATTTTTTCATTTGGATGTGTTTTTTGATATTCTAAGGCAGAATTAATATCATATTGATTTACTACTCCTCTTTTAACTAATTCAATTCCTACAGGTATTCTTTTCTTCATATCCATAATTTAAGGTTTCCTCCTTTTCTTAAATCTACACATTAAATTCTTAACATTATAACTCATCTGGTTCTAGCATATATGCTGTAGTTTTTTCATAATTATCTATTTTTAAATATACAAAAATCTCTTTTTCACTTGAGCCTTGTGATATTTCACCCGCTTGTATATTACTACATATTTTTACTGAATTTCTATATAATCCTCCAGACTGTAATGAATAGCTTACATTTTCAGTATCACCTGATTCATTTGTAACAGAAAGTATTATTTGATTGCTTGAACAACTTACGAGTTTTACATCATCATTTTTAATATCTTTTATAAAATACATATTAAATTTTGCAAAATCTGCGGCACTTTTAGCATCTCCATCCAAATCTTTTACATTAGAATAGAGTGAATTTGTAACAGCAGTTACGCCTGCAACTGTAAAAATCATTAATATGACATATGTTATAAGTGCAATTAAGGTAATACCTTTTTCATCTTTCATCTTTGCTCTCCCTAAATTATTTTGTTTTTATCCTCTGCATTTCTAATTTTTCTGTATTATCTTTTGAAGTTTGATAAGTTATTGTAAGTGTTATCAATTTTATAGTATCATCGTGAAAATAGTCTTCAATTTTTAAATCTATATCATATGTTCCGAATCGTTGCTGTTGCCTCGTTTTCATCAATTATTTTTATGTTTTTTGTTTCACTTATGCTGGTTAAAACATTATTTACATTTACATTAATATATGGCATAATTCCTATTTTTTCAAATATATCTACTGCGTAATTTACTGCTACAGCAGTTCTTTTTGCTTCAGTTGTAGAAATATACAAACTATACATAATAGATGTCATAACAGAAACAAATACTATAATTACTACCATTGCTAGTGCCAAGTCTACTAATGTAAAGCCGTTATTTCTTCTAAAAACTCTATCCATAGTTTGTCCTTTCTAACTTGCAAAATTTGCAACTAATAATAAAATAATATTAGATACGCATAAATAAAATCCTATAGGTATTTTCAATTCTTTAGTTTTTTCTTTATTAGTCATATTCTGCTTTTTGCATAATACTTTAACTTTTTGTATAAACATTTTTAATGATATCAAAAGTAATGTAAGCGCTACTGAATAATAGTAATTTTCTGATTTAGTAAATATCATCATATATAAACTAAGCAATAATATGTTGATTGTATAATTTGAATTTGATTTTTTCTTTAAATATATTGTGTCTAATATAAGTAAAAATATTATCATACATATTAATATGATATATGTATATATAGCACTTCTCTCTGATATACATACATATATCATAAATAAAATACTTAATATTAACCCAAAATTAAGTACTGATTTTTGAATTTGAAAATTTTCTTTATCTATTCCTGCTATAATAAATAAAGTTGATATATATATAAAGTAAAACATAATATCTATAATTTGATTTGTTGTTATAAATAATATGTCTATTTTAAGTGATAAAACAAAAAGTAAAAATGTAAAACCACTCAAAACCTCAAGTAGCAAATATCTTATTCTAACCTTCTCTTTGCAATATCTACATCTTCCTCCTAAAGTTATATAGCTAATAATTGGAATTAAATCTTTAAATTTTAATTTATTTTTGCAATTTGGGCAAAATGAATGTCCATAAATAATATTAAGTCCAAGTGGAATTCTATATATGGCAAGTGTAAAAAAGCTTCCAAAAAGTGTGCCAATTATAAAGATTATAGCATATATTATTACTTCCATCATTTTACCTCTTTCAAATTTTAAAATTTGAGGCATATACACTTTTAAAATGTATATGCCTATGTTGTACTTTTGACCAATTTTCAACATAAATTATATGTTACTACGTAGTCATTTTTTTTATTATTCACCTGCTCTGATTTCGCTGATAACAGTTTCAAGTGAGCTTACTTTAGAATCTACGCTTGACATATAACCATTTTCCCATTCTTGGTTTCTAGCATAGTCTTGTGCAGCATTAATTGTACGGTTTACTAGATTTGAATCTTGAACAGCAATAATTGTAACTGCAGCTAATATAATTAATACAATGATTGTAATAATTAATGCTACTAAAGTAATACCTTTTTCCTCTCTTAACATAAAAAACTCCTCCTTAATAAAAATTTGTATATATTTATTTAAATAAATATAACCGATGTAAAAAAATTATTTTGTGCCCGTATTCTTATAGAATGTATTATTTCCTTTTGTTACAGAATTTCCACCAGCTACATTTGTATTTTCATTTGTATTTTCTGAAACTGGGTTTACAATAGTTCCAAAAGGATTTGCTTTCCCTTTTTCATATTCATTTGTTTTTTCTAAAGATTTTAAATCATTTGTTGTAATCTCATATATTACATTTATAGTTTCATCATTAGAAATATTGGTTGCTAATTCATTAATGATTTCAGTAGATGTTGTATAAGTATCCACCGATGGAATCACTTTATTATTTGGAATATAATCATAAAATAATATTCCAAGTGCAAGAATAATTGCAAATAATAGTAAAAGTATTATTATTATTTCTTTAATTATCGATTTTATCATTTGCACACTCCTCCTTTAAGAACCTGTATTTTTTCCATCCGCATTATTATTTGTATTTGTATTATTATTAGTGTTTGCATTAGCATTATTATTTGTATCAGTATTGACATTTGTGTCAGATGAACTAGAAATAGCATCTTCTTTTAATGAGTTAGGATCAAGCATAACATTTTTTATCATAAATGTTGCTTGCAACTTATTCTCAACATTTTCTTCTTGATTATAAGGAATCATATTAAATTCTTCGATTCTAAATCCTAAATTTGTATCTTTTTCTATCGCATAAATAAAATTTGATATATCTAAATATTCCCCTATAGCAGTAAATGTTATATTATACTGATTATCAATACCTGAAGTTGCATTTGTAACTTCTACTCTTCTAAGGAAGCAATTATTTCTTGTTGCATAAAGTCCAATATTAGTCCAAAGATATCCTATCTTATACTGTTCTGTAACATTAGCTTTTTGCATTTCTTCTTCTGTTGAATATTTTACTTTATTTAAATACTCTTCTTTGCTATTTTGTAAATTTACGAAACTAGAGCTTAATGATGTCGCTACAGTAGCATATTCTCCATTTATTTTTGTTTGTAAATTTGCAATACTTAAGTCTAGTTCGTCATTTTTTTCAATAATATCTCTAATACTATATCCAAGATGAAATGTTCCGAGATTTAAGCCATATACTACAATTGTTACAAGTATAGCGAATAAAATTAAAGTTAAAAGTCCTAACAAAATTTTTCTCATGGCAATTCTCCTTCTATTGTTACTACAGCAAGATCTTTTGTTATTTGTTTCTGATCTTCTCCCTCTCCTTCTGTTAATGTTACCGTTTCAAGTCTTGCTGTATCTGATATAACATTATTTAATATTGCATCTGTTTTTAACTTTGCTATAAACATACCTAATGCTTCAAGCTTCTCTGACCTTGCTGTTATTGTGACTTTAGTTCCTGAATGTGATATAGCTGTTAATTGTACATTTGTTGGTATAGAACTCATTATTTTATTAAGTAATGTTGGAATTGAATATTTTAGTCTTTTATCTTCTGTATTTAGCTCCATCTTTTCTTCTAAACTTTGTGTAAGTTGTTTATATTCTGAAGTTTTTCTATCTATGCTTGATTTATCTGCAAGCATAGCTCCCTCTTGTGAATTTACATATACTTCTTCAGCTGCAGTTTCCAATGTTTTATCATCAATCTGATTATATATAAAAATTGATAAAGCAACATATAATACTATGCATAGTAAACTTGCAATAGAGCTTCTTAATAAGATTTTCTCTCCTCTTGTAATTTTTCCTTTTAGGCTAAAACTAAAGCCATTTCCATCTGCGCCACTCAAAACTTTACTTATTTTACTAGGTTTTTTATCTTTATCTTTATTTGGTTTTCCTCCAACTTCAATTGTTAGCCAAGATGGAAGTTTATCTGTCATACTTTCTTTCTTGAAGTTTATAGCTTTTATTCCCTCACCTAATCCTTGAAGGGCGAGTGCTATTGCTGAATTTACTTCAATATAATCTTTTACATTAATTTCCGTTCCATAAGAATGTATAAAATATGGCTTTAGAATTTCACATTTAATATCTTCAAGATATTCCTGAAAGTAAATATCAATATTATTAATTACTGATGCCATACCAGTGATTAATACTTTATCTATTCTATTAGTACTATCATCTATTATTTTTTTTACTTGTCCAACAATATTATATAAAGTTGGCATTATATCATCCAAATATGCATTTTCTTCATATTGCAAATCTTTTCCAGCTGATGTATATATAGTGGAATTTTTACATATTTCATAAGCCTTTGCATATGAATTCTCTTTTAGATTAATCTTTTTTAAAATTTCACTAATTCCATCATCAATTGTTGTTATATCGTATATTTTTTGATTTATTATAGACGTTACTGTTGTAGTATTCTCAATATTAACTATTGCTATATTTTCAACATTTTCGCTTTTGCTTATCTCCAATAAATTTGATATGCTAATAGAAACAGGAGATACATTTGTAAGTTTATATTTACTAAAGAAATCTGTTTTTCTTAATAGTTCTCCCTTATTTACAGATACATGTATAGCTTTTATTTTTTCTCTATTTTCTAAATCATCTACTAATATATGTCTTGATTCAAATGTGTTTACATTTAATTGATTTTCAAAGCAAATAGATTCAAATTCCGTATTAATATAACTACGCATGTCTTTTGAATTTAATAAACTAAAAATGTAGAAATAATTATAAACTTCATTTGAAGTATTAATGCTTATTGGCGTTTTATAGCTATATGTTTCTTCAATAACTTGTTCAATTGCTGTATCTAATCTATCATAAAACTTAATTCCGAAGGCATCGACTTTTATTACGTCATTGTCTTTAGATATTTTGGCATATTTTATTACATTTTCTTCAATATACAACCCTAAACAGCTTGCCATTTTTTTCTCCTTTGTGATTAATTTTTAATTATGGTCTGCATTTATAATTATTTCATACTTGAAATTTTTTGAGCTTATTACAAAATTTATACATTTTTTGCATATTTCTACTAATTATTTCATGTTTATATTTTATAATTTTTACAATAAAAGTCAATATATTTAAAGCAAATGTAATAAAAATGTAAACTTTTTGTAATAATTATTCATTCTTTTTATTTTTCTTTTTTCTCGACCTTGTTTTATTGTTATTTTCTTTTCCCGGTTTGTTCCATGAAATATAATCACATCCACCATTTGGATTATTTTCACATATATAAAATTTTCTTCCTTTTTTACTTTTTCTAACCTGTACTTTGCCTCCACATTTTGGGCATGGTTCTTTAATTGTCTCTATAAGAGGCTTCGTATTTTTACATTCAGGATATCCGAGGACAAGCTAAAAATTTTCCAAATCTTCCATATTTTATTACCATCATTCTTCCACATTTATCACATGGTATATCTGTTACTTCTTCCTCGATTTTTACATGTTCCAATTCTTTTTGAGCTTTTTGAAGTTCTTCAGAAAATGGTTTATAAAATTCTCTAATAATTTTTTTCCATTCTTCTTTTCCCTCAGCAATATCATCAAAGTTTTTTTCTATTTCTGCTGTAAAATCAACATTTACTACATCTTCAAAACTATTTATTAATAAATTATTTACTACTTTTCCTAATTCCGTAGGTACAAGCTGTTTTTGTTCTTTTTCAATATAATGTCTTTCAAGTATCGTAGTTATTGTTGGTGAATAAGTACTTGGTCTTCCTATTCCTTTTTCTTCCAACACTTTTACAAGACTTGCTTCTGTATATCTTGGTGGTGGTTCTGTAAAACTTTGTTTTGGATTAAGTTTTTCCAAATTTAAAGTTTCTTCTATTTTAAGGTCTGGAATTTCTTCTTGCTCTTCATCCTCTCCTTCAAAATATACAGACATAAAGCCCTTAAATTTAAGGGTTTGACCATTTGCTCTAAAATTATACTCTCCCGCATCTATCTGGATCTGCACAGTATCAAAAGTAGCAGCCGCCATTTGGCTTGCTATAAACCTATTATATATTAATTTATATAATCTATATTGTTCAGGAGTTAAGTCATTTTTTATACTATCTGGTGTAAGTTCTACATATGTTGGTCTTATTGCCTCATGTGCATCTTGTGCATCTTGATTTGTTTTATAATATCTATTTTCATAATAATTTTTTCCATATTCCGCTTCAATTTGTTTTTTTGCAGCTGCTCTTGCAACTTCTGAAATTCTTGTTGAGTCTGTTCTCATGTATGTTATTAAACCAATATGTCCTTTATCGCCTATTTTTAATCCTTCGTAAAGTCCCTGTGCAACAGACATTGTTCTTTTTAATGTGAATCCTAATTTTCTTGATGCTTCTTGTTGCATAGTACTTGTTGTAAATGGTGGCGCAGGTGTTCTTTTCTTTTCGCTCTTTTTTACATCCTTTACAACAAATTGTTCATTTTTTATATCTTTTAAAATTTTATTAACTTCTTCTTCATTTTTTAACTCTTGCTTTTTTCCATTTTTTCCAACAAATTTTGCTTCAAATGTTTTTTTCTCGTCTTTCTTAAGCAAAGATACATAAATATTCCAGTATTCTTCTGGAATAAATTTTTCTATTTCTTCTTCTCTATCTACTATTAATTTAACAGCAACTGATTGAACACGTCCTGCTGAAAGTCCTTTTCTTACTTTTGCCCAAAGAAGAGGGCTTATTTGATAACCTACTATTCTATCTAGAACTCTTCTTGCTTGCTGAGCATCAATCAAATTTTTATCAAGTCCTCTTGGTTCTTTCATTGCCTCTTGAACTGCATTTTTTGTAATCTCATTAAAAGTAACTCTTGAAACATTTTTATCGTCAATATCTAGTACATGTGCTAAATGCCATGCAATCGCTTCCCCTTCGCGGTCAGGGTCGGTTGCAAGATATACGTGTTTTGCTTTTTCTGCTTCTTTTTTTAATGATTTTATTAATTCTCCCTTTCCTCTAATGTTTATATATTCTGGCTCAAAATCATTTTCTATATTAACACCAAGTTTTGATTTTGGAAGGTCTCTTATATGTCCCATAGAAGCAACAACTTTTGTATTTCCTCCCAAAAATTTTTTTATAGTATTTGCCTTTGCAGGTGACTCCACAATTATTAATCTATCTGCCACTCGTTTTTTCCTCTCTTTCAATTGCTTATTTTATATTAAGTTATCTTATAAGTCAATATATAATTTTTAGTTTTTTGATTTTAAAAATACTTATTATGAATAGAATTATTCCTGATACGCTCAAAATACATCCCACATAAAATCCGATTAGGTATAAACTTCATAGTAATTTCATGTTCACCGGAATCTTCTATAAGAACGCCCATAAGAGCTTCTTGCATCTTTATTGTTTGAGTTTCTTTGCCATCAACAGTTATTTTCCAGCCTTTATCATATGGAATTGTAAATAAAATATAAGTTTCTTCTTTTTCTGTTTTTACCTTTCCTTCATATTCACTACTTGATATTTCTTTTAAATCTACTTGATTTTTGCTAAGTAATTCATAACATTTTTCAATTACCTTACTATCTTCATAATAGAAATTCATATCGTTTATTATATAATTTTTTTCTTCATTCAATTCAATTTCTATCTTTATTTTAGTACCGTATTTCTTGTTTCCCAAAATTTACGATATTATTTAATCCATTTACTTCGTAATTTATTTCCCTATCTTCAATATATGCATGTATATTTATTCCTTCATTTGAAAGAAATGTAAAATACATATTTTCATTATTTTCCACTGTAAGTTCATATATTGCTTTTGATTTATTATCTTTTTCTTCTTTGCTATAAGCGAACCTCTCTATACCTTGGCCTAAAATTACTTCTTTTTTTAAATTAATTAAATTTTCTTTTACTTCTCCTTTATGTCTGATAAATATATTATCAGACATTCCGGGTAATATTTTGCATCAATAAATTTTGTGTTTCAAATATGTTATTCTTTTTTTCAAACTTATTCAAAACATTATCAGATACACAGAAGCCTAAATTTAAAGCATATGGATTTTTATATATAATAAACTCATTTCCTTCTTGTACCACAGGAATTAATTCTTTTAAATTTGTAGATTCTGGATATTTATAATTATATTTTATTCCAAATAACATATCCATAGCTTTTGTATTTCCGTATTTATTTTGTACAACTACATGTTCTCTATAATATCCTAAATTTTCTAAAAATTCATATAATTTTTTTGAATATGTAGAACCTGTAAAATTGATGCTATTAAAGTTAAGAACTAAAGAATCATTTGCTGTTAGCTTATTTTCTTGTTCTATTCTATATATTGATGAATCAATACTTTTTATTTTATTTATTTTATTTTCTATTTTATTTATATAGTCACAATATAGTGTTTCTTCAATAGGGCTAAGCTTATCAGATATTTCTTTTGTTGAAAGATATGTATTTATTATTAAATTAGATATATTAATGCTAAATATTAATATAACTACAAGATTCATAAGTTTTATTTTTTTACGATTCAATATAAATTTATAAATGCATAAAATAATTGCAATTATTGCAATTATTATTAAATCTATTTTAACCCAAAATTTATTAAAGTCTCCAAGATTAAATTTTAATACACAAATTCCAAGTGATGCATATATTATGAAACTTAAAAATATTTTTAATAATGATGTTCCTTCTATATTTTCAAATGATCTATAAGCTATTAATATATAAATAAAATTAAAACAAAATGCATATCTATAAATATACCAAGCAGGATTATTCCCTAGCATCCACAATACATTTATTTTTTTAAAATAGAAACTTATAAAAAATATTAAAATTAATATAATGTTTAAAATTTTCTCTTTTAAAGAAATTTTTTTATTTGTAAAAAATAAAATTACCAAAAAGTTTGCTAAAGCTCCACAAAATAGTGGAGGCATAGAATCATTTTTACATTCTTCTGCATTAAATGCATCTGTAAAAAATTTGCTAATTACATTCTGTATTTCAAAATTTTTCTCAAAATTAAAATCTGAAAGAGGAAATTCTGCTCTTCCCTCCCTTATAGACAAATATGAAGGAAACAACATGATTCCTGCAATTAATGCTGAAATTATTGAAAATATGATAAATCTCAAAATTGCTTTTAAAATTTCTTTTTTAGAATTTAGTTTATTTAGTATAAGCTTATAAATAAAAAATATTACCGAAAATATGCAAACAAAAAATCCCATATAGTAATTAGTAATTAATGTTAGGCTTAAAGCCAAGCAATAAATATATGGTTTCTTTAATGCTATTAAATCATCTAAGCCTGCAATTACAACTGGTAACAGAATGATAGCATCTAGCCACATTATATTAAATCCATATGTAATTACATAACTGCATAACGCGTACATACATGAAAAAATAAGATTTGTAAAATTTGCTTTTTTTCTTCTATTTAAAAAATAGCAAAATGTAATTCCTGTGCAAGATATTTTTAAACATAAAATCAAATCGAAACCAATAGTTATAATCGATTTATCAAAAAACAAAGCAAGCAAATTAAATGGGCTTGCTAAATAATATGTAAATAATCCATACATTTCTCCGCCTAATGATTTGCTAAGTGAATAAAATAGATTATCTCCTCCAAAAAAAGAATTTTTTAAATAACCTAAATAATTTGAATACTGTGCAAATGCGTCACTAGGTAAATATACAAAATTTCCAAATGGAAAAATTTTTAAAAATATTAGTATAAATATCAGTATAATAAATGGTATTAAAAAAGCAAGTACATATAAAGTTATTTTTTTTGATATTTCGTCACTTAATATTTCCTTTTTTAATATCTCTTTTAACTTTTGCTTGTTCATTTTACTTCCTTTTCAATAATTTTTGTATTTCTACATAAATTTTTTCTTGTGCATCTTTTACGCTAACTTTTTTTGCATTTTCACCCATTTTTTCTAAATCACATTTTATTAGCATTTCTTCTATTGTTTCATGTAAAAGATTTGCTGACATTTCTTCATTCTGTATAATTTTTGCGGCTCCCACTTTTTCTAAAACTTCTGCATTATATTGTTGATGATTATGTGAAACATTTGGAAGTGGTACAAGTATAGAAGGTTTCCCAAGATTTGCAATTTCTGTAATTGTAATTGCCCCACTTCTGCATACTAAAATTTCAGATGCAGACATAACCTCTTGAAGTTCATATATATATGGTACAATTTTTATTCCATCTAATTTATCAATTCCTAATTTTTTTTCTTTTAAATCATTTTTTATTTCATCATATTGCTTTTGCCCACAAGACAAAAGGATTTCATAATTTTTATTCAATTTTAATTCTGCTAAATCAATAACAGCATCATTGATTTTTTTTGCCCCTTGACTTCCACCAAATATTAAAATTGTTGGTTTAGCAGGATTAAGTTTATATTTTTCCTTTAAAGCAATCTTTTCAGACAAATTAAGTTCTTTTTTTAGTACTCTTGTTGGAGTTCCAGTTAATACGATATTTTTTGCTTTAGGTATTCGAGAAATTGCATCTTCAAAGCTGACCATTACTGTGTCCGTTATTCTTGCTAATAGTTTTACCGCTTTTCCAGGGTAGCTATTACTTTCGTGTAGCATCGTTGGTATTTTTAATCTATGTGCTGCAACAATTACAGCTCCACATATATATCCTCCTGTACCTATTACAATATCAGGATTAAATTCTTTTATTATTTTTTTTGCTTGAGATAATCCTCTAAAAGTCTTTATAATCTTTTTTAAGTTATCAATACTTATCTTTTTACTTAACCCATAAGCTTCAATAGTTTTTAAATTATATCCAGCTCTTGGAACTAAGTCATTTTCGAGTCCTCGCTCTGTTCCAATAAATAAAATTTCAGATAATTTTTCTTCTTCTCTTATTTTATTTGCAATTGCAATTCCTGGATTAATATGTCCGCCTGTTCCAGCACAAGCAATAATTGCTTTCAAGCTCTTCCCTCTTTTCTAAAATTTATATTTTTTTAGTTTGCCTTGAAATATTAAGTAAGACTCCGCACAGCACAAAGCATTATCAAAAGTGATGTTCCTCCATAACTGAAAAATGGAAGTTGCATTCCTGTATTTGGTATTGAAGATGTAACAACTCCTATATTAATAATAGCTTGCAAACCTACAATTGATGTTATTCCGAACAGCAACTAAGCTACCAAACATATCTGGAGCTTTCATGCTAATTACAATTCCTCTCCAAACGAATATTACAAATAGTAAAATTACAACAACGCATCCAACAAATCCTAATTCTTCTGCAATAATAGAGAATATAAAGTCATTTTGTGGCTCTGGAATCCATAAATATTTTTGTGTACTGTTTCCTAGTCCAACGCCAAAAAGTCCGTCCGAGATCCTATTGCATACAATCCCTGAATAACCTGCCACCCTGCGTCTGTTGGATCTGCCCAAGGATTTAAAAATGACGTAAGCCTTTCTAACCTATATCCACCTTTATGAAAGATTTTTGCCACTGCATACATTGCTCCTAGTCCTCCGTGCTGCAGCCATTGAACCATAAATTAGGAAATAGCGAAGTTTTGATCCTGCCATAAGCATCATTATAGATACAACTGCAATAATCAAAATAGAGGCACTTAAATGTGATTGGAATACAATAAGAATTCCAATTATTAGAGCAAGCCAAAGTAGTGGTTTAAAAAATCCTTCCCACATCTTTCCTAAATTTTCTCTATGATCTGTTAAATATGAAGCGAAAAATATAACTAAAGCAATTTTTGCGATTTCTGATGGTTGAAATGTCATACCAAGTGGTCTAATATATAGCCATCTTGCAGCACCTCCACCTTCCCATCTAATTCCTGGTATAAGTACTGCTAAAAGAAGTACAACAGTTATTCCATAAGCGATTTTATCAAATTTTTTATATATTCTGTAATCAATTTTTGAAATAAAATACATAAGAACAAGTCCTACCACTGCAGCAAATCCTTGAGTTTTTACGTATGAATAGCTATCACCGATCTCCTTCTGCTAAAGCTGATGGAGAGCTTGCTGATAATACCATTATAATTCCGAGTGCAAGCATTATTAAAACTGTAACAGCTAATATGAAATCAAAAGGTTTTTCTTTTTGTTTTTCATTTTTCTTAAGATTAGTCACTTTTTTCTCTCCTTTATTTTTAAACTAAGAAAAGTGCAATTATGCAAAATACAAGTGTTACTATACTAAAAACTGAAACTATCTTTCCTTCCTTCCATCCAGAAAGTTCATAATGGTGATGAAGTGGTGTCATTTTAAAGATTCTATTACCTGTTTTCTTAAAATATATAACTTGAAGAATTACTGATACCGTTTCAAGGACTGGAATAATTGCACATACAAGAAGTATTAGTGGTATTTTTAATCGTAAAGCCATTACAACTATTGCACCTCCAAGAAGAAGCGAACCAGTATCTCCCATAAAAATTTTTGCTGGATGTAAATTGAAAATTAAAAATCCAAGGCAAGCCCCACATAATACTGCACCAAGCATTACAAGTTCAGGTTCACCATATCTTACTGCAATTACTGAAAGGCAAGCAATTATTATCATTGATATAGATGCCCCGAAGTCCATCTATTCCATCTGTAAGATTTACTGCGTTCGTACCTGCTAGCATTACTAAAATTGCAAATGGAATATAAATTAAAGTAGGTAAAACTATCTCTAATTTTAATATAGGTATAATAGTACCTGTTCCTATTCCTGTTTTTATCGTATATAAAGCATATACTACTGATACTAAAAGTAATCCAACTATTTTGTATGCAGGTTTTAAACCTTCTGTATCTTTCAAGATTAACTTCTTGAAATCATCTACAAAACCTACTAATCCAAAACCTAAAATAATTAAAGTAAGTGGAAGAATTTCTTTGCTTGTATTATATAATAAAGCTGTTCCTAAAGCCAAAGTAATTGCAATTACAATTCCTCCCATTGTAGGTGTTCCTTGTTTAATTAAATGACTACGTGGTCCATATTCCCTTTCAATTTGGCCTATCTTTAGTTTCTTCAATATTGGTAAAATAATAAAAGAGACTACTATAGAAATCATAAAGCTTATGGCTACGATTTTAATTTGCAGGTCCATTACTTTTTCCTCATTTCCTCAATAATTTCACGAACAATTTCTCTTTCATCAAATGGATATGTTTTGTGATTTATTTCTTGATAAGGTTCGTGCCCTTTTCCTGCAAGAACAATCAAATCTCTTTTTCCTGCCATTTCTATTGCTTTTTTTATTGCTTCTTTCCTATCTACTATACATTCATATTTTCCATTTGTCTTTTTTATACCTTTTTCAATTTGTTTTACAATTTTTTCTGGGTCTTCAGTTCTTGGATTATCAGAAGTAATTATAGTATAATCAGCAATTTTTCCTGAAATTTCTCCCATTATAGGTCGTTTTCCTGAATCTCTATCTCCTCCACAGCCAAAAACAGAAATTACTTTTCCGGATAGTATATTCTTTTGATGCAGATAAAATATTTTGTAGACTTTCTGGTGAATGTGCATAATCTATCATTATGCTTAATTCATTTTTATTATCAACTAGTTCAGATCTTCCTGGTACTCTAACTTCTTCTAAAGCTTCCTTAATTTTTTCTGTATCTAATCCAAGTTTTAATCCTACACTTATTGCAGCTAATGCATTATACACACTAAATCTGCCGTGGAATTTTTACCTTTACTCTCTCATTTTTGTTTCCTAGTTTTACTTTAAAATCTGCATATGTATTTGTTATTGTAATATCTTTTGCAATTAAATCTGCTTGATTATCTATTCCATATGTTTTCATATCACATTTTGCAAGCTTTACAACTTTATTTCCCATAATGTCATCCGTATTTGCAAATCCCATTTTACACATATCAAATAGTTTTAATTTTGAATTAAAGTAATCATCCATATCTGGATGTTCTTTAGGGCTTATGTGATCTTCTGAAAAGTTTGTAAATATTCCTATATCAAAATTTAAACCATAAACTCTATCAAGTTTTAAACTCTGAGAAGATACTTCCATTACTACATATTCAACTTGATTTTTTACCATCTTTGCAAAAATCTCATGAAGTTCAATACTTTCTGGTGTTGTTCTTGACGAATCTTCAAGCTTTTCACCATTTATGTATACAGCAATAGTACCGAATTAATCCTACTTTTTTTCCTTGCTTTTCAAGCATTTCTTTTATCATATATGTTGTTGTAGTTTTTCCCTTTGTTCCTGTCACACCAATTATTTTTAATTTCTCTGCAGGATTACCATAAAAATTACTACTAATTATAGCTAGTGCTTTTCTTGTATCTGGTGCAACAAGTATAGTAACATTTTCTAAAGATGCAACTTCTTTTAAGCTTTCTCCCTCTTGTAGCATAATTGCTGATACATTTTTTTCTATAACATCTTTTATAAATTTGTGACCATCTGTTTCAAATCCTTTTATTGCAATAAATAGACTACCATTTTTTACTTTTCTAGAATCATTAGTAATATCTTTTATATCTATTTCTAAACTCCCTTTAACTTTGATTCCTTCTATTCCTTGCAAAAGTTTTTTTAGTTCCATAAATAGAACCCTCCCCATTTTAATTTATGTTATAAATTAAAATTTTATTTATAATTTTTCAAAGAATATTATATAATTAATTTTATATTTTGTACAGTTTATTTTAAAAAAACATAAAAAAAAATTAAAAGAGGGGGTCCTAAAATAGGAACCCTCTTTTAATTTTTTATTTCAGTATCTTTTTATTTTTCTATATTTATTCTTCTTCTATGTATAACTATTGCAATAGCTAATACAACAATTGAAGGAATTAATGCTATACCATAATATAAAATTCCATTATCTCCAGTTTGA
Organism: uncultured Clostridia bacterium; assembly: GCA_947584805.1. Lineage (GTDB taxonomy): Bacteria > Bacillota > Clostridia > TANB77 > CAG-508 > JAAWPK01. The sequence continues at coordinate 41,852 of CANPWU010000004.1, read as the reverse complement.
GGTAATTTGCCTGGATATTCTCCTTTTGACTCTGTTTCTGGTTCTTTTCCCTCTGTATTTCCTGGTTTTTCTTGTTCTCCTTCACTTGGTTTACTTTGTTCTGGATCAGGAGTTTGAGTTCCTGGATCATCATCTTCCTTTGGTGGATTTTCAACAGGTGGTTCTTCTTGTGGTTTAACAACTTTTACTTCTGCTGATGTAACTGGAAGAGCATTATCTAATACATCTACATTTTCTATTGTTACTGTAGAAGTGTCTGCATCTTCACTTAAGACTGTAAATCTAATTGTAAAAACTGTACTATTTGCCTCAGGTTTAGAAGCTGTATAGAAGATAAATTTACCTTTTGCTGGGTTGTAGTTTTCTCCTTCAGCAACTTCATCCCATGGAGAAGATGTTGTAACACCTTCTAATTTTAATTTTGTGTTGTCATATTTAATTGTTCCCGCAAATCCAACACCTGTACTTGCGAAACTAAATTGTCCAAATTTTACAGTAACATTTACTGTGTCTCCTGGATTGTATTCAGTTTTATCTGTGCTTAAAACAATGTTTCCTGAAACATCAGCTGCATAAACAGAGTTTCCAAAAAGCATCATTCCGAACATTAAAACTAAACTTAAAGCAATCATTGTTAGTTTTTTCATAGTTTTCCTTCCTTTCTCTTGAAGATAATTAAATTTATTTTAAGTATTATTTCTAGTTAATAAGGCTTATTTTCATTTCTCTTAAATCTTGTGTACTAATATTTCCTGTCCTATCATAATCGCAAGCTTCAAGATATGCACCCTCTAGAGTTTCTCCTTCAATTTCTATCTTATTTCTATTAAATGCTCTAATATCAGTTGAACTTATCTTACCATCACCTGATAAGTCTCCATATACAACAATTGTATATTCTGTTACAACATCATCAGAAGTTTCTAGAGTATTTTCTCCACTTGTTATTCTAACTTTCATTCCTGTTCCTACAAGTGCATCTGTTGAAGAAATTGCTTCACCATTTTTATCTAATATTTCAACTCTTTGATAATCTGTATCTATCTTTGCTTGTAATGAAGCAACTGTTGTTTGCATATTTTCATTACTTGTTGCAAATATTCCTTTTAAATAATTTTCTCCATTTGTATTAAGTTCAAAATCATATTCTGTTGTTGGTGTATCTATTTCTACTTCACCTTTTTCAGCATCTTTTTCTTCAACTGCTTTTGACATGAATTTTGCTACAACTCTTGTTGTTCCAACTTCTAATTCAGATCCTTTAAGTGTTAGTTCAACGCCATTTGTTCTTTCCTCTTCCTTGTTTTCAAAGCTATAAACTTTATCTCCAATTGATAAACTTTCAATAATTTTTCCTTCATCTGGAGTAACTGTTACTTTAAGTTCAGAATTATCTGCAAGTTCAATTGCTTTTGCTGCATTTTCAGTACCATTATGTGTAATCTTTCCACCTTCTGTACAAGATAATACAACTTCTTTTGTTGTAACAGCATCACCTTTACCAGCTAGTGTTGCAACTGTAAATGGGCTGAATGAATCAACGATTAATATTAGTCCTTGAGGTGTAACTTGAACTTCTATTTCTTCAACCTCGCCTGTTAAATTTCCTGCTTCATCATATTTATAGTGGTATACTTTAAATTCTTTTTCTCCGTTTAAATATTGTTCATAAGTAGTACCTTTAGGGAAACCAAGACTAATTCTTAGTGAATTTCCTGTACCAATTTCTTTAAGTATTTTATTACATACTTGGAATTTGATATCATATGTTTCTGTCTCTGAAGCAATTACTCCATCATCCTCTATTTTGTCTAACATTTCTTTGTTTTGTTCATCTGTTGTTGTAGTTGTTATAAGTGTTAAACGATTTGATAATTTAGAAGGGTCTACACCTTCTAGAGCACCTGTTTCTTCTTCTCCTGTTGCATTGTCAACTGTTTTCCATTTAGATGGATCTCCAGCATCTGAATCTAATAATTTTGGTTGACCAAATATGTTATAATCTATTCCATAACGTCTATAGCAACAAACTGCACAAGCAGCTCCAACCCCATAACTTGATGCAATTGGGTCTTTATGACTTTCTACTCCTTCTACACCATCAAATGCTATTGAATATACAACTTCATTTGAAGAAAAACTTACATCTGGAACAAATTTGAAGTTTGCTGCAATAATTTGTCCTTCATCATTTTTCTCAAGTGTTAAATCTGAAACTGTACTTCTTTCAACTGCATCATCAATAAGGCCATTAACTGCACTATCTGCTTCAAATATTCTCATTTGAACTTTTTGTGTCCCTTCTTCTCCTGTTTCTGACCAACCTTCTTTAACTTCAAGTGGTTCTGTATATTCAAGTCTTATATCATATGTTCCACCAAAATTTAATTTCAAATATTGTGGTGGTGTAGCTTTAGAGATGTGAGGAGCAGCTTTGTATATTTCTTTTTCGTTTCTAACTACTGGAGTGAATTCTGTAAGTAATGAAGATTCACCTTGATATATTAAACCTCCATTATGCCATACATCTTCTTGACTCATTTTTGGTGGTATCTTTGTTACTGCAAATTGAATCATTTCAAGGTGTGGCATTGGGAATTTTAAATAATGAACATCACTTACACCATCTGCTGCTTTCAAATCTGGCCATACATAAGGTTTAACTAATTTTCCATCTTTTCTTTCTCCGTCTAAGATTCCTCCTCCATCATATACTTCTGGAGTTACATATCCCCACTCAGTCCAAGTTTGTTCTCCTGTCTCTAATGTTTTTCCAAATCTTGCTAATATATATACGCCTTTGTTTTTGTTATCTTCATAATTTCCATCATCATACGAAACCCAAACTTCTGTTGTTGGAATTGAGTCATTTGTATCCCATCCTGAATGATCAGCACTTTCAGTATAGTCTGTTCCAAAAGCTCTTATTCTGAATTTTCCAGCATTATAGAATTCTTGACCGTCTATTGGTCCTTGTTCAAGTGTTGGATAAACAAATTCGAATTCAACTCCTGGCTCATATTCTGCTTCTGAAATTTTTCCAGTTGAAATATGATGTGCAATTAAATCTGTATTTCCTACAAGTAAATATTGACGTGTTTCCTTTGTTGAATTTTTTTCAAGTATAGTTATATCTGCATTTTTTACATTGATTACAGGGTCATCATGTGTAACATCAACGCCATACCATTTGCCATCTAATTGTACATAATTCCATATATGTTCTTCTATTTGTGTTTCAGATACACGATATGCTCCATAAACGCAAACGCAAGGAATTCCTAATCTATCCAAGATTGCTTTATATCCTCTTGTGTAACTTTCGCATACACCTTCTCCATATATAAAGCAGTCATATGCTGTTCTTGCATTGCTAGATGTTCCATCATCTTGCTCTTTTACTTGATATTCATATCTGTATATCATATTTTTTGTTACCCAATCATGAGCAACTTTTGCAGCTTCTTTTTTATATTCAAATGTATTTTCTTCTGCGTGAACATTTTCAGATGTTGTTCTTTTTACTGTGTTTACTATTTCATTTAGTTTTTCTTCATACTTAGCTACTGCTGCACTTACATTTTCTGCTGTAAAGCCTGGTAAGAAATAGTCATCTCTTTTTCCAGCTCCAATATATGCATGAAACTTCTTACTTGTATCTTGAGTTACTCTGAATGATACTGCTGAAAAATCTATATAGAAAGCATCTGGGTAATCATTTTCAAAAGCATCTCTTGCTTGCCCCATAGCATATAATAAATGTTGATTTCCTTCTGTATAAGCTTGTAATTGTGTTTGATCAACTATGTTTTCAAGGTCAATATCTTCACCTTTTTCAAGCTTTCCACTCTTATAAGCATTAACCATAGCATCATACATTTTCTTAGAACTATCTGTTAGTTGTTTTCCAAAATATTCAGTTGCTTCTGTCTCTGGTATATCTTTGTCTGCTGCATAAGAAACATTTGTAAAATCTACCCATGCAAATTGGGTTAATAAAATAGTTAAAACTAATAGTATTGTTGTAATTTTTTTAACCTTCATAAACTCATCCTTTCTTTATTTTTATTTTGCTTTTGCTTTTGTTATAAATAGCCTGTTCCTCGAGAATATTATACCACCCCAAAGCTTGCCTCGTCAACATATTTTAAAAAAATTTAACTACAATTTATTTTTTTTAATTTTTGTATAATAAAAATCAATTTACACATAATAAATTTTGTAAAAAAATACATGAAAGGATTTGATAAAATGAAAAAAACAAACAAAATAATTTTATTTTTAATAGTATTAGCAATTGCTCTAATGCTAATACCTAATTTTTCAAAAGCAACAACTTATACAGTAAATACTGTTGAAGATTTTGTAGATAAAGTATCATCAGCAGAAACTGGAGATACTATTAATCTTGGAGCAAACATTGCATTAAGCTCTCCTATCGAAGTAACTGGAGAAAAAAGCATAACAATTAATGGTAATGGTCATACAATATCTAGAAATACTGAGACTTGGCAAAATAACGTTAACAACGGTACTTTATTAACAGTAGGTGAAGATGCAACACTTACATTAAGTAATCTTAATTTAAGAGGAGCCGCAAAATATGGTGCTCAAGCATACAATGGTGGTAAACTTATATTAAATGGTGTTACTGTTGCTGACTGTGAATATGGTGGAATACTAGTTAATGGTGGTACTCTTGAAATCATAGACTTAACATTATATAGAAATAGAAACAATGGAGACGCCAATAATGGTATTGAAATAGGTAAAGGTCAAGATGTAACAGGAACTCCAAAAATAGTAATGAATGGTTCTTTAGAATCAACAGTTGATGAAAATGTAATATATTTTGATAATGATGATGAATTAACTGGATTTGAAATTGAAAATACACCAAATACTCAAGATAAACTTTTAGTAAATGATAATGGACAAGTTGTTGTAACAGACGAATATAATAATATTTTATATGAAAGTAACCAAGTAGAAGGAATTGACATAGAAGGTAATGAATATCATGAAAACGTCATAGTTACAATAAACTTAAGCAATGATAAATCAGTTCAAATTGGTGTAGAACCAGGAACTGCTCTTACAAGAGAAAGAGCAATGGCTGCAATTAACTTAGAAGCTTTAGGACTTAATAATTATCAAATAGCAGGATTTTATACAACTGCAGAATATACTACTGAATTTAATTTTGAGACACCAATTACAGGTTCTACAACAATTTATGCAAAACTTGATCCAATAAAAAGTCCAGAACCTCCAAAAGATGAAACACCAAAGACAGGAGTTAATGATATATTAGAAATTGCAATATCACTATTAGTAGTATCATCACTTGCAGCTTTTATTCTTAGAAAAAAAGAAATATAAAGTAATATAAACTAAGAAAATGCCTACATTAGTTTTGGCTAATGTAGGCAAAATATTTTCTAAATTTTAAGAAAGGAATGGTTAATTAAAATGGATAAAATCTTAAGAAGAACTTTCTACATACTCCTTTACATTGCAATATTTCTTTCGTTTTCATACATTGTAATGTATTATATAAATATGAAAAATACAAAAGCACAAAGTAATTTATTAAATGAAATCCATATAGATACTACTTCCATTCCTCAAGATGACGAACCAACAAAACCTATAAAAACAGAAAGAATGTTAAAACTTGAAGAATTACAAAAAGAAAATAGTGATATTATTGGTTGGATTGAAATTTCAGACACTAATATAAATTATCCTGTTTTACAGGGCACTGATAATGATTTTTATATGACGCATAATTATGAAAAAAAATATGCATCAAGTGGTTCAATATTTTTAGATAAAGATTATTCTTGGGAACCTCAAAGTACGAATTTATTGATTTATGGGCATAATATGAAAAATGGAACCATGTTTAAAGATCTATTAAAATATAAAGATAAAAATTTCTTTGATAGTCATCCATCCTTTAGATTTACTACAGTAAATGAAGATATGAATTTTGAAATTATATCTGTTTTTCAGTCCAAGGTTTATTACAAGCATGAGCAAAATGTATTCAGATATTATTATTTTATAAATGCAAAAAACGAAGACGAATTTAATTCTTTTGTTACTAATGCAAAAAATGCTTCATTATATGATACTACAAAAACTGCAAACTATGGTGATCTACTTATGACTCTTTCAACATGTGCATATCACACAGAAGATCGGAAGATTTGTTGTAGTTGCAAAGAAAAAATAAAAAACTAGAAATTAGTTTTCACTAACTTCTAGTTTTTTATTAATTTATTGTTTTTTCATTTTTTTGTTAATTAATCTAAGTTTAATTGCAAAATTTATTGCTACTACTAATAATACAACTATTGCTATATCAATTAGTATGTTTGAAGCTCCAGTTTGTGGTAATTTTGTTGGCCATTTAGAATCTTTATCGATTCCATTATTTGAATTATTTCCATTATCAGTATTTCCGCTTTGTGAAGAATCACCATTAGGATTTACACTACCACTACCAGATCCTTCTCCATTTATATTATCTTTTTCTACTACTTTTAATGTAATAGAAGAATCTTCTGCAGTTACATCAGCTTCTTCTGTTGAACCAGAAAAATCAACTAACTTAATAATTGTTTCTCCTAATTTAGCATCATCTTTTACTTTAAATGTAATAGTCGCTATATCTTGTTCTGTATTTACAGCTTTACCATCTTTTGTATTTCCAGCAATTGATTTTTCTTTATAAACTGGTTTTTCCCAATTATCATTGCCCTCTGCTGATACATATTCTAGAACAGAAGAATCAAAATCTAATTTAGCAGAATAAGCACTAATTCCCTTTTCTCCTCTTTCTATTGCAGTATTACTTAAAGAAATAGTAACAGTAATATTATCTCCTCTTTTAACTGTAGAATTATCTAATTTCAAATTTGTTTTAAAGCTATCGCTTGGAGTATCTTGTTCTTCCTGAATGTTATTAACAGTTGCTATGGCTCTTCCTTGGTTTCCTGCTTCATCTTCAAATTCGAAAGTAAATGTTCCATTTTTTGTAAATGTATATTCTTTACTTGTATTGTTATTAGTAACCATTATATTTTCACTTTCATCTGTTAATTTTACAGTTACTGGTCCATTTGTTGATTCTGTTGTACTATATTTAATTTGTGCTGTTGGATTTTGTTTATCTATCCAGTATACTTTTGCTTGATGTCTTTGTATCTTTGCATTTCCAATATCTGAAGAATCTTTATATTCAAATGTAAATTCTTTGTTATCATCAAATGTATATTCTTTACTAGAATTATTGTTGATAATTGTTACAGTTGGTTTTGCGTCTTTATCATTAACATTAACTATATATGGATTTATAGTAGCTACAACATTTTGATTTGTTAGTTTTGTAATATCATAAGATATATCACTTGCTATAACATTACCATCTTCTAGATAATCTACCTTTATACTCTTATATGCTATATTATTTGCTTTATCAAGAAGTCTAAATTCATAATCTCCACTATCTTCAAAAGTGTACTCTAAAGGATTTGTTTTTATTTGTTGTAAAGTTCTCAAGATTTCTTTTTCTGCAGATGTTACATTTACACTAACTCCATTTTCGTCTAAGAACTGCTCTTCAATTACTTCGTCATTTGCATATGTAACTACATATGTAGCAACTTGTGGAACTTCTTTCGTCTTTGTATTTTTATATATATTTTTTGTAACATTTCCATCAGCATCTAGTTCACTTTCTTTATATACATTTCCTGACTCATCTAAAAATGAAAGCTTAGACACCTTTTTATCTTTAACTTCAACATAACTTATTTTATTGTCATTTTTATCTAATAAGTATACATCTTCGCTTATATTGTCTAATAATATACGTAGTTTTTTATCTCCGTCTAATTTGTAATCTACATCAGCTGTTGGAGAATCTTTATCTATCCAGTTTACTTCAGCTGTAGCTTCTCCTTTATTTCCATTTTTATCTTCGAAATAAAATGTAAATGTTCCATCTTCTTTAAATACATATGTATCATTTCCATCATTGTTTGTAATTGTAATTTCTGTACTTGGGTTAACAAGTCTAGCTATTACATAACCGCTTGTTCTTTCTGTTGTACTATAATAAATTTCTGCTGTTGGTTTTGTTCTATCAATTTTTGTTACATCTTCAAATAAGTTTAACATAGCAATAGAAGCAAACATATCGTAAGTTTCTAGTTCTATTTTTACATATTTTGCATTCATGCTTTGATCAAATTCAACTTTTCTTAGTTCAGTATCTTTTGGACAGTCGTTAATTCTTGCAGCTTCTGTCCAGCTTGATCCATCCATACTTACATATACTATTGCATTTTTAATATAATCTGGATCATTCCATTTATATTTTCTTTGTATAAATTCTACTGCAGATATCCACTTTGGTGAATTTAATTCAATTGTAATATATGGTTTTATTCCTTGGTCTATAACGTTATATCTGAAATCTGTATGCCACATAGTATATAAATTTCCATCAATTGCATTTGGTGCATAGAATGGTCTACTGCTATCAATTGATTGACTTGAATATCCTTCATTATTTTCATTTTCTGGATATCCTTTAATCTTTAAATTTGAAACCATAACATATTTTCTTGTATCAGGTTGATTATCCTCAGTAAATTTATACATTTCTGATGCAGGACTTGCAAGTTTTGTACCTGTTGCACCTTGTCTTATTTGAACAGTTTTATTTCCTGATAAGTCAGGTGATGCTACACTATACGATGTCCAGTCATCTCCTACATTATAACGCCAATATGTATCTAAATTAACACCTACAATTCTATTTTCTAGGTCATTTGCATACAAATTATCTAATGCACTTTGTTCTTCAATGTCTATTCTATATATATTGCTATCTTTATAATCAGTTCCAACTATATGAATTAGAATATCATTCTCTGATGTGATTTTTTCTATTTCATTTTTTGTTAATTGCCATTTATGTGGAGCTTCTGCTGTGAATGATACTTCTTTCCAGCTTGCTCCTCCATTTAAGCTGTAATCCCAACGAACACCTACATCATCATAACGACTTGCTAATATAATTTTTCCTGCATTTGCTCCATCGAATGAGAAACTTGCAAGTGATGTATCAGTTTGACCAAGTAAGTAACTTGCTACTGTTCTTGTAATTCCTGAAATGTCTGGTTCTATTTTTCTATCTTCTTTACTATAATTCTTTCCATCATTTAATAGTTTTGTTTCTAAAATCGTAAATTCAAATGAGTATTTTACACTTGTTAATTTTTCTCCAATTTGATCTAATAAGTTTTTCATTGGTAGTGGATATGGCATTAATGCTTTTCCTAATCTTTCTGCTAATTTATAGTAATCTTCTTCTGTCTTAGTATTATCTGCTTTATATGCATTTATTAATCCCCACCATGCATCTATATTAATTTCTTGTACTTTTAATGCTTCTTCATATATTGCTTCTTGCTTTGCTACATTACCTTCATATAAGTCTGCTGTCATAATGATTTTTTCAGCTTTTTCATAATTTACATTATCATTTATAGCATCCTGTGATAAGATAATATATGTTGCAGCGTAGCCATCTACATAGCTATCATTTCCCCAACCAAGTGGCATTCTAGTTCCTAATTTTTCTGATTTTCCAGATTGAGCCCAACCTGAAACATCATTATCCATTGACCAGTATCCCTTACCACTTTCAGTTTTTCTATAATAAATTATTGCTGCATGACCTGGTTGACCTATAACTGAAGCAGGTGTACCATGTGCTGCACGAATGTGGCAACCTAATTTAGATATACCACCACAAACTGCTCCTGTTCCAAATTCATTTCTCATACTCATCCATGCTTTATAAACATGATCATTTTCAGTACTATATGTTACACCATATTCAGAGAAAATTCCTTCAAATACTTTATCCCAATATTCTTTTCTATTAGGATCATGGAAAATTGGATTTTCAAAATCTGGCCATACATATGCTATATATGTATGTGGTTGTAGATATTTTTCCTCTTCATTTGGGTGCTCATCTATTCTTTTTTGTGTGTACGCATTTAACCATTTAAGTTCTTCATCATCTGTAATGTTATTCATTACATAACGCATTTCTTCTACTGTTAATGCTTCATACCATTTTGTTTGATCTTGTCTTTCAGATACTTTAAATTTTCCATTATCATATAAATCTTTATATATTTGATAACGTACTACAGAATCTGATCTATTTTTTGGGTGGTCTATTTGTGCCCAATATCCAACTTTTGTTGCGTGTGTTAAAGAAAGTGATATTGCCATCTTCTTATATACTTCACCTTTTGTTAGATCTGGGTACCAAGTATTATTTGTCTTAGTTTTGTTTGTAAAATCATCTTTATATGCTTTGTAAAGTCTAGAAAGTTCTTTTATTGAATTGTAATAACTTCCACCATCTGGTGCTCCTCCTAATACATATAAACGAAGATTTTCTATATCTTCCATTAACCATTTTACAGCTTCTTTGTAGTCTTCATTTTGATTTACAATTGCTATTAAAAGGTCATATCCAACATTATTTACAAATGTTCTTTGTAATAATGTTAATTCTTTATCATTTATTTGCTGATTTAAATCTACATTTGCGAGTTCTGCATCATATTGTTCTACTGTTTTTATAAAATCTACATTTTCTGGCTGTTTTTCAGTAAATCCTTCTTTATATAATTTTGCATCTGCATAAACAGAATGGTCTGATGAATTGCTTCCAATTTCATCACAATATAATTTTAAATATTTCGCACCTTCAAGCCTTATTTGTATAAATTCTGCATTACTATTACCCTTAAGTGCTTGTGTAGTTGATGTCTTTAAATTCCATGTACTTCCATCCTCTGATGTGTATATTGAAAACTTAACACCATTTCCATTATTTCCACGGCTTTCATCTACACCTACATATGCACTAAAATAGTCATAATCATAACCACTAATATTATATATTAGTGTTGACTTTGCATGGGCAGATATTCCTTTTAAGAAATATTTTTTCTCTCCATTTATCATTAATGTAATTAATCCGTGATTATATTGATTCTCCAAATTGCTGTCTAAAGTAATACTTCCCCAACCTGCTGATGATTGTTCTTTATCATATTCTATATCAGATAAATATTTACACATATTTTCGTCATTTGTTGATATATAATATGTACCTTCTGTTTCTCCTATTAAGTTTGCTTCATTTGGCTGACTTACACTTAAACTTTTTACAATATTTTCAGCTGATGAAAACATCATTAATAATAAAATAAGACTAGTAACTACTATGAATAATATTTTTTTCTTTTTACTTTTCATATTACTTTTCACTAGACCTCCCTTTTTATACATATCTATATAAATTGTAACATATTTTTCCTGTAATGTAAACATTTTTTTGTAATTTTAAGTAATAAATCTCAATTTTTCCACATTTGGAGGTAATATATTTAATTTAACTTTTTTTCATCAACATTTTCTGTCTTTTTTATTTCAAGATATGGAAGCACTTCTGATAAAATTTTACCAGCCGTTGGTGCTGCGACAGCACCTCCTTGGTGTCCTCCCTCTCCTGTTGGATTATATAAAATCAAAAGTATTACAAGTTCTGGGTCTTCTGTTGGAGTAAGTCCCATAAATGAAGTAATATATTTATTTGTATTTACTCCGTCTTCTGATGTTCCTGTTTTTCCACCAATTGTATAGCCTTGTACTTTTGCTCCTTTTCCAGTTCCTTCTGCAACAACTGATCTCATCATATCTCTTACTTTACTTGCAGTTTCTTCTGTTATCGTTTCTGATTTTATAACTACTTCTTTTTCTTGCTTTTCTCCAGTTTCCTTATCTATAATAGCTTTTACAAATCTTGGAGTAACTAATTTTCCTCCATTTGCAATACTTGATACTGCTGTAATAAGCCCAATAGGTGTAATCTCAAATCTTTGCCCAAATGATAATGTTGCAAGTTCTACAGGTCCTACTTTTTCTTCTGCTAAAAATATACTTCCAGCTTCTCCGTGGTAGATCAATTCCAGTTTTTTCAAGAAGTCCAAATTTTCTTAAATATTCATAATATGTTTTTACTCCTATTTTCTGCCCAAGCCCAATAAAAATAGGATTACAAGAATTCATTAATGCATCTCTTAATGATTCTGGTCCATGTGGTCTATAATACCTCCAACACTTAATATAAGTCCCTGCAATATCAATTCCTCCTGTACAACAAAATTCTCCGAGCCTTATCTGTTTCTTTTACAATACCTTCTTCTAATGCTGCTGATGTAGTTATAAGCTTAAAAGTAGAACCTGGTTCGTAAGTATCGGCAATTGCTTTATTTCTCCACATTTTTTGCAAATATTTATTCTTATCAGATTGTGATAAACTATCCCATGAATTTAAAAGTTCTGTATCATTTATTGTAAAAGGATTATTTAAATCATATTCAGGATATGTTACCATTGCAAGTATATCTCCTGTATCTGGCTGCATGATAATTACAACTCCACCCTCTTCACATTCATTATCTATGCATGCTTCTTCTAAATATTTAGTTGCAATTGATTGTACTGTTGAATCAATAGTTAGAATTATACTATCGCCATCAACAGCTTTAATATAATCTTCTTCTCCATTTCCGATTATACCACCGGATGCGTCTGTTTTACGTACGATTTTTCCCTTTGTTCCACTTAGAGTTTCGTCATATTTTGCCTCTATTCCATCTAATCCTTGATTATCACTTCCTGTAAAGCCTATAATGTGAGATGCAAGTGTTCCAAATGGGTAGTACCTTTTTGTATCTTCATCAATATTTATTCCATTCACTATGTTTTCATCTTGCATCCATTTTCTTAGATTATCAGTTTTCTCTTTATCTACTTTTTTAATTATTGTTTCAATCGAAGTCTTTTTTTTAACCTTTTTCAAAACTGTTTCATAATCTAGCTCAAATATATTAGATAATGTTTTTGCGACTTTTTCTTTATTTTCCTTTGAAATATTAGTAGGATTTATTGTTACTGTTTCAACACTTGCGCTTACTGCCAAAGCTTCCATATTTCTATCATAAATTGTTCCTCTGTTTGGGTTTATCTCTCTATCTAAAGTTTGTTGCACATATGCCAATGTTTGAAGTTCTTCACCCTGAAAAAATTGAATAAACAGTAGCCTAAGTATCAATAATAAAAAGATAATAACACAAATAACAAGTAAATTTTTTAGTCTTCTTTTTCTGCTAATACTCGACATAAATACGTTTCACCTAACCTTCCTACAAATAATTATATTTATTTTTTTATGCAATATGAAAAACGGACTTAAAATATTAAGTCCGTTTTTCTACTTAGATTTTGCTAATGAACAATTATAGGCATATCCTTTGTGATATTTTCATAGATTGTCTTTGCTGCACTTTTAGGCAAATTCACACAACCATGTGAACCATTTGTCTTATAAATGTCTCCGCCAAAACGACTTCTCCAAGTTGCATCATGCAAACCTATTCCACCATCAAATGGCATCCAAAAATTCACATGACTCCAATAAGTTTTGTTATCAGATAGAACTGTATCTTTGTACTTGCCTGTTAAATAAAATACTCCTTCTCGTGTAACTGTTCCACGAGATACATTTCCAGTAACACAAGGCGTTTTAACAATGCACTCACCATTTACATACATATATACAGTCTGGTTTTCGATATCTACTTCTACATAGCTATCAAATTTTTCAAACTGATTTATTCTTGAGTAAATCGGTTCTCGTGTAATTGTTTCGCCAGTTTCTAATTCTTGTTTGATTTTTTCAAGCTCAGATTCTGTATCAAGTTTATCTCTATGGCCTTTTGCCACTGTAAGAGTAACTCTTTCTCCAGTAGTTGTAACAAATTCCATAGTAGATCCAAGCTTATTTACTTTAGTTTCTAGATCATCTACGAATTTCTTTAAATTAGGTTCTAGATTCGCAACATATGTTGATAAATCCTCTTCAATTCTCCGTTCTTGCAAATTGCTTTGTGTAATATCTCCAAAAATCCAATTAAGTACCATTTCATGATCAAGAGTAACTATGCTACCATCTTTAAAAGTAAAATTAATTACTGTATTTAAGATTTTATTCAAAGCATCTCTTTTTTCAATTAAAACTGTACTGGTCTTCTGTATTTCTGGTTCGCCTTCACAAAGTAATGCAAGATTTACATTATATATTCCATTTTTAAAACTTGAAATAGATGTTTGAACAGCCTCCTCAAAATCAATATATGTGCCGTAAACTTCTGGAACTATTTGTACATATCCATCTTCATTTAAAATTAAATAAGCATTTTGTTTACGCTTTGCATTATTTTCTTGTAACTCATCAAAGAGTTTCATATAATTTCTAAGCGTTTCTTCATCTACTTCAAAATCTTCTGGGGCAAGCTGAAATTGTTTTTCATTGTTTGTCCCAAATGGTCTTTGAGAAGTCAAAAACTCTTCTAACTTCTCAGTGTTTCTAAGATGGATTCCAACATTATATCCGTATTCTGTGTATATTTTTCCGTCCTGAAAACTAAACGTTACATTAAAACTTCCAAGCTTTTCCTGGGCCTCCTCAAGTGTTAGATTAGAACAATCAATACCATTAATGATCGTCCCCTTTTGAAAATGTGTGTCACAATAGGGTTTGATGAAAAAGATCAAGGCAGATATCATTGCTAAGAATAGTGTTTCTATAAACACTATTAGTGCAATTTTCCACTTGTCTTTCCTCTTTCCTACATTCTTCCGGTTCATATGCAATCTCCTTTCATTTTGCTACTTAGCTAAAATAGTTTTAAGTATTTTTTGCAAAATTGTTGGTAGCCTTTGCTACCAAAACAGATAAAATTATAGCACATTTTACATAAAATGTAAAGCGTGCTATATCTTTATTATAATAATAAAACTGTTTTTTAACTATTCTTTTCATTTACATATTTGTAACTAGATAATCTATTCCTCCTTTTGTAATTGCAGTTCCTATTAACATTATAACTCCTGCTGTAAAAACTCCTAGAATAATCATCGGAACAACTTTTTTAGGTGGTAAATCTAAAAAGTTTGCAATAAGAGATCCCATCCATGCTCCTGTTCCTGGGAGCGGAATTGCAACAAAAAGATATACTCCTAATAATGCTCCCTTTTGTAGTTTTGGACTTTCTGCAATTTTTTTTGTTGCCTTTTCTGTTGCCCAATCTATTATTCTTTTTAAGAATTTTATTCTTCCTAGTAAATCAAATATTGGTCTTATAAACTTTACAATAAAATATACTGGTATAATATTACCAATAAAACTAATTATAAATGCTTCTAAGTATGTAAGATGAAATGTAAATACTGCTATAGGTATTGCTCCCCTTAACTCTATTATTGGTACCATACTTATAAGAAATGTTGCAATATATCCGGATTAGCATTATTTTATGCTCCTTTCTAATTCTTCTTTATTTATTGGGCCTTTTCTCAAAATCTCAATATTTTTATCTTTTACCCTAATAATTGTAGACGGAATTCCTTCTAATATGTTTCCCTCATCAACTATTAAATCTACTTTATCTTTAAATTTATTCATAATTTCATTTATATTATTTATGCATGGTTCATCTGCCATATTACAACTAGTTGTAGCAAGTGGCACTCCGCAAGAAATTGATTAAGTCTAGCAAAAATTTATTTTTGGGCATTCTAATTCCTACTGTGTTAAATCCAGAAGTAACAATTTCAGGAATTTTATCATTTTTCTCAAATACAATTGTAAGTGCTCCTGGGAAAAATTTTTTCATTATTTTTTCTTCTTCTAAAGAAATATTTTTTGTAACTTCTTTAATCATTTCGAAATTCGATACAAGAATATTTATCGGTTTCGAAAAAGCTCTATTTTTTAATTCAAATACTTTTTTTACTGCATTCTCATCTAAAGCAGATGCTGCAATTCCATAAACAGTATCTGTAGGAATTATTATGCATCCACTATCTCTTATAATTTCTGCTATTTTTTT
Organism: uncultured Clostridia bacterium; assembly: GCA_947584805.1. Taxonomy (GTDB): domain Bacteria; phylum Bacillota; class Clostridia; order TANB77; family CAG-508; genus JAAWPK01. Next base: position 25,788 of record CANPWU010000004.1, on the reverse strand, counting down.
TAAATCTTTTTTTAAATAATTTTTTGATTTTATATCTATATATTCCATATGTACTTTATTTCCTTTTTAATTATTCCAATTTAAGTGTAATTATAGTACCTTGTTCTATATTTTGTCCTTCACCGAATACTTTGGCTAACTACTTTACCAGAACCAGAATATGAAATATTTAGGTTTCTTTCAGATAAAACAGATTTTGCCTCTGATAAAGTCATTCCAACAAGATTTGGAACTTGAACTGAGGTTCTTCCACTGCTTTCTTCTGTATATAAAACAATTGTAGATCCCTGAAGCACTTGAGTTCCTCCACTTGGTACTTGTTCTGTAACAAGAACAGCATTACTGTTTGCAGTTTCTGGAGTTATTACTTTAAATCCTAAATTTTCAAGTAACTTTTTAGCTTCTGTTAAAGTTTTATTTTTAACATTAAGTACATTTGTACCTTGTGCAATTGTTTTTACTGTATTTGTAGTGTCTGAATTTTCAGATGCAATTCCCATATATGGTAAAACATCTGTAAGTATATGTGATAATATCGGTGCTGCAATTCTACTACCATATGGATTTGATGTTGCTGGATTATATACAACAACAAGTCCTATTAATTCAGGATCATCTGCAGGAGCAATTGCTAAATATGAAACTGCATAACCTTCCTCTGGTCTTGTAACTGGTGGCTCTGAAGTTCCTGTTTTTCCTCCTATTGTATATCCTTCAACATTTCCATATGTATTTTCTCTTCCTTTTACTGCAGTTACCATCATATCTCTTATTTTTTCTGCTGTTTCCTCTGATATAACTTTTCTTACAGCGGTAGTTTCTATTTCTTCTGCTGTTCCTGTATTTGCATTCGATATTTTTCTTACAATTTTAGGCTTTACAAGTGTTCCACCATTTGCAATGCTTGATGCTGCTGTAATTAATTGAATAGGTGTAATCTCAAATCTCTGTCCGAATGAAGTTACTGCAAGTTCCACTGGTCCAACATCATTTATTGTATGAAAGTTACTACTACTTTCCCCTGTAATGTCTACCCCTGTTTTTTCAAATAATCCAAATGCTCTAAAATATTTATATAAAGTAGTAGCACCTACTCTTTGACCAAGTTGAATAAAAGCTCCGTTACATGAATTTTTAATTGCATCTCTCAATGTTTGATGACCATGCACAGCAGATGCTGCACATTTTATATTTCTATCTGCTACTGTCATTGATCCCGTGCAATTGAAATCATTTGCAATATCTGTATCTGTTATTTTTTCTTCAAGAGCTGCAGCTGAAACAAATAGCTTAAAAGTAGAACCTGGTTCATATGTTTTATAGTAGTTTCTGTCTGCTCCCCACATTGCATATAGTTTTGAATTTTTTTCTTCTTGACTATATTCTTCCCATTTTTCTTGGTCTTCCTTTGTGTTTATGGTAAAAGGTGTATTTATATCATAGCTTGGATAGGTTGCCATTGCCAAAATGTCACCAGTTTTTGGATTCATCAAAATAGCAGAACCAGCTGTGGCTCCATTATCATCAACACCCTGTTTTAAATAATCTTCTACAATAGTTTGAATATTTATATCAAGAGTAAGATAAAGATCAGATCCATTTTCTACATCTACATATTGTTGTGCATTACCTGAAATTTCTTCAAAATTTACATTTTGAGTTGTTACAATTTTCCCGAGGTGTTCCTCTTAATACCTCTTCCCAAGCACTTTCTACTCCATAAAGTCCCTGAGAATCTGTTCCAGTAAAACCAATTACATATGCTGCACGTTCTCCATAAGGATAATATCTTTTATTATCTTCATCTATATTTATTCCTGCTGTTATATCATTTTCTTTCATCCAATTTTCTAGTTTATCTACTAGGTCTTGCTCAACTTTTTTTATTATTGTTTCAGTTCCATTTTTACTTTGAACTTGTCCTAAAACTGTTTCATAATCAAGCGAGAAAATTTGTGATAATCCTTCTGCTACTTTTTTCTGCAATGCTAAAGTTTTTATTTCTGCTACATCTTTATCATAGCGTTCCCCATTGCTGTCAACTGTTACAACGAATTTGGCAGGATTTATTGTAATAGTATCTACTGGTGCACTAATTGCTAAAGGTTTTCCGTTTGTATCATAGATTGTTCCTCTTTTAGCACTTATTATCTTGTTTAGTGTTTGTTGCCTATATGCCATCTCTTTAAGCTCTGAACCCTGGACAAATTGTATCCATCCGAATTCTGCCTATTAAGAGCATAAAAACAACACTCATAATAACTACAACTTTCTTTAATCTGCTGATAGTTACAGTATTATCAGGAACTTTCTTTTTATTTTTTTTATTAATCTTTTCTTTATTTTCTTTTTTCAATTGTTTTCACCAAAAATATTTTATATTAAATATATGTAAAAATCAATAGTTTTTATTCTGTTTTTTCATATGCATCAAATATTGCAACTTGATCTACTTTCTTATAATTTTCTTTGACATAGTTTGTAATTTCTATAGGGTGTTGCCAATTATTAATATACTTTTCTTGTAATATTAAAAATATAGCATCTTGTTTTTGCTTAATATCCTCTATTATACCTTTATTACCATTACCTCCAAAATTTCCAAGATTGAACATATCATAATTTTTGTTATATCTATCAAGCGGTATCATATATATTGCAGCCGAACAATCTAATATGTATACAGTTTTTCCTACTTCTTCTTTTTGCTTAATAAAATTATCTACTTCATCTATTTGCGAATTTAAATTTGATTCTATAATTATATTTTTAAAATGTTTATGATTTGTAATTTTTTCTTCACTTTTAAAATATTCAATCATTAGGAAAATTGAAATTCCCAACAATAAAGCTATAATAAGCTTTCCAAAAATTTGGGTATATATTTCAATTGCTTGTTTAGTCTTTTTATCTTTAATATATTTATTAATAAATACATATACAAAATATATAAAAGATATCAGCATACACATAGTTCCAATTCCAAAATGTATTCTATCAGAAATTGGAAAAACTGTAAAAAAGCTTCCGAATTGAATATGCTAAAAGAGGTATCATTTTTTGAAACCATTCTTTTTCTCTTATGCTTTTCTTCCAAAATGAAACTATAAATATTCCAGACATAAGAATTAATTGAGCTGGCATAATTATAGCTAAAAGCATTATAATCTTTTCTTTTGATTTTAATAATTCCAAGTAAGATACTTTGTTTGAAAATGTAGTTATTCCGTAAATGCAATATTCTAAAAAATCGTTAAAAATTCCATTGATCAATAAATAAATTATAAAAATTAAAACTGGCAAAGAGACGCCTAATAATCTAATCAATGCAATTTTAACAAATTTTTTGAATTCCTCTAAATTTCTAACATTTAAAATTTTGTATCCAATGAAGACAAAACAAAAAATAAGCCCTGTTGTTTGTTTAAATAAAATTGTAAGTCCTGCTAAAATTCCAAGTAAAAAATCTTTTTTTAAATTACAATCTAAAGGTTTTTCAGTATTCCCAAGTTCCAAAAATAGCAAAATCAATTGTATAAGTAAACTTGCCCAATTATATTCAAAAATAAAAATATTTAGATTGATATAATAGAAAACGATACACATTGATAAAATAATAAATATTCCATGACTTATTTTTAATTTATTTAAAATCTTGTATACAACAAAGAATATTCCACCAAATACAAAACATGAAAGTATTCTCATAACTATAAATTCATTGCCAAAAAATTTTAAAAATACTGAACAAATAATATAAAATAATGGAGTTGTAATTATACTAATGTCTTTATATGGCAAAAGTCCGGCTTGTATACATCGTGCTACATTATAGTTCCAAATTTCATCTAGTCCTCCAAAATTCTTTAAAAGTATTCCTCCAGAAACTATTATCACAAATATTAAGTAAAATAACATATCTTCTATTATTGGTTTATTTTTTATTTTAACTTTCATATTTTATTATGTTTCCTTTCTTAATTTATTCAATTAAGCATAGAGAATTCAACTTATTTATTTTTCTAACTTGTAGCCTAAATGTTCATATGCTGGTGGAAGTACAATTCTTCCTCTAAGCGTTCTAGATAAAAAGCCTATTTGTATAAGATATGGCTCATACACATCTTCTATAGTTTCTGTTTCTTCTCCAATTGTTGCAGCAATTGCTTCTAGCCCAACAGGTCCTCCATTATATTTTTCAATCATTGTTCTTAAAACATTTCTATCTACATAGTCAAGTCCAAGTTCATCAATTTCTAGTTTATCCAAAGCAGTTCTTGAAATTTCTCTTGTGATATTTCCGGTCTCCTAAAACTAGTGCATAATCTCTAACTCTTTTTAGAATTCTATTTGCAATTCTTGGAGTTCCTCTAGATCTTCTGGCTATTTCAGAAGAAGCTTCATCATCTATCTCAATTTCTAAAAGTCTTGCAGATCTTTTTACAATTTCTGTAAGCTCTTCTGTGCTATATAATTCTAATCTTGCAATTATTCCAAATCTATCTCTTAATGGTGCTGCGAGTGATCCTGACTTAGTTGTTGCACCAATTAAAGTAAATTTTGGTAAGTCAAGTCTTATTGACCTTGCGCTTGGTCCTTTCCCTATAATTATATCTAAAGTATAATCCTCTAAAGCTGGATATAAAATTTCTTCAACATTTTTATTTAATCTATGTATCTCGTCGATAAACAAAACATCAAACTCTGAAAGGTTTGTAAGAAGAGCTGCTAAATCTCCTGGTTTTTCTATAGCAGGTCCTGATGTTATTTTAATATTTGAATTCATTTCATTTGAAATTATATTTGATAATGTTGTTTTTCCAAGTCCTGGAGGTCCATACAAAAGGACATGATCAAGAGGCTCACCTCTTTTTTTTGCAGCCTCAATATATACTCTTAAATTTTCCTTTACTTTTGTTTGTCCTATGTACTCATCTAAAGTCTTTGGTCTTAATGTATTTTCTATTCTTGCTTCTTCTATCCCACTTATCTCTGGATTAATTATACTATCTTCTTCCAATCCCTATCACCACTTGTATTATATATTTATTTGCTTGTTTTTGCAACTTTTTTTCTTTTTCTTACAATTTCATACATGATAATTCCAGCTGATACAGATGCATTAAGTGAATTTACTTTCCCATACATTGGAATCTTTACTAGAAAGTCACAATTTTCTTTTGTAAGTCTACTTATTCCTTCTCCTTCACTACCAATTACAACTGCAATTGGCATGTTATAGTCTTGATCAAAAGCATCTATTCTTGCATCCATATCTGTCCCACATATCCAAACTCCTTCTTCTTGCAATTCTTTTATTGTTTCATTTATATTATTTACTCTTGCAATTTTCATGTGATATGCAGCTCCTGCAGACGTTTTCATGACAGTTCCGATTTACTAATGCTCCTCTTCTTTTTGGTATTATAATTCCATGAGCACCTGCTGTTTCTGCTGTTCTAATTATTGAACCTAGATTATGAACATCTTCTATTCCATCTAAGATTATAATAAAAGGATCTTCATTTTTTTCTTTTGCTAAACTTAAAATATCTTCAACTTCTGCATAATCAAAAGGAGGAACACTTGCAATTATTCCTTGATGATTGTGTGTTTCAGACATATCATCTAAAGTCTTTTTGGAAACCTCAGAAATTACAATTTTATTTTCTTTTGCTTTTGCAATTATTTTATTAATTGAACCATGTCTTTCTCCTGATTGAACGAAAATTTTATTTATATCTTTTCCACTTTCTATTAGCTCCATTACAGCATTTCTGCCTTCTACTTGTCCATTTTCTTGCATCAAAATACCTCCATTTGTATTTTTAATATTTTATATCATATCACACTACTGCTCGTTTTTCAATAGTTACTGGATAATGGTTGTTGATTCAAAAGCACTCCAGCGCTCCTCACTTAAATTTTAATGCTTTTGAATTGATATCTTAATACAATTACTGACTTATTTCTTGCTATTTATGTAAATTTGTGATATGATTATTATAATTGCTCTAAAAGAGCAAATATTTTAAATTCCCTTATAAAGGGTAGAAAGAGGTAATAGTATGTTTAGGAAACCAATTCGGCATGTTCCATTAAGAACCATGGAAGAAGTCAAAGCATGTTCATATGAGTTAGGTGAATCTTCTTCTGATGACCGAGGCTCATACACTTATCAGTCTTTAGAAAATCATTCTACGGCAATTATTTACTGCGATGAATGTAACCAGTTGTTTATCACGCCTTTTCGTCGCGACATCGAGCAAATCCTTATAGATCAAAAATACCGCAATGTACATGACAGGTTTTATAAGATGTTATTTTACCCTAATAACATCATTCCTGCTGAGTACCAGTGGCTTGAGTGGATTGCCAAAGAAGAAAATTGGGCTTTGACCTATGAGGAGGCATTTCGTTTTTCACAAGAGAAAGACATCAAACCGGTCACAATTTTAGAGCCGATTTGCCGTCTTAATCAAATCATTGAAGCTCCTTTGGTAAATGAAATCCCTGGGAAAATTGAAACTTGTCGTCCTATGATATCGTTACTTTTTGAGACCGGTACTCTTGAAAATGTTGGCACCTACATTCACTTAAGTTCTAGGTCATTGCTCGTCTGTGATGAGTACGGTAGGACATTCTACATTGCTGTAAACGGAGTCATTAACGACATCGAAAACCTGTTAATTAGTAGTGGCTACACAAGAACTAAGCATCCCGAACGGTATGTGTCGTATGACCAAATGGGCGATACTCATACGCCTAATACCACTTTCTAAAATCTTAGTTAACTAGTAAATCGACTAAGTAAGGAATAATCGCAAGTCTAAAAGCTTGCGGTTATCTCTTTTTTAATTATAAAAAACTTTTATTTTAATTCATCAGCTGTTACTTCATAAATATAGGCATATTTATCTACAATCACATAGAGATGACTTTTATCTTCTTTCAATTCTTCATAGCGAATAATAACGGCTTTGTTTTGTTCTGCTACATCTATTAAATCATCTAAAGTCGTGATATTTAATGCTTGCAAATTACTTAAATCCGGATTATTATCTACTGTTACAATTAAATCGCCATAATATTTTAAAATTTTATTTATATTTTTTTCATACATATCTTCTAATGTTTCTTCAATTTTACTTTTTCTTATATTAATTATAGCTATTGCAATTGCTCCTAAAGCAAACACTGTACCTGCTATATAATATACAGCTTCTTTAGTATTAAGATTTTTACTTTGTAAACCGATGCTATCTATGATTTTGTTTTCATATCTTTCTTCTACATTTGTTACAGTACTGTTTATTGGTATATCTAGTTCTATATAATCTTCCGCTTCCTTTTTATTAAAATCAAGAAGATTTAAAAATACATTTAAGCGTACTTTTAAAATAGCATCTATTGATATTCCATACTTTTCTTCATATGAATGTACTAAATTATTATATGTTTCATAATTTATGATAGCATCTTGTTCAATTGAAAATTCCTTTATATAACTTTGCTGAATATCTTTATTTTGAGCAATATCAAACGTTCTACTCCATACTTCTTTACTTTGACCACTTTTATCATTTGCGTATCCTATTAATTCTGCTGTTACATTATAGCTACAACTTAAATTAGTTTCTTTACTTCCCTTAAAATCATACTTGAAATTTATATTAAAATTATCAATTGACCTTGAAGCATAATAAAGATTAGATGGAAGACTTGTAGTCTCATAAAAATCGTTTGGCTTTAACAAAACTTCATAGTTACTACTTTTTTCTTTAGTATATGTGTATTCTGGCTCTACATTTTTTCTCTCATCAATGCCTAATTTTATAAAAAGCACTCCTATTATAAAAATAATTATACAAGAAAAAATAATAATATATAATTTATTATTTTTTGCTGAATAACTTCTCTTAGTTATGCTTCTATATTTTCTTTTCTTTTTCATTATAGATTACATTCCTTTCTTGCTTTGCTCGAAAGCGCACACATAATTTTCTAACCTTTTATACTTTTACTTCTTAATTATAGAAAATGTCATATAACCAAACAGACGGAAGTCCGAAATATTTTATAGAAAACAAATATATTCCTTTAATTTGACTTATATCAACTAACTTACTATCAGGTGTATTGTTGTTATCACCTTTAGTTTGATATTTAATTACTCCATCTTCTTCTATTACATCCACAACACGATGAACGATGTTTTGGTTCTCTACACTATAAATTATAATGTCTCCTACTTGAATTTCCTGTAAATTGTTTTTTTCTAGTTTTTTATAAATAACAACATCACTTGGGCCAAATATAGGATCCATGCTATTAGAAAGTATTGTTATTGCTTGATATTTAAACATTCCCAGCATAAAGCAAGTTAAAATTATGCATAAGGAAAGGGTTAATATATAGCTAATTTTAGCAAAAATAGTATATTTCTTTTTTGCTTCCTTCTCTTTATTAAATATATATTTAAATAATATATATATCACCACTGGTAGTATGATTCCAAATGTTCCAAGCATAAACCAATCTAAATCTGCTAGTATTGGTAAAAGTAATAATAATAATTTAATAAAAACTCTAAATATAATTGTAATTAAATACGAACTTTTTAATACTAAATATGTGTATAAAATATTGTATGAAGTAAGCGGTAAGATTTCTCCGCAAATATATTTAAAAAGTCCTTCTTTATTCAAATTAAAATTTACTAATAAATAATAATTTATTTGTGCTAATATAAGTAATACTGTTATTCCTGCTATTGCTAGTTTGTTATTTTTATTCCTATTTACAAATACACCTCTTGCAATCTCAATGCTGATTATAGGAAATATCATTAGAAAAGCATTTTTTAATATTGGTATAATTTCATGTTTGTATGGACTTTTTGAAAATCCGAAAGTATTTCCTAAATATATATAAGCCAAAACATGCAAAACTATAATTATAATAATATATTTATAATGTTTTCTATCTGTATTAAATCTAATATAATTTCTTTTTATCTCATAAATTAAATAAGCAAGTATTATTCCCCAAAATATAGGATTTATATTTATATAGAGTGAATAATTCTTTACCTGCAGAATTATTTCTGCGAATATATATACTACTAAAATTATTATTATATTTTTATTTTTTAGATATCGCATAATTGTCACCTTTTATATATAGGGAGGTCTCCCTCCCTACTTTTGTTTAATAGATTTTTATTTTTGTACATATTCTATAATTCCTGTTATTTGTTTTGTTTTAATCTCTGGTACGGTTTCTGTTGTTTCATCATACTTTGCTGTTACTGTAAATGTTGTTTCGCTTCCTGCAGTTAATGTTTCACTAGGTCTTGTCGTCGTATAAATAATTGCAGGCGATCCATTTTCTTCGTCTGGAGTAAATTTTGCCGTACTTAATGTTGCATCAATTGTTCCTGCATTTTGTACAGTTATTTTATAAGTTACTATATCTCCTGGTTTTTTTAGTGTTGCATTAAAAGTTGCTGTAGTATTGGTATATTCAGGATCTCCATCATCACATCCGTCACTTATTTCTTCAGTTTCTATTTTTGTTATTTTAACATTCCATTCACCTGCAATCGTTGCAGTTCCATTTATATTTAGTTGAGTAGCAAATGCTGAATAGCCTACTGCCATTAATGCTACTACAATTAATACTGCTAAAATTATAATATTTCTTTTGCTTTTCAATTTTTTGCCCCCTTAACTTAGCATAAAAGTTTCAGCTTAATTTTGAAAATAATCTATTTATGCTTAATTTATTATATGTAAATTTTTTTGGTATGTGAACAAAGCGCCTCGACGCTCTTTGTTCTTGCCGATTTGAGTTTCCGAATGAAATGAGAAAATCTCAAAGGCTGCGTTTAGCCATTTTTATCTAATAGAAATTTCGGAGAAATTTCTATTAGATAAAAAACAGTTTACAAACTTTTAATAGTTAGTAAACTGTTTTTTTTTTCATAAACTTGCTGCAATTATTAAATCTCCGGGCAAAATTATCGTCCTCAGATATAATTGTAATATATACAGATACTGCTTTATTTCTTTCTAGCTCTACATCTCTAGCTACTTTAAATGTTATGCTATTTATATTATTACATATAACTTCAATTGGAGATATTTCTTTTAAAACAATATTTTCTAAATACATATTTACCCTAATTCTATAATAATCTTTATCCGAATTATTATAAATAGTTAAAATATATTGTTTCTCATTTTCAGTTTCAGGTTTATAGTTAATATTTTTTTCAATTTTAAAATCTTTTAACTCTTCCTCATTTTCATTCAAAGTAAGTGTTGCATTTCCATTTGTAATAATTGTTCCTTCTCTTTCTACTTCTTCTTTAGTATTTGCAGATATTGTAATATGGTTTCTGGTAAAATACTTTGCGTATTCTTCAGGTGTCATCGAATTACTTAAATTTAAATCTACTTGAAAAGTAATATTTAAAATAACTGTTCCTCCTGGTTCAATTCGACTATCCCATTTAGTATTATTTAATACCCATGAGTTATCTTCTCTTACCGCGTCAATTCCAAATGGGAAAGAAATATATTCTGTATCTTCTATTTTCAATTTCCATTCATAGCAAGTTAATCTTGAATCATTTTCAATAGTAATTTCATAGAAAAATACATTTTCTATTTGACTTATTTTTACAAATTTTAATTTAGGTCTCCATTTTTCTACTTGACTATTAATACTTACACTTCCATTTATATTAAAATCAGTTTTTAGTATTGCATATCCATAAGCCATGAACATATATAAAAATATTAAAAGTAAAAAAATCATAAGTGGTAATTTTTTGCTTAAAAACTTTTTTAATTTTCTCCTCATTTTGTTCTAAAACTCCTATAAAAAATACCTTTCTTATTTATTATATGTCTTTGACTTTTACTATGTACTTTTTAACAACTAATTTTGCTTTTTATGGATTTATATTATTAAATATTCATTTAATTACTACTATCATATAATTCAGCGTAATTAAACATATTTAAACAAAATTGATATCATTAAAGTAACTTTTTCATTTTATTTTTATAATAAAATAATTATAATATTTTACTAGGAGATTGATATGGATTTTAATGAAGTTATAAACAACAGACGCTCTGCCAGAGTATTTAATGGTGAAAATGTTTCTAATAAACAAATAGAAGAAATATTGCAAAGTGCTTGTTCTGCTCCTTCTGCAAAAAACAGACAGCCTTGGAAATTCTATATCTTAGATGATGAACAAAAAAATCATATTATGGATATGCTATTTAAATGGGATAAGCTTAATCCAGAAGAACAAACCAGTGTAAAAGGTTCAGCAGAGCAAATTAAAAGTGCTGATAAGATGATAATGATTTATAGTGATAGTTATAAATCTAAATCTAAAAATAGGAATTATAAAAAACCTGATTATATTTCTTTAGGATGTGCTATTGAAAATATGAGTCTTCAGGCAATAAATTTAGGATTAGGTAGTTGCATATTATGTGATACTTTATATATAGAAAATGAAATTAATGAATACCTTGAAATAAATAATTTTGAACAAATATGTGGATTTATCATAGGTTCTCCTATATATAATTATCCACCAAAAATAAAGAAGGATTTAAAAGATTTATTATTAAATTAATAAACACAAAACAGATGGTATTTGCCATCTGTTTTGTGTTTGCGGAATATTATTTGTCGCAGTCACATCTTGATTGCCATATTTCATCAAGTATTTTCTTGCGATAGGAAGGATCCCAGTTACAATAAAAGTCAACATAGAATTTCATTAGTCTATCTCTGCATTTTTCACACGTTTTAGGATGCTGAATAATACCTTTTGTGAAAGCATTTTCTCTTGTCCCCCACCATGCGATTGTAAATTTGTCCAAATATTCTTCCGGAATTCTATGAAGAAGCTCCACAAATTCCCAAGATGAAATTTGATCATAAACGCCAATGTCTTGCCAGTGTTTTATCATTGTATTGTTTTTGATATTTATTGGGAATAACACGACATGTGTACCTTTGGGCATATTACCATAGATAAATTCAAGCGAATTCAAGCAATCTTGAATCTGTTCTTCGCGAGTTAAGAAAGGAGCACCTAAAAGCACATTAATTTGCAGACCAATTCCATATCTTTCGCACAATTTAGTTACTTCAAGGTATTCGCACAAGTCTATATCTTTGTTGTAGATACTTCTTACATCCTCATCTGCTGACTCAAAGCCCAACTCAAAATGAATTTTTTGGTCCTGCCCTAAAATCCTTCTAATGTCTTGAATTTTTTTCTCTGTAATTGTTTTGTAGTGTGTTTCCATAGTAATTATAGGAATGTTCTTATGGGACACAAATTGTAATACTGCAAGAAATAAATCATAGGGTATTTCTCTCTCAGAAAGAAAAGAGCCGTTTGCTTCGAGTTCAAGCTCAACTATATCAAATTTCTTTAAGTCTATTTTTTTAAGTTCTGGCATAACCATATCTAATGTAAGATTATAGTCAAAACCATAGTTGCAAAATGTACATGCATTCTCGCAACCACAAGACATAAAAAGTAATTGATATGTTCTATTCTCTACTTTCACAAGAGAAACAACTGGTGTGCCTGCTTTGGTTGTTATGTTTTTCCGCATTTTCCAGATTTCACGAGTTAAATACTCATTCATCTCGTATTCCTCCTAGTATAATATAAATTGGTAATAACCTACATATCTATTTTATCTTATTTATAAAACAAACAAGTGACCTTTTTAATATTAAAAAAGTCACTTGTTTGTTTATTTTATTGAAATATATAATCTTAGTTTGTTATTTTCCAAATATTCTTCAATATCAGGTAAATCTTCCAATTCGCATCCCAGATTTGGAATAATAGTTCTATATATTTTACAACAATATTCATATAAATAATCAGATCCATTATAATTGCATTCAAATACTAGGTAATTACCTGTTCTTAAATTCAATTTTTTTGCATTTTCAAATTTTTCTTTGGAAGCCATATAATAAACAGCCTCATTTGTACTACATGTTTTGTCATATTCAAGTAAGCCATATTCACTTTTTCCCTTGATATATTTACAATTGTCTTTCCAAAATAGCGGAGCTTCTTTGTGACAATTTTTTATTGTTGTCTTCATAGAAATAGCATAAAATTTAAATTCAATATTTCTCTCTATATGATAATCGAATTCGTCTGTCACATCTTCAGTTTCTAATTCATATTGAGAAAAGAACTTTATAGAATTTTTATTATTATTTATTTCGCTTGGAAGAAATCCCATCATAGATTTAAAAGCTCTAGAAAAAGCTTGTGAAGATTCATAATTATATTTTATTGCAATATCAATAATTTTTTCTTTTCCTTCAATTAAATCTAAAGCAGACATACTTAATCTTCTTTTTCTTATATATTCAGCTACAGTATAATTAGTTACAAATAAAAATATCCTGTGCATTGTATATTCATTAACACCAAGTATTTGAGATAGTTTCTTGTAACTAATTTCTTCACAAAGGTTATCTTCTATATATTTAATTAAACTATTAAATCTTTCATTACTTTGCTTATTCATAAATTTTCCTCTATGCTTTAAGTAGTTTGCTTAAAATCAAATCATAAATTTAGTATATCATAAAACAAAAAAACAGACAACTATTTATTTCTAACTTCCCTTATTTTTCATTTATTGTATTTATATATTTTCCATCGACTTTGCTTATAATTCTATTAGTAAAACACGAGTCCCTGAATAGCGAGGCTCGTGTTTTACTTTTGAAAATACAGTTTTACTTAATTACAAAGTTACATTGATTTCGTCAACTACAACCGATCTATCGTAGAAAGGCCCCCTATCATAATAATGAATAAGAGTCTCCCCACTAGAATCCTTTACACAGTAGCCATAATCATCCTGAACTACAGAAATGTTTTCAGGCAGAATAACGTTGTAATAATAGTAGTCGGCTTCCTGTAGAACCTGAATACCAAGCTTTTTATAGATTTCAGCCAGATATTCTTCTCTGTCATACTTTTTAGAATATTCCAAAGGGACTCTTTGATTGTAATGAATAGGAAGCATGGTCTGACGATTTGTTGCCGCATTCATGGCTTCAGTTCCAAGATCAATTGCAGAATCCATACCCATACCTGACAATGCTCCTGCCAAGGTCATCATACCTGCTAACTCAGTTGCATCATTTTTAGGTTTAGGCATAGAATTTTTCTCACGAAGATAGCTCTTATACCGATCTTTGAAGCCATATTCGTATTCAGTAGAATCCTTACCATACATAGATAAAAAGAATTCTACCCTTTCATCATTGAGAGGAATGCCTTTACTTTGATACCCATTTCTGATTACAGCAAATTTCCAAAACTTTACATTTTCTCTTCCTGCCATCGGCACTTCTCTTTCCAATGCAGCCTCACTGAAACACTGAATATTTTCAATGCTATCATCCAGCAATGCCATAAGAAATTCGGTTGTTAATACGCTTTCAGGAATATCCTCCATTACGGGTGAGTCGTTTTTAAGACAAAGAGCAAAGTAAAATTCTGGGGTTCGAAACTTTTCAGGTGTAATATCCAAGAATCTGTTTCTTCCACCCCTCTTTGTAGCAAAGCATCTTGCGCCGAGAGTATACAGCTCCTGTGTCAAAACTTCAGGTTTTCTTCTATATACAGAATAAAACCATTCCTCACACTCACCACGTCTGTCTACATAGCGCATGCTAATAGATGTGAACATGGCGCATGCAACCATCTCCTCATCGATGAACTCAAGGGGCATATACTCAAAATCATTAAGCTCGAACTTAAGTCCATAATAATCTGTTGCGATATGGTCTTTGAAAAACTGCTTGTCAAACTCTTCCGGATGTGCTTTGACATATTCAACAACATCCTCGTATGCGCCTGATAATGAATGTAGGAAAAATCCTCTTGTGCGATATTCCTCAGGGATATCTCTGAATTTAATTTTGCCATAGCTTCTTGCATACACATAGTGCCCAGGGGTTAAGTTGGCAGGAATGCGGTGAACATCATCCCAACTATAAATCGGCATATTGTCTTCGATGCCCAGGGAATAGCCTTTCTGCTCGAACATTTCCTCGAGTCTTTGGTAAGCCGGTAATTCTGTGATTTCCATGTTTTGTCCTCCTTGTTTTTATTGTTTAGATTAATTTGCGTTATTATGGAGGACATAGTGCCCTCCAAATTTTTGTAAGGGCTACTTGTATGAAAAGTCCTAGGTTTATTATATCACAAATTTACATAATTTGTAAATGTAGGTTTTATTTCTCATCGCAAAAGAAAAAACTGCTTTGAATAATATTTGACAATTTTATTATAGTATAGTATAATAAGTACAGAATAGAAAAATACATTTGCTTTTATCTCTATTCGATAATATAATATGTTTGACCGTATATTATATTAAAAAATCATTTGTTGTTCATATAGATGAGACAATTAAAAGCACCCCTCGAGGCAATTGGGGTGCTTTTAGTATGTATAGCATACTACTCTTGACCGTGATTATTTCCGCTAGTCAATATTATTACTAACACAACTAAGAAAACAATCAATTCATTTGTTGACATATTCTTCCCTCCTTTCTTTATAGAAATTTGGAAAAAAGATGGACATATATAATATACCATATCAAAAGTATTATTTCAATGCATTATTTTTACATTTTTTTACAAAAATATTTGAAAGGTATTTTATATAAGTTTCTTGAGTACAAATCAATATATTTATACTATATTTTTTAAAAAATTAAAAATTTTTCGTATATTTTTCCATAAAACCAATAAAATAAGCTCTTTTATATATTATTTAAAATGTATTCTTTTAATAATTCCATATTTTGATTATAACACCATATATACTTAACCATTCCATTGAAATGTGAAAATTCTTTACTTGCAATTTTATATGCAGAAGATAAATCATTATTTGTACATAGCGTTACATGTGGTCTATATTCTCTTTTTAAGCTTTTTTCTAATCTATATGATTTTAATTTCTCATCAAATAAAGACTTCAAAAACATTAAATTATTTTTATTATATGGTTCAATATATAGAGTTTCATTATCAAAATTACTTAAGTTTCTAAATTCAATAGTGAAACTATTTATATTTTGTACTATTTTATCTACTTTTTCTATAAATTCATCTTTATTTTTGCAATCATATAAATCAATAGTTATATGTGGAGGCCAGTTTCTTTCTTTGTCTGTAACATTATTTAATTTTAAAATATTTTTAATGTTTTGAACATAATCTTGTGTTTTTTTATCAAAACCAAATTGTAATACGAAATCATACATTTAAGATTTCATCTCCATTTCTTTCTATCTTTAAATTATTTTCTTTATTTAATTTATATAAAACAATTCTATAAACCAAACTTCTAGAATAAAAGTCAATAAAGTTTACTATGCTGAATGCAAACAATGCAAAAGGAGTATTTATAAATAATAAACAAATTAAAAATCTTATTACAACTCCAATAGTAGAACCTATTAGTAAAATAAATGATTTTCCTTGAGTAATACATAAAGTTTTGTATGTTTCATATGGATATAATCCAAATACACCAAGTGAGTAAAATATAATATATGGAAAACATTTATATAGTGGCAAACTACCATGTGATATTATCAGATAAATAAGTGCAAATACAAAATTCAATACAATAATTAAAGGAAAGCATTTTCTTTTCATATACATACAATTATTATATTGTTCTTCATATGTTTTGCCTTCTGGAACTTTAATCATTAAAGTTGCTTGATATGCATTTGTAATAATTTCTAAAGTTAAACAAACGGAATAGCAAATTGTATGTATTGAGTAATTTTCAGTTCCCATGTAACTTGCAATTACTCCATATAATAGTAAAAATACTCTAGAGAATAGTCTTTCAGAAGAATATGCAAATCCGTATTTAATTACATTTTTGAAAGATTCTTTAGTTGGAAATTCAAACTTTAATTTTAAGTTATATAACATATATATAATTGAAATAAACCAAGATATTATAGTTGCAACAAATAATAATGTTAAGTTTCTAGTGAATATATAAGCTATTGCATCTAAAAAGACTAAAGAAAAATAGTAGACAATTAAACTTTTCCTATATAATTTTAGATGTCCTTTAAGTCTTACTATTTCAAAAATACCATTTGCTAATCTACCTAATACTACATACGCAATGTAAAAATTTAATAGTATAGATAACATATACTTTTGGATATTACTTAAATCAAATATATTTACTATAAAATTTTTTCCAATGAAAACTATAGATCCCATTAATATTCCAAATATAATATTAAACCATAAATATTGCCATTCATTTTTTCTTGTTGTCCTATAAGTACATATACCTATTTCGCCGAAAGATCTAAAAATCGAATCTACTAATAAAAAACTACCAGTTACTACTATAGCATCTATACTAATCAAATTGTTAAAAGCTGAATCAATACTACTTGCTATACTCATAAATATAAAACTTATAAGAATCGAGATAAATTCTTTCATTTCTTTATCACCCTTTGTCTATAATTCAACAAAATTATACTACAAGTAACAAAAAATTTCTATACTTATTGGCATTTCTATATTGTCTTTTTTACTATTTCTTTATTATCTTATAAATGGGTTTATAACTTGTCCCATAAACCGAATTTTGAATAGGGATGAAAAATTCAGTATTTGATAGAGTACCTATTAGTAATCATATCACACCATCTTTTCGTTTAAAATAAAAGGCAATAAAAAAATCAACCTTTTACAGTTGATCTATCAATATATCGCCAAAGTGCGGCGATTTTATTTAGGTGGAGCTAATGGGGAGAATCGAACTCCCGACCCCTTCCTTACCATGGAAGTGCTCTACCGACTGAGCTACAATAGCATAAAATTAAAAGCCTAGTAACAATAAGTAATTCTAGGCTTTATATATCTTCATTATTTGACATGTTCTTCATAGCCTTTTTTCTAATTCTTTGAATTGCATTATCTACTGATTTAACTGGAGATTCTAGTTCTTCTGCAATTTTGATATAACTATCTCCTTTTACGAATTTTTTTAAAACTTTTTTTTCAAAATCACTAAGTGATTTATCTATTGTATCTTCTACACTTGAATAATATTCTTTTTTTGTAAGCGTATCTAATGGATCCTCTGCCATCTTATTATTTAAAATATCAAGCAAAGTCTTTTCATTTTCATCATCATCATCATAAGATGATGTATTTAATGACAAATACGAATTAAGAGGCATATGTTTTTGTCTATTTGAGCTTTTAATTGCTGTAATTAATTGTCTTTCAATACACATATTGGCAAATGTTCTAAAAGAATTCTGTTTATCTGATTTAAAACTTAAAATTGCTTTATATAAACCAATCATTCCTTCTTGAAATATATCGTCTTTTTCCGCACCAATAATAAAGTACTTGCTAGACTTCATATAAACAAGTTCTTTATACTTATCTAAAAGGAAATTTAAAGCATATTTATTATTATTTCTTATAAGTGTAATTATTTCTTCATCTGGTAAGTCTTTAAAACTGTCTTTGAACTCAAAAAACTTTGTGGCTTCTTCCATGTGTCGCCTCCTGTATTGCATCTTAGTGTTTCTATTATATCATAAACTCCTTTAGTGTCAATAGTTTTATCAAATTTTTACAAAATTTCTTGAATTTTAAAACAAATTCCCCCCACACAGATACTGTTCTGTGTAGGGGGAATTCAGATAGCATTATTTCGTCTTTGCACTATCGGGTGCGTAATCGAAGTGGTTAAACTTCGATTTCTTGTTGGCATTGATGTGACTTGCGAGTTTGCTGTTTCTGAAGATAATCGGTGCATCTCTATAGATAACATATCCAGTGAAGATGTAGCCAGCGATACCTACAAAGAAACAAGCAGTCATCACAATTACAACAATACACTTAACCAATACTCCAACACGAGTTGTTCTATTTACATACAGGAAATGGAATACGTTGTCCTTCTCAGCGAGATCGTCGATACGATCTTGAGCATCATACTCTGCCAAAGAAAGTGCATTCGTACGTCCATTCTGCCGGATTCGCTCATGTACATCCCTCAGTTCCTGTATTGCATCCCCATACACGAAGGTGCTCTTCAGAAACGGGGTGGCCACGAGCAGAAGCATGGATGCGACGGCGAAGATGACGAAAAGTGCTGCGAAGCGGTTAAAAAGCTTCTTGGTCCGGTTGTTCATACGAGTTGTCATTTCAATGTACCTCCAAAAATTTTTTACCCTCTTGGGGTTTTTATATATTAATTATACCACAAAAGTTTATATTTTTCAACTTTTGTGGTATTTTAAAGGTTTCTGATTTACATAATTATGTTTAAATGCTCATTTGATATTTCATAAATAAATTGCATCAATCTAAGGCAATGATACTCCTTCCATTTGTCCAAGTATTTCTGTTTTAACAGTTTGTACAATTCCGATCTACATAACCATCTTCATTTTCAAGTATATTTTTCATATCTTCGCTATTATTAATATAACCAAGTTCCAATAAATATGCTTCTACTCCTATATTCGAATTATAGAAGTTATTTGTTCCATAAGATTTATTTCTGCCATCTACATAAGCACCTGTTGCAATTCCACCTGTTTCACGAAGCATATATAAATATGGAGTATCTGTTGTTACATTATATGGCTTATAGCCTCCTTCTTCCGCTTCCCTTCTATTTTGTTCTATTTCTGACTCTTGATATGTTCTAACATAAACACCATCGTACTTTTTATATGAAGGTTCTAGTGTAGAATAACTTGTTTTTGCATATTTTACTATATTATCTGCAAAAGCTTTTGCTAGGTTAAGATTTATTTTAGATGGAGCATATACTTCTACTCCACTTTCAGAATTAGGCTTTTCTATACTATTTAAATGAATAGAAATTACATATTTTGCTTTTGATTTTCCAACAATATTTACTCTTCCATTTTCATCATATACTGTTCTCGTTCCGAAATTTTCTTTACTTTCTGTGCCATCTCTTGTAATCTTTACTTTTAGTCCTAAATTTTCTAATTTTTCTTTTACTTGTTTTGCAAATTTTAAAGTTAAATCTGCTTCATCAAATCCATTATATTGTGCTCCAGTGTCAGATCCGCCATGTCCTGGATCTATAACTATGTCATAAACATCTTTTGGAAGCTTCGATTGTTTTACACTAATCTCCATATAGTTTATTAACTCATCGTTTCTCTCATGTTTGTCAAATTTAATTTCTATTTTGTTATTTTGACCATTTTTTGTAATGGTATAATATTCAATTTGGTCATACTCAGTTTTATTCTCTAAAGAATAATACTTCTGTTTTTTCTTTCCATATTCCAGTTTAATAAACATGTAATATTTATTTTTCATAAATTCTTCTAAGTTTATTCCTGTGTTTATCAAATCAGAAGTATAAAATTTATAACCATCTTCTACTTCTTCGTATTGTAAATTTATTTCTTTTTTATAGCCATCAGTACTTTCCAAAATTAAATCTATATCAGTAGTTCCTTGTGTTAACTCGTTTATTTTTCCTTCAATATTTAAATGTGTTCCATAAACTATATAATTTGTAAGTTCTGCCTGAGCACTTTCTACCCTTGAAAATATTGCTTTTTCACCTTTTATATTCTTTACTATTTTATATGCTGTAAACCCAATAGCTGCAATAACACTTACTATTAAAATTGCAATTAATAATGATTTTCCGTTTTCTTTATTCATTATTCCTCCATTACCTCATATTCGTATACGCAAATTATTTTGGTTAAAACTTTTAATTCATCTATTTCTTGATTTATTCTAAATAGTTTTTGTTTCTTTGGTTCTAGTTTTAATTTACTCATGTCAACAAATATTTTATCAGATACATTCATTCCAACCGGAAGTGTTCTATTGCTATTATCATAATACATAATGTTTGTTAATGCTATTGCTTTTGTATTTTCCTTTAATTTAATATTATATAAATTTATCCTATTCTCATTCTTTAGCATATTTATTGCGTTTTGTGGATTTATATATAAGATAGCATATCTTTGTTCTTTTATAGCTTCTGTACTTGCATAAAATGCATTTAAATCTGTACCAAATTTTGCTTTTTCTATAGCTTTCTGTAATTCTGCATTTATATTTTCTAATGTACTTATATATTCATCTCTTTTAGTATTTTTGTTTATTTCAAGAATTCTAAACTTGCTTTTTTCTAGTTCTCTATGTTTAGTGTTTCCCAAAACACTTATCTTCGTTTTATCTTGAGTCATAGCACCAAAAATATCAAATTCTTCAGATGAAAATAATATTTCCTTTTCTAATGCTTCTTTCTTTATTGCTTTCAAATGCTCATCTATTTTCTTTTTATTATCATTATCAAGTAAATTTAAATCGTTTAAAGCATCTGTACTTGCAATAAATAAACTATCACATTCTTCTTTTGAAAAAGTAGATCTGTTCTTTTTATCAAAATTCTTTCCGAGTTCTTCCATATCTTCTTCATAATCAAAAACTTTTTCAATCTTTCTTGAAACCGATTCTTCTTTTTCTGGAGCTTCAAGTCCGAAGCACATTATCTTTATTTACAAATTTCCAGAATTCAAAAATGCTTTTTTTATGTTCTTCTATTTCCTCTATATAGCTTTTAGCATTGCTTATTCTTTTTGATAATCTATCTATTACCCCTTCTTTTGCTCTTATATCTTGATTTACATCTTTTATTTCATTTTCTGTTCTTTCTAATACCTTAGTAATATTTATTAAATCCTCAATTGTATAGTATTCTTTATCATCATATATTAGTTCTTCTTTGTCATCTTTTTCCTCAACATTTTTTGATTCTTCTGTACTTTTTTTATAATCTTTTAATTTTTTGTTTCCTTTAAAAAAGTACCTTATTCTACCAAAAAAGCTTTTTCTACATTCCAAATAAGTTGTTACTTGTTTTTGCCTAATATAATATTCTTCTTCTTTTTCTTTTTCAATAATTTTTAAATTTTCTAATTTTTCACAAAGTTTAAAAGCTAATTCTTTCTTTTCTTCACATTCCTGTTTATTCTTTAAAAATTCTACTCTTATAAATTTACTTAAATCATCATATTCAATTGTTTTTGAAATTGAATCTTCGGTATATGTGAATTCTAGTCCTCCGATTTTCAGAAATTCTTGCTTCAAATTTATATCTATGTGGAAATTCAGTTTCTAATATAAACAAAGCTTTTATTAACTTATAAAATCTATTTGCTTCTTCTTCACAATTCAAACTAATCTTATAGATACTGTTTACCTTTTCATACACATTTGTGTTTCCAACTATTTGGAAACTCATATTATCATCTTTATCATATACTTCATAAACAAGCGGCCATTCTTTTGTAAATTGCCACAAATATTTTTCTATATCAGCGACTTCTGATTTTGTAAAGTATTTTTTAGAATAATCTAGATAATTTATTGGAACAAAAATTTTTTTATCTATTCCTGTTTTTTCATAGTCAATTTGTTCTTTAATTAAATAAAATAAGCATGAACAATCTAAATCTTCAATTGTTGCAAGCATATAATAAGTCTTTGTATATTCTGAATAATATATTTGCCAGAGATAGTTTTCTTTATACTTTACTTTAAATGGTATTTCTCCTTCTAATTTCTTTTGCTCTTCTTCTATCTCTTTTATCTCTTGTATATTAATATCACGTATCATTTTTAAAAATATTGTATGTTTTAATATTCCTTCTTCTCCCTCTGGCATAAGGTATGTATAAAGTGGTGATGCTAAGCTTGATTTTTCTTGCAATGTGTTTAATCTATTTGCTCTTGTAAGAAGTATTTTTATCTTACTTATTGGTACATATTTATATACTTTATATTTTTTCTCTTCATAATTTCTTGCTGGTTTTATTTCATTTTCTATATTTTGAAGTAAAATATTTGGAATTTTGTTTAAATCTAGTTTCAAATATTTTAACTTTTCTTGCATATCTTTTGTATTATTTTCAGACATATTTTAATATTTTCCTTTCTAAAATGTCTATATTTTATTTTACTATACATCTTTTTATAAATCAATAGTAGAAGTTTAAGAATTAATTAAATTTTTTATCTTATGCCCAAATAGTATTAATATTTATTTTTCAAGAGTTTTGTTGTCGCAACCTCCATTAGAAGAACATGGTAGGTTGCTCCAATCGCCCTTCGCTTTGCTCCGGTTGGTGGCTTACGCCACTGTTCGCTACGCAACTCTTTCAAATAAATATTAATACCATTTGGGCATTTATAAAGCAAATTAACTTATTACCAATTTACTGAACTTAGATTTTATATAGTTTTCTAACTTTTGCATAAATTCATCTGCTTTAATTTCTTTTTTTGCAACCATTTCTAGTCCTTTTTCCCAACTAGCAGTAAGTTTTGGATTAAGCATATCTGGCATAGAACTTTTTACAACATCAAAAATAAGCTCACCTTTTTTAGTTGGTGTGATTATCTGTGTTTTTGGATTTATTTCTATATAGTTTATCTTCTCAAGTTTTTTAATTATTTCTGCTCTTGTTGCAGAAGTTCCAATTCCAGCTCCTTTTATTTGTTCCCTAAGTTCCTCTTCCTCTATAAGCTTTCCTGCATTTTCCATAGCAAGTATTATGCTACCTGAATTATATCTAGTAGGAGGTGAAGTTTCGGCACTCTTTGTTTCAAAATTTTTTATTCCTATTTCTTGTCCTTTTTTTAGAGAATTTAATACTCCTAAATCTTCATCTTCTTGTGTTTCATTTGTGCCTTCTTGGCCTTCTTTTGTTTCATCTTCTTTTTTAGACTTTGCAATTTGAAGATAACCGGGGTTTTGTACAAACTTTTCCGGCTGGTACTAAATTCTTCATTATCTATTCCGAACTGTTACTGATATTTTATTAAATTCAGCAGGAGGATAAAATATTGCAAGAAATCTTTTTACAATTAGTCTATATACATTTTTTTGCAAGGTTTGAAGCTTATCATAATTTTCAAAACCTTCTCCAGTAGGAATTATTGCATAGTGATCAGTTATTTTACTATCATTAACATATTTTGTTTTAATAAGATTTGTTGAATATTTTTCATCAACCATCTGCTTAATATATCCGCTTATTTCTTCATCTTTAAATCCTTTCGCAATTCCGTTTAAATTTTTAGTTATAACCTTTGCAACAGCTGTTGATAAAACTCTTGCATCAGTTCTTGGATATGTTACAAGCTTTTTTTCATAAAGCTCTTGGATTACAGCTAAAGTTTCATCTGGCTTAATTTTAAATCTCCTTGTACATTCATTTTGAATCTCTGCTAGATTAAATAAAAGTGGTGCATTTTCTTTAGATTTTGACTTTTTTACTTCAAGAATTCTAGCCTGTTTTCCTTCAAAAGAAGTAATAAAATTTTTAGCATCATCTTCTGTTTTAAAACCATTATCATTATATAACTTTGGCGAATTGTACATCTTAGACTTTTCTGTAACTTTCCATTCTGCCTTAAAAGTGCTATTTTCACCGAACTCTCCAATTACTTTGTAATAAGGAGTTTTTTTGAAACCTACTATCTCTCTTTCTCTTGAAACAACCATACCAAGCACACATGTCATAACTCTACCAACAGAAATTGATATTTTTTCTTCATTTATTTGTTTTGCAGCTCTTCTTCCATAAATTATTGAAAGAAGCCTAGAAAAATTTATTCCTATCAAATAATCTTCTTTTGCTCTTAGATATGCAGAATCTGCAAGACTATCATATTCTGATAAATCTTTTGCTTCTGCAATTCCTCTTTTTATTTCTTCCTCTGTTTGAGAATCTATCCATACTCTTTTTCTAATTTTTCCCTTAACTCCTGTTTCCTGCTCAACTAACCTATATATATATTCTCCTTCACGCCCAGAGTCTGTTGAAACATATATTGTATCTACATCTTCTCTCGTCAAAAGTCCTTTTATTATATTAAATTGATTTTGAACACCTGGAATAACCTCATACTTGTATTCTTTTGGAAGAAATGGAAGTGTATCTAGTCTCCAAAATTTTAGCTTTTCATCATACTTTTCAGGATATGACATAGTAACTAAATGTCCTACACACCAAGTGATTATCCATTCATCTGACTCTAAATATCCATTTTTATTAGTTCCATTTATATTTAAAACCTTTGCAAATTCTCTTGCAACCGATGGTTTTTCTGTTATTAGTAATTTTTTTGGCATTATATTCCCTCTTTTGGCTATTGTAATATATTTCGTATTATATCGCTTTTTGCTGTATAAATCAATAACATTTGACATATATTAAAATAGATGCTATAATAATATCAAGACGTCGATAAGTAGCTTAGATGTCGTAAGACATAAAAAGACTAGGAACCAAGCATTCCTAGTCTTTCTATTGTTAATCACTTAAATGTTTTACAATTAAGTAAAGCAAATAAAGTTTTAACAATGTAAGTAGCTTATCCATTATAAGACATACCTCCTTTCTACCTTTTTGGCGAAAGGTATTTATATTCTACTATAATCTAATTGTTTTGTCAAACAAATTTTCTGTATATTTTTTTAAACAAAATAGTTTAGTATATTTGACATTTATATAATATCAGTGTATAATAAATATAGGAAATGAATAACCGCAGTGAATGCGGTTACCACTACATAAGAGTATAACAACACATTCGCAA